>NZ_JBEXGM010000005.1:80824-336942 GCF_040607335.1 Streptomyces sp. NPDC005303 | reverse complement strand
GGGCAGTCGGAAGCCGAGGGAGAGGCGGTCGGCGAGCACCGGGCGGGTCAGCCGGGAGAGCGCGCCCAGGAGCGCCGGGTCCAGGCCCAAGGAACCGCTTGCGAAGCGGTTCCTGCGCCCGCGATCGCACCGATCCGTACCTTCATGAGTCGATTGAAGCGTCGGTTTCGAAGCGCTTCGACAACACTCCGCTCTTGTTTCTTGAGAAATCTGTCCGTTACCTTGGCGCACAGGTGAAGCGCTTCGACAGCTGAGCCCCACCCCACGAGAGGACCCACCGGTGTTCCACCAGGATCAGGCGGACGGCGCTCTCGCCAATCCCGTGCTCCCCGGCTTCCACCCCGACCCCAGCGTCTGCCGCGTCGGCGACGACTACTACCTCGCCTGCTCCAGCTTCGAGTACTTCCCGGGCGTCCCTCTCTTCCACAGCCGCGACCTGGTGCACTGGACACAGATCGGCAACGTCCTGGACCGGCCGGGCCAGTTGCGACTGCCCGCAGACATGCCGTCCTCCGGCGGGATCTACGCCCCGACCCTGCGTCACCACGACGGCCGCTTCTGGCTGATCGTCACCAACTGCAGCGAGGGCGGCGGCAACCTGATCGTCACGGCGACCGACCCGGCCGGGCCGTGGTCGGATCCCATCTGGGCGCCGGGTGTACCCGGCATCGACCCCGACCTCGCCTGGGACGAGGACGGCACCTGCTGGTGCACGGTCGCCGGGGTCGGGCAGGTCCGTATCGACCCGTCCACCGGGCAGACGTACGGCACTCCGCACAGGCTCTGGTCGGGCGGCCCCGGCGCCAAGGCTCCGGAGGCGCCGCACCTGTACCGGATCGGCGAGTACTGGTACCTGCTCATCGCCGAGGGTGGCACCGAGCGCGGCCACGGGGTGTCGATCGCCCGCAGCCGTACGCCCAACGGCCTGTTCGAGCCGTGTCCGTCCAACCCCGTCCTCACCCACCGCGGCACCGACCATCCGGTGCAGAACACCGGGCACGCGGACCTGGTCCAAGGCCCCGACGACTCCTGGTGGATGGTTCTGCTCGGCGTACGGCCGCACGGTGGCACCCCAGGCTGGCACGTGCTCGGCAGGGAGACCTTCCTGGCACCCGTGACCTGGGTGGACGGCTGGCCGGTCGTCGGCGAAGTCGCCCTGGAACTGCCCCAGTTGCCCTGGCCTCTCTCCCCCGCTCCCACCGAGGAGCAGCGGGACGACTTCGAGCTCGCGGAACTGCGACCGTCCTGGATCTCCCTGCGCGACCGGCCCGTCGAGCACTGCACCACCAAGGAGCGGCCCGGCTGGCTGACGCTTCGCGCGCGGGGCACCTCCCTGGACGAGCCCGACGTGGTGTTCACGGGCCGGCGCCAGCAGCATCTGTCGTGCCGGGCGCGCACTCTGGTCGACGCGGCGGAGGGAAGCGGTGGCCTCGCCGTCCGGCTCGACGAACGGCACCACTACGCGATCGAGGTGTCCGGCACACGGGTGGAGGTGGTCGCCCGCGTCGGCTCCCTGCGCACGGTCGTGGCCGAGCGAGCGGTGCCCGCCGGTCCCGTGGTCCTCGCCGTCACCATGACGGAACCGCCCTCCCCGCACGGGCCCTGCACCGGACCCGACGTCGTCTCCCTCGGCGTCGAGCAGCCCGACGGCACGTTCGCCGAACTAGCGGCCCTCGACGGCCGCTACCTGTCGACCGAGGTCGCAGGCGGCTTCACCGGCCGGGTCATCGGCATGTACGCCACGGCAGGCACCGTCCACTTCGACTGGTTCGACTACGAACCCCTCGACGGCTGAAACCCGGCCGACCGCGGCGTGGACGTTGCGGCTCGGCCGGTGCCGTCGGTGGTGCGCCGGTGGAACGACAGAGCCTCACTCCAGCCGTGCTCGCGCCCCCGGGGACATGGCCCAGCGGATGGTGTGCGTCAGGAGCAGGCCCGCCGGCCGAACCGTGAGCCCCTCCACGACGGGGAGCCGGGGCAGCCGGAGCACGCTTCGCGCCCACGGGGGCAGCAGCGCGACCGCGTTTGCCGCCAGGACGCCGTAGAACGGCCGCACGGCCAGCGGAACCGGTGGGTGCAGCAGCAGGAACCGGGCGGCGGACCGGGCTTCGGGAGTGGCCCGCAGTTCCGGCTGGTACAGGGCCAACTGATCGGCCAGCGCCCGGCGATCGCGGGGTGGATCGATCACCCCCAGCGCCTCGGCCACCCGTGCGCTGTCGGCCACGTAGTCGTCGTATCCCGCCGCGTCGAGCGGCCGGGCCCCGTAGCGTTCGTGCGCGCGCAGGAAGCTGTCGGTCTCGGCCGCGTGCACCCAGCCCAGCAGATGCGGGTCCGCCGCGTGGTAGGGACGCCCCTCGGACGTCGTCCCCCGCACCCGCTCATGCACAGCGCGCACCCGCGCGACGGCGTCCTCGGCGTCGGAAGCGGTGCCGTAGGTCGTGACGGCCAGGAAGGTGCTGGTGCGCTGCAACCGCCCCCACGGATCACCGCGGAACCCGGAGTGGGCGGACACAGCGGCCATGGCGAGCGGATGCAGGGACTGCAGGAGCAGAGCGCTCAGTCCGCCGATGAACATCGACGCGTCACCGTGGACGGCACGGATGGGACGTTCCGGGCCGAACCACCGGGGTCCGGGAGTCCCGTGGATGCGGGCACGGTTGGCCGGGCCGTCCGGGCCGGCCACTCGCAGGAACACGGCCTTGCCCAGCCGATCACGAAGGTCGGTCATCACCGCCGCACCTCCTTCCCCGGCCCCTGGTGAGCACGCCTGGCCATCCTTCTTCGTCAGCGACCGTGCGTACGGATGCGGGGGCGAGGCGTCACCTGTGCCGGTCTCAGCGGCTGCGTCCCCTGAGCTTGCCGAGGAGTTGCCGAGCCTGCTCTCGGCGACGCGGATCGGCCGAGGCACGGCGCACCTGCTCGGCGGCACGCCGCCCCTGGGGGCTCCTGCTGAACTGCTTGATCTTCTCCAACATGCCAGGCACGACTGTCCTCCCGTGTAGGTCGACGACGACTCCTGTACGACAGAGCCTTCGTACAGACGCGGCTACCCCGCGCCCGGCGTCCCACCCCTGCGGGCTGAGATGTCAGGACGCTCCCGAGGGCAGCGCTTCGGGGCGACGGCGTCGCCGCCGGTGGCGGGGTCAGGGGCTGCTCGTCCGACGCAGGTGCGCGTCGATGAGAGCGAGGGTGGCATCCGGCCGCTCGATGTGCGGAAGGTGGCCGGCCTCGGGGATGACCTCGAGTCGGCCGTTGCCGAACGCGTCGGCGTACGCGGCGCCGTAGGCCGGGGTGACGATGCGGTCGCTCTCGCCCCAGAGCAGAAGGGTGGGCACCTGGATCCGCCCGAGTCGGGACAGCAGCGCCGGGTCATGCATGTAGGGGTCGCCGGCGAAGATGCGCATCGTGGCCATGTTGGCCTGTCTGCGCGCGAGCTCCTCTGCCGGGATGTCGGCCGGAGCGAGGTAGTAGCGGTCGGGATCGTGCCAGGAGTGCTCAGCCACGCCACGGGCGTCGAGGGCGAAGAAGTCGGTGATCGGCTCCGTCTCGACCTGTACGCCCACGGCGTCGATCAGGACAAGGCCGGTGATGATTCCCGCGCTGTCGCGCAGGGCCATCTCCGCGGCCGCCCAGCCCCCGAGGGAGGAGCCGACGACGAGGACGTCACGCAGTCCGCGTTCGCTGAGGACGTGCAGATAGACGCGGGCGAGGTCGCGTATGCCGGTGAGCTGTGCGGGGCGGTGGGTGCCGTCCCAGCCGGGGTGCACAGGCGTGATCGTGTGGGCGGTGCGGGAGAGGTGCCCTGCCAGGCCGGCGACGGTGGCGGGGCCTCCACCACCGTGCAGGACGAGGACCGGCCTGCCCGCTCCGGCCTCGGACAGGGTGAGGGACAGGTCTGCGTATACGGCTGATGCGTCGGTGGTCATGTCCCACACGATAACTAAACATCTTTATATAAGCTAGCTTGGTCGTGCCGTAGACTTGCCTCATGCACGGTGAGCTGCAAGAACTCGGCAGAGCGGTCAAACAGGCCCAGTACCGACAGCACAGGGCTCTCGACGGCGCCCTCCAGGCGGTCGGTACGACACTGGCCCAGTGGGACGCGCTGCGCGCGATCAGCCGCTCCCCGGGGGCGTCCGCGCGCGAGTTGGCCGCTGCGACCTTCCAGACCGAGCAGGCCTTCGGAACGCTCGCCGGCCGTCTCACGGCCCAGAACCTGGTGGAACGCCGACCAGGGCATGGACGGCGCATCGAACATCACCTCACCGCCGTCGGCGAGCAGGTACTGGCGGCCGGCCACAAGGTGGCCGACGAGGTACTCGCCGACTGCTTCTCCGCCTTGCCCGACGCGGACCGCGCAACCCTGCTCGACCTGCTGCAACGCCTCACCGCACAGCGGGACGACAGCTGAGCGGTCAGCCCACTCGGGATCGCCGCCCACCCTTCATCGCGGCCCAACACCCCGGCCCTCCATCCCAGCCCCTGCTCAACCTATCGAGATTCGATAGATTTCCACCGCGATTCGATGGAAGGGTGGGTCATGGGAAAGCTGGCTGTCGGTGCGCTGCGTGCCGTGCTCGTGATGGTGCTCGTCGGCACCGTGCTCGTGCAGGCGTTGATGGTGTGGACGTTGGCCGGCGGGAGGGACCCGGAGGACGGGTCGATCCCGCTGACGGCGATGCGCGTGATCACGATCCTGGGCATGGTGTCGGTCCAGGTCGCCGTGGTGTGTGTAGGACGGCTGGTGACGATGGTGCGACGCGGCACCGTGTTCTCCCACGCCGCCTTTAGGTACGTGGACGGCGTGATCGGCGCGATCGTGGCGGCAGCCCTGGTGTGGTTCGCGGTCACCATCGTCAACGCTCCGGGACAACGGGACGATCCTGGCGTCACCGTCATCATGGGCGGGGTCGGTGTGGCCATCCTGGGGGTCGCGCTCATCGTGCTCGTGCTGCGGATGCTGCTTGCCCAGGCCGTCGCGCGCGACGCCGAGGCGTCGCAGATGCAGGCCGAACTGGCGGAGGTGATCTGATGCCGATCGCCGTGGACATCGACGTGATGCTCGCCAAGCGGAAGATGTCCGTGGGTGAGCTCGCGGACCGGGTCGGGATCACCCCCGCCAACCTGGCCGTGCTCAAGAACGGCCGCGCCAAGGCAGTCCGCTTCGCGACACTCGCCGCGCTCTGCGAGGTGCTCGAGTGCCAGCCGGGTGACCTACTGCGCTGGGAGAACGCGGACGCTGCGGTCGGATGACGTGCCCCGGCGCGGGCGGGTACGCCCGGCCGGAACACACACCTTCTCGTCCGTCCAGGTCGTGAGACCTGGGGTGCAGGCAGGCGTACCTCTGCGGGCGCACGGCGATCACCGGTGTGCGCCGGGCGGGGGAGCAAGACGTCCCCTCGACGGGCGATGTGAGGCCCCGTCAGCTCGCGGGACTCTGGGGAGGCGCCCGCAGAACACGGGCGCCGACCACGAGAAAGGACCAGCGATGAGCCGCATCGCGTCAGCCTCCGCCCGCGTCCGTGTCGCCGCAGGCGCCGTCGTCCTGATCACTGTCGCGTGCACCGCCTCCGCCGCGGCCTTCGGCGCCTCGCCCGGCGCCGCCTCCCCCCACGGTCCACGGGAAGCCGCGGCCCTGACCGGGTCCGCCAAGCTGTCCCGGACACTCGGGGACGACATCACCTTCACCTTCGACGCACATCTCGCCGCCGAGCACCGGATGGACCCGGCGAAGGCCACCGGGACCTTCCGCTTCAGCCACTACCTCGACGGCGAGGGCGCCTGGGCCAAGGGGAGGATCGACTGCCTGGTGACCGGCGGGAAGGTCGCGGTCGCCACCGGTGTCATAACCGGTAGCGACCTGCCGGGAGCGAAGGGCAAGCGAGTGGGCTTCACCGTGCACGATGTGGGCCGCCACGACCGGTTGGGCTACAGCTGGGCCTCCGTGGGCAACCCGGCGGAGACCAAGGACCTTCCCAAGTGCGTGAGTTCGGCTCCGTTCGAGCGCGTGAAGAGCGGCACGGGCGACTTCCGGGTCCTGCCCTGGCAGCCGGACTTCGTCGGGTAGGAGCGGGCCGGGTCTCTTCCGGCGGGTCCGACGGCTGAAGCCGGACAGCGTCCCCGCCCGGCTGGTCCGGCGCCGGTGTGCGGCTGCTGGGGTCAGCGCACCGGGAAGCCGTAGGAGTAACCCTGCTCCTTCAGCCGGGGCAGGATCTGGCGCAGGGCCTCGACGGTCTGGGAACGGTCGCCACCCGCGTCGTGGAAGAGGATGGTCGGGCCACCCGGCAGTTCCTGTTCGACCGTGGCGACGATGGCGTCCGTGCCCGGCCGCTCGAAGTCCTTGGAGTCCACGTTCCAGCCCAGCGGACGCATGCCCCGGGACGCGGCGAGCTTACGGCTGTAAGGAGTGAAGGCACCCCCGGGAGCTCGGTAGTACATCGGCCGTACGCCGCCGGACGCCTCGGTGATCATGCGTTCGGCGTCGAGGATCTGCTGCGACTGATAGGCCTCGGACTTCTTGTCCATGGTGGTGTCGTGGGACACCGAGTGGTCGCACAGCCGGTGCCCGGCGGCGACCACCTGCTTCACCAGGTCAGGGTGGGCCTGCGCCTGCGTCCCGACCATGCAGAACGTGGCCTTGACTCCGTACTGCCGCAGCACGTCGAGCACTTGGGGCGTCCACACGGGGTCGGGGCCGTCGTCGATCGTGATGTTGACGCCGTGCGCACCCTTGTCCGAGGCGTGCACGATGGTCACCGCGACCGGCTTCACCGCACTGCTCGCCGCGGTCGACGTGGTCGCCTTCGGCGAGGTGCCTCCCACCGCGTCGGCCTGCGCGGTCCACACCGAGGCGCCGGCCGCGAGCAACGTCACCCCGAGCGCCGCCCCGAACACCTTGCCGTTCCAGCCCCGCCCGCCGTGCCGTGCCATGTCCGCCCCGCTTCCACACAGTTCTCGTCAATGCCTCGATCACTCCGTGATCACCTGGCAAGACGAGCGACGGCGGCTCCGGGATGCGTCCGTTACCGATCAAGGACAATTCCGGGGGAGTTCGCGGACAACCCGGCCAACAGCGGTCGTAGGCGGGCCGATTGTTCCGCCAGGTGGTGGGGGGCACACCGGCCGCAGCATTCACCTCCATTTCATTGCAACGAACGGGCGAGATGACGTTGCGTTGATCGGAGAAAGGTTGTCATGAACACCCCGTCATCGCGCCGCCGACCGCGCCGACACCGCCGTCGAGATCCGTCCCGCCGCCTCCTCCCGGAGCCGCGATGCCAAGGCCGGCGAGCAGATCGAGGTCACCCACGTCGACGACGGCGTCGTGCGGATCACCGCCCCGGCCGCCAGGAACCGGTACCACCTGCGGGCCAACGCCGCCGCCGCCGAGTTCCGCGCCGCCGGACGCCTCGGCGACGTCGTCTTCGGGGGCGCCCGCGGCCCGGTGAAGATGGACGAGGCCGTCACCGGCGCCCTCACGCTCACCACACCGCCGCCTCCGCCTCCCTCGATGCCGGCACCTCCCACGGCCGCGTCCACAACTCCCTGAAGAACACCGAGGGTTCCGCCGCCGCCCTGACCATCCGCGCCACCACCACCCACGGCGACATCACCACCCGCAGCCTTCTGAAAGGACCAGCCACATGACGTCGCCGCTCATACAGAAGCCCGACGGCGACCCCGGCCGCCCCCGACCCCGTCGCCCCCTTCACACGGTTCGTCGTACTCGGAGGCGGCGTCGGGGTCCTCTCCGGCCTCGCGGTATCACTGCTGGCCATGCCCCTGCCCTGGGCGGTCTCGAACGCGCTCGTCACCGCCGCCTCCACACTGTTGTGCACCGAACTCCACGCCCGCTTCACCTTCAGCACGGGGTGCCGCGCCGGATGGCGCGAGCACTGGCAGTCAGCCGGCTCGGCGACCGCCGCCTATCTGGCAACGAGTGCCGCCGTATACGTCCTTCACCTGGTCCAGCGCCCTCCCCCGGCATGCTGAGCGAGCAGATCGTCTACCTCAGCGCCTCGGGCCTCGCCTGCCTGGGTCGCTTCACCGTCCTGCGCCTCTACGTCTTCGCCGTCCGCCGCGGGCAAGAGGCGGCACGGCCGGGGGTGCCGTCGATGCACCGCTCGACGGTGTTGCAGTGCTGGTAGGCATCCGCGTGGAGGCGACCGACACGGTCCGGTGGATGTCGTCGACGGCGTCGGCACGCTGCCGGTGTCACACCCGCGTGGGACCGTGAGGGGATGGACAAACGGCGTGCGGTCGCGGGCCGGTGAGAGCAGGCCGTCACAACCACCGCGCGCCCCGAGCCGAGAAAGGCCGAGTCATGACCGACATGGACACGCAGTTCCTGCGCGGCCTGTTCGACGAAGAGGGCAGCCTGCACACCGCCGGCCGCACCGCCTTGTACCGGCTCTACGGTCTCGAAGGACTGCTGTACGTCGGCATCTCCACCTGCCCGCTCACCCGCATCCGCACCCACCTGCAACAACAGCCCTGGGGCCCCCGCGTCATCGGCATACAGATCGACTACCCCCACGACGCACACACGGCCGAACGCGAAGCCGTCCACACCGAACGGCCCCTGTACAACGTCGTCTTCAACGGGGAGGCCGCTCCCCCACCACCCGACCGGGCCGCCCGGCTCCGAGCCGAACTCGCCGCGCAGCAACGGCGACTGGAGGAACTCCAGGCCGCCGTACCCCGGTCCACCACCCACCTGCGCCTCATCCTCCGGGGCATCGCCGCAGCACAGGCAAAGATCGCGAAGCTCACCAGGGACGCCGAGGAGGCCGAAGCCGCACAGCTTTCGCCCGGACGGCAGCCCAGACGGGCGAAGCCGTAAGGGCCGCCTGGGTGGCCGATGTGTCATCGCTGGGGGATGTCGATCAGGACACGGCCACGGCCGCCGGCGTCGATGCGGTCGTGGGCCTCGGCGATGTCGACGAGCGGGAAGCGGGCGCCGACCTCGACGGTGAGGGCGCCGACGGCGGCCGCGGCGGTGAGGTCGCGGGCGGCCTGGCGTCTGGCCTCGGTGGGGAAGTCGTCGCTGCCGAGCAGGCGCAGGGTGACGTTGTTGAACAGCAGAGTCCAGAACGGGATCTCGGTGCGGTCGGCGCGGGTGGCGTACGCGGCGATGACGGCACCGTCGGCGGCGACGGCGTCGTCCAGGTCGGCGTTGTCGGACAGGGAGACCTCGATGATCCGGTCCACACCGTCGGGTGCGTGCGCGCGGATCGAGGCGGCCGGGTCGCCCGAGTCGAGGGCGACGGCGTGGGAGACGACGGCGGGGTCGATCCGGTCCAGGTCGGTGCCGCGTCGGACGGTGCCGATGACTGTGGCCCCGCCCCAGCGGGCGAGCTGGGCGGCCAGCGAGCCGACCCCGCCGAGGACACCGTTGACCAGCACGAGTTTGCCGTCGACCGGGCCGTCGGCGAAGACGGTGCGGTGCGCGGTGATGCCGGGGATGCCCAGGCTCGCGCCGAGGTCGTCGGGCAGGTGGTCGGGCAGCGGGACGGCGAGGTCGCAGGGGACGACGGTGCACTGGGCGGCAGTGCCGAAGGGGCGGTAGGACTGGGCGCCGTACACCCATACGCGCTGCCCGACGCGGCGCGCGTCCACGCCGTCGCCGACGGCATCGATGATGCCGGCGGCGTCGCTGTGCGGGATCACCCGCGGATAGGGCATGGCCGAGCCGGTCCAGCCGCGCCGCTTCTTGGTGTCGCCGGGGTTGGCTCCGGAGACGGTGACGCGGACACGGACCTCACCGGAACCGGGGGTGTGGTCGGGCACCTCACCGAGCTGGAGCACCTCGGTGGCCGGGCCCTGCTGGTCGTACCAGGACGCAAGCATGTTCAGTCCTTCCGGGCATGGGGGTGGGTTCGGGGGCGGGGCTGCTCGGCTGCCTCTCCGGGGCCGTCGCCGTCCAGGACTTCGTGGAGCCAGGCGCGCTCGGCGCGGCTGATGGCGCGGGCGGTGAGCAGCATGCCGCGCCGGTAAGGGTCGTCGGCCTGCTCGGCACGCAGCGGTGTGTCGCCGTCGTAGAAGAAGCTGGCGGGGGCCTCAAGGAAGTCCAGGCGGCGTCGGAGCACGGCGTGCTGCTCGGCGCTGTCGGGCAGCAGGGAGAGGAACGCCAGGATGGTGAACCAGCGGGAGAAGTCGGTGATCTCGTGCTCGGCCGGTTCTCGCAACCGCCGCAGCATGTCCTCGCGTCCTGCCGTGGTCAGGTTGAGCACGTACCGGCCGCCGCCCGCCTCGGGGGCCGGGCGCCGTTCGATCAGCCCGGCCTTCGTCAGCCGGTTGATCGCCGGGTAGAGGGTGCCGTCGCTGACCGGACGGCTGTAGCCGGTCAGGTACGTGATGCTGCGGCGCAGCTCATGACCGGGCAGGGGGCCTTCGGCGAGGAAACCGAGGATCGCGAGTTCGAGCATGCCTCCAGCGTCGCACATCGAAACGATGTGCGCATCGTTTCGATGTCATGCTGCCTAGGGAGGCGGCGTCCTTCCGTACACCGCCTGCAAGGCCGCCCCTGAGCAACAGCCCCCGGCGGCGTTCATCCTCTACGAGCCCCCGATCCCGCTGGGCGGCCCCGTGGGCGGCGACGCGCTCGCCCCTTCGAAGAGGCCGTCCTGACCGGCGACCTCGACCGGGCCCTCGCCCTCGGGCTGCGGAACCTACTGAAGTTCCCCGACGACGCCGTCGAGGAGTTCCGCCAGAACCCGTACTGGGCCGTCCGCGCGTCCATGACCCCGCCATGGGCCCGCGAGATGCGCACGATGGACAGCTTCGGCGATGGCCTCACCCGCTTCGCCGTCCTCGACATCCCGGTACTCCTCGTGACCGGCGAACTCAGCCCCCGCCGGCTGACCGACGTCTCCCGCCCGCCTGCACCAGGTCCTGCCCGACGCCCGCTTCGTCGAGATCCCCGGCGAAGCTCACGACGCCCTTCCTCACCGGCCCCCGGGCCCTCGCCGACGTCATCACCGCCTTCGCAGCCGGCCTGCCCGCCTGACCGAAGCCGACAGCAAACCGAGTTGGCCTCCTCGGGGGATTGACCGTCGATGCTCAGTCGAGACAGAACTCGTTGCCCTCGACGTCCTGCATCACGATGCACGATTCGTTGTCCTCATCGGCGGGCAGGAGTCGCACACGGACCGCCCCGAGCGCGACCAGCCGCGCGCATTCGGCCTCCAGGGTGGCCAGGCGCTCCTCACCCACGAGCCCGGTCGCGACCCGCACGTCGAGATGCAGCCGATTCTTGACGACCTTGCCCTCGGGAACGCGCTGAAAGAACAGTCGCGGGCCGACACCTGAGGGATCGACGCAAGCGAACCACGCCCCCTGATCCCCAGAAGGCAGGGAGCGGTCGAATTCCTCCCAGCTGGCGAACCCCTCGGGCGGCGACGGTACGACGTACCCCAGCACCTCGCACCAGAAGCGAGCGGCGCGCTCGGGTTCCGCGCAGTCGAAGGTGACTTGGACCTGCCTGATCGTTGACATCGCGCGCACTTTAACAAGGGGTCGTGCCTGCGGTACCCGCAGGTGGGCAGCGTAGGGGTTGGTGACGGACCCCGGGCGCACGGAAATCTACAACCATGAAGCGACACAAGGCAGTAGTCATCTCCTCGGTCCTCCTCTCCCTCGGCGCGGTGGCGGTCGCCACTCCGGCCATCGGCGACACAGGACCGGGGTCGCCCGCCTCGGTCCCGGTGGCGACGGAACCGGCCTCCGCGCAGCACACGGAGCGGGTGGTCGCCGCCATCGAGCGCCGCGCCCACACGCTGAAGAGCACTGACCCCGAGGGCAGTCTGCGGGACCTGGAGGCGCTGGGCCGTATGGTCGGGGGCGCCGAGGTGGTGGGGTTGGGTGAGGCCACCCACGGTTCGCGGGACTTCTTCCGCATGAAGCACCGCTTCCTGCGCTATCTGGTCGAGAAAAAGGGCTTCCGGTCCTTTTCCCTGGAGCTTCCCTGGAGCAGCGGGGTGCGGCTCAACGAGTACGCACTGGACGGGAAGGGCGACCTCGAGGACATCGCGCGTGAGGAGTTCCAGGGTTCGTACCGGATCTGGAACAACCAGGACTACCTCGATCTCATCACGTGGATGCGCGGCTACAACCTTCGCCATCCGGACGACCCGGTGCAGTTCATGGGCGACGACATGGGCTACGCGGGACCGGAGCTGTACCGGCGAGTGACCGACTATGTGTCGCGCCGGTACCCGCGGTTGCTGGAACGCGTCACCGAGCTGTACCGCGGCCTGGCACCGGCCACCGACGCCGGCACCTACGGCGAGGAGTACTTCAGGCTGCCGCTCGCCGAGCGCCAGGAGCGGGCGGAGCGGACCGGGAAGGTGTACGAGCTTCTGCGGCAACACCGCCCTGCCGGGAGTGCCGGCCGACAGGAGCACCTGTGGATGGTGCAGCACGCCAGGGCCATCCATCAGATGGCCAGGGGCATGGCCTTCGACTTCGACGACGAGGGACAGGTGGCGGAGATGATGAGACTCCGCGACCAGGTCATGGCCGAGAACGTGGCCTGGTGGCACAGGCACACCGGCGACCGGATCCTGCTGTCGGCCCACAACACCCACGTGTCCTACGACTCGTTCGACGCACGCTATCCCAAGACCCAAGGTGCCTTCCTGCGCGACGCGTTGGGCAAGGCCTACGTCAGCATCGGCTTCAGTTTCTACCGGGGCGCCTTCAAGGCGTTCGGCACCGATGACCACGTGATGCGCACCTACCAGGTCGGGGCGGCCGAGCCGGGCTCCAACGAGGACACCCTGGACAGGACCCGCCAGGACGACTACTTCCTCGACCTGCGCACGGCCCCCGAACCCGCGCGTGCCTGGCTGGGCAAGGAGCGCGTCACCTGGAACATCGGCGCCGGATGGCCCGACCCCATCAGGTACACGACCGCCCTCGGCCAGGCCCACGACATCCTCATCCACCTGCACGACATCGAGGCGACCACGTATCTCGGCACCCCGTGATCTCCCGATGGCCTGGGCAACCGGCAAGCGTCACGAGGTGGTTGACGGCGGTGCGAGTCCGGCCGCGACCTCGACAGCGATCTCGACGGCACGGGCGGCGAGTGGTGAGTGGATGCGTCCGGCCTGCCAGTGCAGGTAGATCTCCCTGGACGGCAGGGAGGGCCGTAGCGCGTGGACGCGGAGCCTGTCGTCGGAGGCGACGTCGGCGCCACGGACGGCGAGCCACGGCAGCAGCGCCGATCCAAGGCCGGCACGCACCATCGACAACAGGGTGTCGTTGACCGCGGTGCGGAACACGATCTGCGGACGGGCACCACTCCGGGCGACCGCCTGCTCCATCAACGGCTGGTCGCAGGTCAGCGGCCAGGCCACCATCGGGGCGCCGTCGAGCCGCGCCGGCGACACCGGCCCCTCGGGGAAGGTCCCGGTGGCCGCCACCAGCAGATACGGATCGTCCAGCAGCTTGCGGCGCTCGACGTCGCCGTCGACACGGCCGTCGTAGAACAGCAGGTCGAGGTCGCCGATCCGGGGCTGCTCCGGCTCCTCCTCGGACAGCCTGATGTCGCAACCGGGGTGCTCGTCCCGCAGTCGGCGTACGAGCGACGGCAGGATCACGTTGGACACACTCTGGAACGTGCCGATGTCGATCCGGCCGTCGCCCGCCCGGAACCGGTCCACGGCGTCGGCCAACGCCTCCGCCTTCGCCAGCACTGCGCGACCGTGGTCCAGGACCACCGAGCCGAGCGGGGTGAGCCGTACCGGTTTGGGACCGCCGGGCCGGTCGAAGACCGGCCCCCCGACGGACCTCTCCAACGCGGCGATCTGTTGGCTCACCGTCGACTGGGTGTACCCGAGCCGGGCGGCGGCCCGCCCGAACGTGCCCTCCTCGGCGATGGCGGCCATCGCCGCCAGGTGGCGCAGCTCGATGTTGCTCACGCGTTCCAGCCTAGGGTGGTACATCGCCGTGAGCGATCGAATCGATCGGAAATCATCGCTTTTCACGATGGTGGGACGCCTCTAGCGTTCCAGACATGACCGCACACCACTCGCACGGCGAGCAACTCCTGGAAATCAACGGCGTCGAGCTGTGCACCGAGACCTTCGGAGACCGCGCGGACCCTGCGATCGTGCTGGTCGCCGGGGCGGCCGCCTCCATGCTGTGGTGGGACATCGAGCTGTGCGCACGGATCGCCGGCCACGGTCGGTTCGTGGTCCGCTACGACCATCGGGACACCGGCCGGTCGACCTGCTGTCCTCCGGGGCGGCCGGACTATACGTTCACCGATCTGGCCCTCGACGTCCTCGGCATCCAGGACGCCCTGCGCATCGACTCGGCCCATGTGGTCTGTCAGTCGATGTTCGGCGGGGCCGGTCTCATCCTCGGCGTGGACCATCCCGACCGGGTCGCGTCGCTGACGTTCGTCTCGACCTCGACCGGTGCCGACGCCCTGCCGCCACCGTCGAGCGAACTGTCCATGCCGACCGAACCGGACTTCTCCGACGCGGGCGCGGTCGTGGAGTACGTGGTCGACGGCGCGAGGGCGTACGCCGGTGGCTCGCCGTACTTCGACGAGACCGCGATCCGGGCGCTGGCCGAACTCGATGTGGCGCGCGCCAGGAGCTACCCGTCGACTCTGGTCAACCACTTCGCCATCGAGCCGGACGGGCCGGCCAGCGGCGGTTTCGGTGACATCATGGCGCCGACGCTCGTGGTCCATGGCGATCACGACCCCCTGCTGCCGCTGCCGCACGGCGAGGCGCTGCGTGACGCCGTCCCGGGTGCGGAGCTTCTGGTCCTCAAGGGGGCCGGGCACGACCTGCCGCGTCCGGTGTGGGACGACTTCGTGCCGGCCCTGGTGCGGCACACGGAAGGAGGCGGCTCGTGAAGTCGCCGTAAGGCTGCCACTCGAGGTCGATCCAGGACCCTGTGCGCGAGCCGGGGCGACGTGGTGGCTGCCAGAGTTGGAACCAGGTGTACGGCTCGACACCGTGCGGGCGTACTCCGCGAGGGCCCCGCGGCATGAGGAGGCGGTCCGCATGTTCGACTACGACTCGGAGCTCGCTCGCCATCACGAACGACTGCTGGAAGCGCTCGGCCTCCGGCCCGGTGATCGTGTCCTCGACATCGGCTGCGGCACCGGCCGGACCACCAGGGACGCGGCGCGAGCCGCGTCGCCGGGTACCGCCCTCGGAATCGACCTCTCGGAGCCGATGGTGGCGCGGGCCCGCCTACAGGCCGAGGCGGAAGGACTCGGGAACGTCGATTTCGTGCAGGGCGACGCCCAGTCCCATGCGTTCCCG
The DNA here is from genome assembly GCF_040607335.1 of Streptomyces sp. NPDC005303. Classification (NCBI taxonomy): domain Bacteria; kingdom Bacillati; phylum Actinomycetota; class Actinomycetes; order Kitasatosporales; family Streptomycetaceae; genus Streptomyces; species Streptomyces sp. NPDC005303. The sequence goes on along the minus strand of NZ_JBEXGM010000005.1, from coordinate 321,652 downwards.
CCGGAGTACTTCACCTTGGCCGTCAGCCGGTTCGGCACGATGTTCTTCGGCGACCCGGTCACCGCGTTCGCCAACATCGGGCGCGCCCTGCGTCCGGGTGCGCGCTTCGTGCAACTGGTCTGGCAGGCCGCCGACCATCAGGAGTGGCACACCGCGATCCGGGCGGCGCTCTCTCCCGGGCCCGCGTCCTCGGCGTCCGCCCCGGCCGGCGAAGATCCCTTCGCGCTGGCCGATCCGCAGGTCGTGACCGAGGCCCTGACCGGTGCGGGCCTCACCGCGGTGGACGTCGTCGACGTACACGAACCCGTCTGCTACGGCCCGGACGCCGAGCGCGCGCTTGCCGCCGTGCTCCAGCTGCGCATGGCGAGGGAATGGATCGGCGATCTGGATGCCGTATCCGCCGAGCGCGCGCTCGATCGGTTGCGCGTGGCTCTCGACGCGCACGACACCGGCGCGGGTGTGTGGTTCGACTCCCGCGCGTGGCTGGTCGTCGCGCGCCGGGGGTGACGGGTGTGCTCCGTGCCTCTGAGGGCGGTCAGGCCTTGTCGGAGCGGTCGACGCGGACCCGCTGGGCGACCTCGCGCAGCTTGATGTTGTGCTGCTGCGAGATGCGGCGCAGCACGCTGAAGGCGTCGTCCTCGCTCAGCTTGTGCCGTTCCATCAGGATGCCCATGGCCTCGCCGATGGCGTGGCGGGTCTTCATGGCGTCCTCGAGCTGATCGATGGTGCGGGCGTCGGCCAGGGCGACGGCGGCGTGCGAGGCCAGCATCCAGCCGGCGGTCTCGATGTCCTTGTCGAAGGCTCCGGGGCGGCGGGAGTACAGGTTGAGCGCACCGAAGTCCGCGTCGTGGGTGTAGAGCAGCACCCCGGTCATGCTGCCGATACCGAGGTCGCGAGCCGCCACGGCGAACCGCGGCCAGTCCGGCTGCGGCTCGGTGATGTCGGCAATCCGGAACACGCGCTCGCCGTTCCCGCCGTCCGCGCGGGCGGCGAGGTCGAAGCACGGGCCCTCGGCCAGTTCACCCTGCAGTTGGTCGGATTCTTCCACCAGGTCGCCGCACGAGGACAAGGTGACCGCCCGGCCCTTGCGGACCGCCAGGATCCCGGCCGCGTCGCAGCCCTCCACGAGCTGCACCGCCGACGCCGCGATCTCGTCCAGCGTGCCCTGCATCGACTCCTGCGCCAGCAACTTCCGCGCGAGCTGGGCCATCGACTCGGCGAACTCCCGCCACTCCACCGCCACCACCCACCTCCACCGGTGCGGCCACCCTACCGCCGACCCGCTCACCGCCGCCGCGCCGAACCGCCTCACCACGACGTCCGCCACTCGCGCCTACTGCCACTCGCGCCCTACTGCCCCTTCCGCGGGCAACCAGTCCATCCGACGCCGCGCCGAGGTCGGGTTCGCGGTACGGCCGACAGGTCCGTGCAGGGCGGGGCGTCGTGGTGCGCAGGACGACGACCTCGGAGCGCTCGCTCTCCACCGCGGCGGCCACGACCTCGACGAGGCCTGGGCGGCCTCACCTGAACGCGGCCTCCCCGGCTCGTTGGCTGAACCGGAGAAGCCTGGCCGGTGCGGCCCCCATGGGTGCGCCGACGCCCGGCCTGCCCTTCAAGTCCCCACGTCTGCGTGTGCTACTCCTGCGCAGCCAGTGCCTGCAGAGTCGGCACCCTTGACCGCTCCGCGCCCGTGACCGGACCCTTTCCTCGAACCTGCGAAGTCTCAACGGCTCCCGTGCCGGACGCGGACGACGAGCTTGCCCGTGGCCCGGTCGTGTTCCATGTCGTCGTGGGCCTGCGGCACCTGGTCCAGACCGTCGTAGACGCGGTCCACCGGGAAGGCCAGTCGGCCGGCGGCGACCGCGTCCAGGATTTCCTGGAACGCCTCTCGGGGCAGGTCGGCCGCGTCACCGAAGTAGCCCGCGAGGCGTACGCCTCTCGGCAGGTACTCGTTCGGGGAGAAGTCCCGGACCGTCCACTGGTTGGAGAGGCTGCCGCCGAAGCAGGCCGTGCCGTGTACACGTACCGCGCGCAGGGTGTCGGGCAGGGTCGGCGTGCCGACGAGGTCGAGGGCGGCGTCGACGCCGTGCGGGTACAGCTCGCGTACGGCGGCCGCGATCTCGCCGGTGTCGAGCAGGGGGTGGTCGACACCGTGCTCACTCAGCAGGGCGAGGCGGTCGGCCCGCCGGGTGGTGGACAGCACTGTGGCGCCGCGCCAGGTCGCCAGCGCGGCGGCTGCCAGGCCGACCGAGGAGGTGCCGCCGCGGATCAGGACGGACTGGCCGGGCTTCAGGTCCAGGCCGACGGTGAGCGAGCCGTAGGCGGTCTGCACCATCTCCGGCAGGGCGCCCAGCACCTCCCAGGGCAGGTCCGTCTCGACGGGGATGACCTGGGACAGCGGTACCGAGGTGTACTCGGCGTAGCCGCCGTCGTAGGTGCGCCCCATGTCCCCCATCATCGCGACGACCTTCTGCCCGGGAACGAGCCCGCCGGCGGCCGGGGCCGCGTCGACGGTGCCCGCGGCCTCGATGCCCGGTACCCGGGGAAAGGTGACGCCCGTGCTCAGGCCGAGCCGGAGCTTCAGCTCCGAGCGGTTGAGGCCGAACGCCTCGACGCGGATGCGCACCCAGCCGTCCCTCTCGGGCGGGAGCGGGAGCGTGGTCGGCCGCAGGTTGTCCACGGGGCCGGGAGCGGAGAGCCGGACGGCGCGCATCGTGCTCGGCGAGGACGTCATGAGCCTGCTTTCTACCCGGGGCGGAGGAGTCGGTCGGCGGTGGACAACGTGAGGCCGCCGCGGGTCATTCCCGACTCGGCATGGTCGGTTATTCCTGGCACCCGATGTCCGCCGACCCCCGGGGGGCTTCACGTGACGGAGGTGACCGATTCCCTGAACACATGCGCGAGCTGGGTTACTCTCGTCTCCCACTGAGGGTGAACAGGCGTGCATCGAACGTGACTTCGGGGGCTTTCTTTGTCGGTACAGCGGCCGGCGTCGGCGGACGACGCGGCTGCCGCCCTGCGGCAGACCGGTGCCTTACCCCTGCGCGCCGGCGACCCGAGGCGCGTCGGCCCCTACGCACCGGTGGCGCTGCTCGGCAGTGGCGGCATGGGGCGGGTCTATCTGGCGCGTCCCGCGGACGACAGTCCGGGGCTGGTCGCGGTGAAGGTGATCAGGCCGGAGTACGCGGAGGATCCCAGGTTCCGGCGCCGCTTCGAGCGCGAAGCGTCCGTGCACGCCCGCCTTCGGACACCGCACGCACCGCGACTGTGCGGCACGGGGTTCGAGGACGAGCTGCTGTGGATGGCCACGGAGTACCTCCCGGGCTTCGACCTGGCGGAAGCCGTGAAGGAGTACGGCGCCCTGGAGGCGGCCGCGGTGTGGCGGCTGGTGGCGGAGCTGGGGCAGGCACTCGCGGGCCTCGCCGTCGAGGAGATCGTGCACCGGGACCTGAAGCCGTCCAACGTGCTGCTGTCCGTCCGCGGCGCGCATGTGATCGACTTCGGTATTTCGAAGGCCGCTGACGCGAGTGCGATCACCGGCACGGGCAACCGGGTGGGGACTCCGGCCTACATGTCGCCCGAACATCTGCGAGAGGGCCGGTCCGACACCGCGTCGGACGTGTTCTCGCTGGCCGGGACGCTGGTATACGCCGCGACGGGACGTGCGCCGTTCGGTGACGGCACCGGTGTCGACGTGATGCACCGGGTGGCGTACGAGGATCCCAACCCCGAGATCGTCGGCGAGATCGCGGCGGCGGACGAGGAGCTCGGTGCGCTGCTGACCGCCTGTCTGGACAAGCAACCCGCCCGGCGGCCCACCCCACAGGAGCTGATCGACGCCGCCCGGGTACGCCCCGTCGTCTCCGCCTGGCCGGAGCCGCTGGGCGGCAAGGTGCTCGCCCGGCAGCAGGCGTACGAGGCTCTGCACCGTCTGCCCGTCGCGGACATGAGCCGGCTGCGGTCTCCGGGCGACCTGCCGCCGTCCCTGTCCGCGCGTCTGCATCAGCCGGCCCCCTTGCCCGTTCCCCTTCCTGCTCCCCCGTCCGCTCCTCCCGATGCGCAGCCGCCGGTGAAGAGCGAGAGCATCCCGTCCCGGCCCTCGCCGGGCCCGTCAGGGGCCCCCTCCCGGAGTCGGAGGAAGGCGTTACTGGTCGCCGTCGCGGGCTTCACGATCTGTGTCGTGGCCGCGGTGGCGTTGCTCCTCACCCATCAGGATCCCCCCGCCACCGCCTCTCCGAGAGCCGGTGCCACCAGGGCGCACGGCACCGCCCCCCATGACGTCTCCGACGGTCCGGTGTCCCCGAGCAAGGGCGGACTCAGCCGCCCGGACGTCGACGGCGCCATGGCGGAGAACCCCGACACGACGGCGGGGACCACCTCGGCGGAGCCCGATGCCTCGGGCTCCCCCGGCAACCAGGACGATCACGCCTCGCCGCCCGGTGACGCACCGTCAACCACGCTGCCCGCCACTCCGTCGGCCGACAGCCCGTCCGCCGGAACCGACACCGGTTCCGGCACGACTCCCTGGCTCTCGGAGTGCACGTACTACGCCGGCAACGGTCGCACCCGCCTCGGCGACAGCGGCAAACGCGTGCAGCAGGTGCAGTGCATGCTGACGGAGCGCGGATACAGCGTGGGAAGCACCGGTGTGGACGGTCAGTTCGGGTCCGGCACCGAGACCGCGGTCCAGGCCTTCCAGAACCAGCGGGGTCTGAGCGCCGACGGCGTCGTGGGGCACGACACCTGGGTCGCGCTGCGCAGCGCCGAGTGACCACCCCGGGCCCGCGACGGACCCGCGGCGCTCACTCGTCGATCACCGCGCCGAAGCGGGCACCGTGGGCGCTGCCTCCGAGAGCGGCGGCACCATAGGCGCGGGAACCGTCGGCAAGCAGACCGTCACCGGGCCCAGGCGTGCTGTGACAGCCAGTGACATCCGTTGCCTGGCCACGACACCGCGTACCCGCAGCCGGATCCACCACGGGCGGCACGAACGGCAGGGACCGGTCAGTAGGGACCGGTCAGTGCCGGGCGAACTGGACCCGGGTCGGCTGCACGACGTCCGGCTGCACGCCGATGCCGTCGATCTCCAGGCGCTCTCCGTAGATGTCGGTGATCCTGATCGCGCCACCGCACCCGCTGCCCTGCTCGGAGAGGAAGTAGTTGTAGTCGGTGCGGGGCAACTCGCGCCATCCGGCGGAGGTTTCCACTTCCAGCCGGGCCAGCGGGTTGCGGTGGCCGATCGCCTGGATGCCGCACCAGTAGCGGCTCGACCCGGTCTTGTACCGGATCGAGATCGTGTCCGAGGTGCTGGGGCTCAGCAGGCTCCAGGTGATCGGGATCCGGCCCTGCACCGGCGCGGCGAGTTTCGCGAAGGCCTGGGGGCTGAGGTCGAGTTGGCCGGGTGCGCAGGGCAGGGGGCACTCGTTGGTGATGCGGACCGTGACGGAGGCGCCGCTCGCGGCGCGGACGAGGATGTACGCCCCGCACGCCCTGGACGTCTCGTAGTCGGCGTGGTTCATCGCGGCGGTCATCACGTCGTCGGTGGGACCGTACAGGCAGGCGCCGTCGCCGTCGCCGGTGTCGTAGAAGGTGGCCACGCCGTCGTAGGAGACGCCCGGCTTGATCCGTCCGGTCAGCGGCGCCGAGGCGGCCGCCTTCCGCGCCGGCTGCGTGACCGCTGTCTTCGACGGCCGGGGTGACGCGGTGCTCGCGGTGACCCTCGGACTGCTGGTGCCGGCCGACGCCGAAGGGGACGCCGTGGCGGGCTTCGACTCCTCCGTCGTCGGGGTGGGGGTGCCATGGGTTCCCGCGACGGGGGTGGCCGCAGTCGGGGCGGCGTCGGTGTCGCGGTCGGGGCTGAACGCGAGGCTCAGCGCTGCCACGAGCGCGACCGCGGCGACGACGGCCGCGGAGACGAGAACCGTGCGCCCCCTGCCCGGCGACGGGGAACGATGCGAACGAGATGCCACTGGTGCGTCCTTGGTGATCCGTGCGAGCCTCCGGCGGAGGGCGCTTGCGAACCGTCAGTCGCCGCCGGCGCCGAAAAGGTTGCCGGGAACTTTCCGGGCCACCGCGTCCCCTGTGGGGTCCAGGCCCGTCATCAGTTCCGCGAAGGCGTCGGAGGCGGCCCGGGAGGTGAAGAGGCGGTCGAGGCGGGCGCGGGCCAGGTTGCGCAGGAAGGGTTCGGCGTCGCCCGCGTCGTGCAGGGTGCGGGTGAGCCAGTGGGAGAACTCCTGGTCGTTCCAGACACGGCGCAGACACCGGGCCGAGTAGGTGTGCAGGGCTGTGTCGTCGCCTCGAACGAAGTCGCGTACGGCCCGGGCGAGGACATCGGCGTCGTAGAGAGCGAGGTTCATGCCCTTGCCGCCCATGGGTGACACGATGTGCGCCGCGTCGCCGACCAGGAAGAGGCGGCCGTAGTGCATCGGCTCGTGGACGAGGCTGCGGAGCCGGAAGATCTCGCGGTCGGTGATCGGGCCGGAGACGAGGGAGGGGTCGCCGAGCCTGGTGCGCAGGGCGTCCCAGACGCGGTCCTCGGGCCAGGCGCCGGGGTCGTCGTCGGGTGGGCACTGGAGGTAGTAGCGGCTGGAGTGCGGCCCGCGGGGGAAGTGTGCGGCGAAACCCTGGTTGCTGACGGCCAGCAGGGGGTGGGCCGGAGGCGGGGCGTCGGCGAGTACGGTGAGCCAGCCGATGCCGTGGTCGAAGGCGTACGCGGTCAGCTCGCCGTCCGGGACGGCCGTACGGCTGACGCCGTGATCACCGTCGCAGCCGGCGACGAAGTCGCAGGTGATCGCGCGGTGGGTGCCGTCGGCGGTGCGGTAGCGGACGGTCGGGCGCTCGCCCGTCAGGTCGTGCAGGGAGACGTCGGCGGCCTCGAAGCGCAGGTCGCCGCCGTCCTCCAGGAACGTCGCGGTGAGCTTCTGCACGAGGATCTGCTGGGGGCACAGGCGGGCCGGTGGCCCCTCGGTGCCGTCGCTGTCGGACACCAGATGGCTGTGGCCGTCCACCCGGAACTCCAGGATGCCGTCGTACGGGACACCGCCGAGGACCCGGTCCGACAGCCCCCAGGAGTCGAACATGCGGACCGCGCGCGTCTCGACGATGCCGGCCCGCTGGCGCTGCGCCACGTGGTCGCGCGAGCGGCGTTCCAGGACGACGCAGTCGATGCCGCTGTGCCGGAGCAGGGTGGCGACGGTCAGTCCGGCCGGGCCCGCGCCGATGACCACGACGGTCGTGGATTCGGGAGAATCCGACAACTGGTTTGCTTTTTCGGCCACTTGGGCACCTCCGGCAGCCAGCCTAACCAGGCCTGGCGCCGTCGGAGCCGGATTCGATCAGCAACGTCTTCGCGGATCGAATCCGGCCACCGGCACGAGGGCCCGCTCAGCGGTAGCAGGTGGTGATGCCCGGCCGCCAGGGGCAGGCGAGCCCGGCGAAGCCGCCGTTCGCCACGACGTCGACGGTGAGCGTGTCGCCGCCCCGCAGCACCCTGCGGTCCTGGACGAGACCGTCGGCCCCGTCCCGGATCGTCTCCACCAGCCACCGGCCCGGACCGAGGGTCAGCGGTACCTCGGCCGTACGGGCGGCACCGGCGTAGACCCCGCCCAGGAACCAGCGTCCGCCGCTGCGGCGGGCCAGCACGGCTTCCTGACCGGGTTCGCCGGCGAGGAGGCGGGTGTCGTCCCAGGCCGCGGGGAGCTGGTCGAAGTAGGCCCGGGCGGGCGGGCGGGCCTCGTACGACTCCGGGGTGCCCGCGAACATCTGCAGCCCCGACTCGTAGGCCACGGTGAGGCCGATCTCGGCCGCGTCGGAGTTGGGCCGCAAACCCACGCGTTGCAAGGCGCCGGGTGTGAAGTCCATGGAGCCGATGACGTTGCGGGTGAAGGGCAGGGTGGTGAGGTGGGCGGCGGTGTTGGTCCGCTTCTCCTCTCCCGCGACACCCTCCAGGGTCATGACCTGCGGCCAGGTGCGCTGGATGCCCTTGGGGATCGTGGAACCGTGGAAGTCGACCATGAGGTGGTGGGCGGCCGTCTCCGCGAGGATGGTGTCGTACCACTGGAGCATGGGCTGCGCCTCGGAGTTCATGAAGTCGATCTTGACGCCCTTCACTCCCCACTTCTCCAGGGTCGGCAGCCACTGGGCGCGTTCCTCGGGGGTGTCGAGGTCGCGCTGGTGGATCCAGACGACGATGCCGACGCCCTTGGCGCGGGCGTACCGGACGAGTTCCGGCATCCAGCTGTCGGTCTGCCAGTCGGGGTCGGTGACGTCCCACTCCCCGGGCCGGTAGTACCAGCCGGCGTCAACTGCCTCGTAGGGCCAGTGGCGTTGGGCCGCGTAGTCGACGTAGGCCTTCTGCGCGGCGAGGCTCTGGCCCGCCTCCCTGCCGCCCGCGAGCCATGTCCACAGGACCGTACCGGGACGCACCCAGGAGGTGTCGCGGACCTTGGAGGCAGGGGCGAGGTCGTCGGTGAACGTGGATTGGGTGACGGTGGCGAGATCGCCGGTGACCATGGCCCGCCAGGGGGTGGCGAGGGGGCCGTCGGTCTTCACCCGGTCGTCCGCGAGTTTGATGCGGTAGGTGCCGGTGCCCTGGGTGTGGGCGAGGCGGGCGCCGGAGTAGGCGCCGGTGAGGTCGGACTCGGCGAGCAGGGCGTAGCCGCCGTCGGTCGAGAACAGCGCCTGGTCGGAGTACTCCGCCGTGGGCGCGGTCGCGGCCGTGTACTGGGCGAACTGGCCCTCGTTGTCCACCCGGTAGGTGCCCAGCCAGGCCTTCGCTTCAGCCGGGAGGTTGAAGGCGGACGTCTCACCGAGGACGTCACCGGTTCCGGCGGGCAGGACATAGCGGTAGGCGACACCGTCCGCGGAGGCGCGGACGACAAGGTCGAGTCGGACGCCCGCGGCGGTGGCGAAGGACAGCCGGGTCTCGTTCATGCGGACCCGGCGGTCCACTCGTTTGCCGGACTTGGTGCGGTAACGCTCCGCCACCGTACGGTCCTTGCGGTGCAGGAAGCGCAAGTCCTTGGACAGGTCGGCCTGTTCGGTGACAATGCCGACGGGCGACGGCTCGATGACCGTACGGCCCTCACGGGACACGGCGAGGCTCAGCGTGCCCGTGGTCTCGTCGAGGGTGACCTGTGCGTGCGGTGCGTGGGCTCCCCCCGACAGGGACCAGGCATGGTCGTGCCGGTCGGGTTGTTCTGCTTGGGCGGGTGCTGTGGTCAGGAGTGCGGCCGCCAGCGAGGCGCAGAGTGCGGTGACCGCGGTTCTGATAGGAACTGCCATCTGGTCTGGTCCTCCGAGTTGTGTGACCCCTACTGGCCTCTACGGCAGTCCCCACGCCGGGCCCGGCTCGCTGACGGCGACGGGTGCGATGCTCAGGTCGGGACGTGAGCCGGTGTGCACGAGCACCTCGCGGTCGCGCGGCAGGTCGATGGCGAGGACGCCGCCGCCGAGGTCGTGGGTGCGGGCGGGGGTGCCGTCGTCCAGCACCGCGGTGAGGCGTCCGGTCAGGCCGTGCCGGAGCTTGAGTGGCTCGCCCGCCAGGCTCCTGACCCTGATGAAGCGGGTGGTGCCCGCCTTGCGGACTGCGCTGACCAGGAAGGCACCTTCGGTACGGAAGTTGTGCAGGGTGAGGTCCGCCCAGGCGGTCGGGACGGCCGGGAAGACGCGGACCACCCCGCCCCAGCTCTGGCAGAACATGTCGTGCAGGGACTGCGAGGCGGACAGCGGGGTCTCGATGACCGGGCCCGCCTCGGTGTAGTGGGTGTTGGCACGGCAGGGGTAGCGGGTGGTGGGGTCGAAGAACTTGCGGAGGTAGGTGATAGCGGTGTCGCCGTCGCCGGCCATGGCGTACATGGAGGCGGCACCGGTGTAGCTGTAGCCGCGATGGGCGCCGGTGAGGGCGTGCCAGTGCACGACCGATCTGGTGATGAGGTCGCGGTTCTCGGGCTGGTCCCAGTTGACGAGGTAGAGCGGGTAGACCATCAGCAGATGGGAGTAGTGGCGGTGGGACTGGGCGTAGGGGGTGTCGGCGCCGATCATGAAGCCGTTGTCGTCGACCGGGTACGGCGTGAGCTTGGCCAGCACCTCCTGCCAGCGCGGCTTCAACTCGTCGTCGACACCGAGGAGTTCGGCGGAGTGGAGGAGGGTCTGGCAGCCCCAGCGGATCAGGGCCAGGTCGTAGTTGGTGTCCTGCGGCGGCACGACGGGGTATTCGGGCGAAAGGGTGCTGGGCAGGTGGAGCTTGCCGTCGCTGCCCGGGGTGAGGAAGTGCAGGTAGTAGTTGATGGCGCGGCGCAGGACGGGGTAGATCGTGTCGCGCAGCAGGGACTTGTCCATGGAGTGCCGATAGGACAGCCACACGTTGTGCAGCGCCCAGGTGAGGTCGCCGGTCTCGGCGCCGGTACCGGGTTGGCCGACGCCGCGGTTGGCGAACATGTCGGAGCTGCGGCCGACGCCTGAACTGTCGGCACGGTAGGCGGTCGGCACGTTGGCGATGAGCTGTTCCTGGTTCTGACGCAGGGTGGTGGCCAGGGAGTCGAGCTCCGGGTGGTTGAAGCCGTGGATGAGCCAGTACTCCAGCTGGACGTTGAGGTTCCACCAGACCGCGGGCCAGGGGGTGGGCTCCAGCCAGGGTCCCGAGGTGGCCATGACGGGACCGCCGGAGCGGCTGGCGGAGGCGACCTTGTAGAGCTGGATCCAGTGGAAGCTCTGCAGGCGCTGGTCGGGGAACGACACGAAGCTCTTGCGGTAGAACTCGTGCCACCAGCGCGTGTGCTTTTGCCTGAGTGCGCTGTACGACTTCGCGCGGCGGAGGTTGCGCAACGAGTCGGCCTCCGCGGCGGTGTCGGAGGGGTGGCTGTGGCCGACGCTGAGGAGCAGGTCGTGCCCGGTGCGCCGGTGGGCCGTGGCGGTCTGGCCGCCGCCGGTGAGGGGCTGGAGGACCTGGTCGGTGCCGTCGGAGGTGGTGCGGGTGGTCCAGGGCGGGTTGGCGGTGTAGCCGGAGGGCGGGGCCTCGCTGATCTTGCGGGGGCTGATGGCCTCCTCGGGGTGGAAGGTCCAGCCGGCCCGTTCGCCGCCGTCGGCTGTGACGCGGACGGCGAGGACCTCGTCATGGATGAGGGCGGCGAGGGTGAGGGTGCCGGCCGTGGTGGTGACCGTGCCGGTGAGTTCGGCGTTCCACAGGCTCAGCCGCCAGTCGACGGCGGTGATGGTGCCGGCCGGTTCGAGGGTGAGGTGGCCGACGGGGAGGCGGCAGGTGCCCCAGCCGCTGCCGAACTCGGGGCGGTGGTCCTGGACTCGGCCGTGCTGGACGGTGAAGCGGATCTGGTTGGCGCCGGGCTCCTGGTAGATCATGCTGCCGAGCTGACCGTCACCGAGGAACGGGCCCTCGTACCAGAGGGTCGGCAGCCTGGTCCACAGCAGGTCCTGCGCGCGCAGGAACGTGGCCCAGGAGCTGTCGGTGGTCATGGTGTCGCGAAGCTTCCAGGGGCGTCCGGTGCTCTCCTGCGAAGACATCGGTGCTTCGGCGTGGGCAGTACCGGGTAACGCGACCGCCGCGGCTCCGCCCAGCGCGGTGCCCAGTACGGCTCTGCGGGGCGGCTGCGGGTGTCTCTCCGGCTGTGAGGTCATCGTCGTCCTCCAGTGCGGGTCCTTGATACATCGGGTGTATCGGGAACCTAAGAGGGGCTCGTGTACCTGTCAATAACCTCAACACTCCTTGATTTACACACGTGCCCCGCCACTCACGGGGTCGCAGACTTAGATCCGCACGTCAGCAGGCCCAGACCAGCCTTCGCGACTCCTCCGATGTATATCGGGAGCCGGTCCGGATCAACCGGACGGCCTGAAGGGGGCGTTGACACCCACCGGGTTCGGCGTCACGGTGAGGGCTTCTCCCGCGCATCGGCCTCGGAGGTCTTGTCTTGGCTGGTTCATCCGCACCGAACTCGGACGCCGAACTCGTCGAACGCGTACGGAAACTTCAGCCTCTCGTCCGTTCGCACGCGCTGCGCACGGAACAGGAACGCCGGGTGACCGGCGAGGTCGTCGCCGCCCTCACGGACGCCGGGGTCCATCGCATGAACATCCCCCACCGGTACGGCGGTTACCAGTCCTCGGCGCGCACGCAGGTAGACGTGCTGAGCGAGGTCTCCGCCGCGTGCGGGTCGACGGGGTTCACGACGCTGATCCAGGCCGGGTGCGCGTTCATCGCGGCGCTCTTCCCGGACGAGGCCCAGGACGAGATCTTCGCCGACCCCGACGTACGGGTCAGCGGCACCCTCGTCCCGAAGGCGAAGGCCCGTCCGGTGGACGGGGGTTACGTGGTCGACGGCACCTCTCCGTTCGCCACCGGCTGCCAGGACTCCGACTGGCACCTGCTGACCGTGCTGGCGGACTCCGGGGACGGCCGCCCACCGGATGTGCTGTGGACGGCCGTTCCGATGACCGACCTCGATGTGCTGGACGACTGGCACGTGTCCGGTCTGGCCGGGAGCGGCAGCAACAGCGTCGTGGCCCGTGACGTCCATGTTCCGGCCCATCGCGTCCTGCCGCTGGGACCGTTGCTGGGCGGCTCGTTCCCGTCGCGACTCAACAGCGCCGACCCCTTCTACGGCATGCCCGTCCTCCTGCTGTTCTGCGTCTGGACGGCGGCCGGCGCCCTCGGTCCGGCCAGGGCCGCGCTGGCCGAGTTCGGCGAACGCATCCATCAGCGGGGTGTCACCTACACGTTCTACGAGCATCAGCACGAAGCCCCGGTGACGCACCTGCAGTTCGCCGAGGCCGCGATGAAGATCTCCTGCGCCGAACTGCTCACCGCCGACTACGTCTCACTGATCGACGCCCGGGTCACCGACGGCAATTCCTACACGCCGGAGGAACGCGCCCGGATCCGCGCCCAGAGCGGTTATGTGGCGCGGCTGTGCAAGGAGGCCGTGGACCTGATCGGCTCCGCGTCCGGCGCGTCCTCGCTGCACCTGGAGGTGCCGGTCCAGCGTGCGGTGCGGGACCTGAACGCCCTGAATCTGCACTCCTTCGTCAACCCCGCCGCCAATCTGGAGCTCTACGGCAGGGTGTTGTCCGGGCTGGACGCCGGCACACCGTTCCTCTGAGGCCTCGGTGCGGTGAGCGCTCAACCGCCCGTCAGCGCGGTGACCAGTTGATCCATGCCGTCGAAGTGGCCGTCGAAGTCGTCGCGGTCCGTCGGCGGGTCCCCGACGGGCCGGTGGACGTAGGCGGTCCGCATGCCTGTCGCCCGTGCTCCGCGCAGGTCCCAGGCATGAGCGGCCACCATGAGGACGCGGTCCGGCGCGCATCCGGCGGTGTCCAGGGCGAGTCGGTAGACCTCCGGCGCCGGCTTGTAGGCGCGGACGGCCTCCGCCGACAGGGCCTGGTGCCAGCGGAGTCCGGCATGGGCGTTGAGCCGCAGCAGCGCGGTGTGCGCGGCGTTGGAGAGCCCGAGCACGGGGAAGTGCCGGGACAGCCGGTCAAGGCCGGCGAGGGAATCGTCCCAGGGAGGTAGGCGCTGCCCCGCCGTGGCCAGCCGTGCCAGGGCCGACGGATCCGTCAACCCGGCGCGTTCGGCGACCAGTTGAGCGGCTTCTCGGTCGATGACCGAGGTGTTGGCGTACGCGCGCGTGCCTTGGCCGATGCGTTGCCGCTCCCGCTCGCCGTACCCCTGCCACAGAGCGAGCAGTGCGTCGACGCGCTCCTCGTTGGACGCGGGTGCCACTTCACGGATCCCGGCTCGCAGCCCGCCCGGTTCGTCGACGAGGGTGCCGAGGACGTCGAAGACGACGACCTCGATGTCGCGGATCACGGCCATACGGGCCTCCGTCCCAGCGGTATCACCAGCTTGACCGGTGATGATCCTGCCAGGCAGGCTCATCACCGGTCAAGAGGGTCACGCATGCCCGTACGGGGCGGAGAGCGGTCAGCCGTTGGCCAGGAGCTCCAGCGTGTCGATCACGCGGTTCGAGAAGCCCCACTCGTTGTCGTACCAGGCGACGACCTTCACATGGCGGCCCTCCACGCGGGTGAGCGCCGAGTCGAAGATCGACGAGGCGGGGTTGCCCGTGATGTCCGAGGAGACCAGCGGGTCCTCCGAGTACTCCAGGACACCTGCCAGGTGCCCTTCGGCCGCGGTGCGATACGCCGCCAGCACGTCCTCGCGGGTCACCTCACGGGAGACGGTCGTGTTCAGCTCGACGATGGAGCCGACCGGAACCGGGACACGGATCGAGTCGCCGGACAGCTTGCCGTCCAGGTTGGGCAGCACGAGGCCGATCGCCTTGGCGGCGCCGGTCGTGGTGGGCACGATGTTGACGCCGGCGGCGCGGGCGCGGCGGGCGTCGCGGTGCGGACCGTCCTGGAGGTTCTGCTCCTGCGTGTAGGCGTGCACGGTCGTCATGAAGCCGTGCTCGATCCCGGCGAGCTCGTCGAGCACCGAGGCGAGGGGCGCGAGCGCGTTGGTCGTGCAGGAGGCGTTGGAGACGATCGTGTGCAGGTCCGGGTCGTAGGCGTCGGTGTTGACCCCGTACGCGAGCGTGACGTCGGCGCCGTCCGAGGGCGCGCTGACGAGGACCTTCTTCGCGCCCGCGTCGAGGTGGGCGCGGGCGGCCTTGGCGGAGGTGAACCGCCCGGTGGCCTCCAGCACGATGTCGACGCCGAGTTCGGCCCAGGGGAGCTGGGCCGGTTCGCGCTCGGCGAGCACGGTGATGCGACGGCCGTCGACGACCAGGGTGTTCCCGTCGACGCTCACCGGGCGGCCGAGGCGGCCGGCCGTGCTGTCGTAGGCGAGCAGCCTGGCGAGAGTGGCGGGTTCGGTGAGGTCATTGACGGCGACGACCTCCAGGGCGCTGTCGCGTTCGAGGAGCGCGCGCAGCACATTGCGTCCGATACGGCCGAATCCGTTGATGGCGATGCGAGTCATGAATGGTGTCCCTTCCCTATGCCCACCAGGCTCGCGCGCGGTCTCCCCCGCTGACAGTGGCGCGATCGCCACGGTTCAAAAGGATCGCGCCAAGCCCGGAAGGCACCTGCCCGAGGGGAGGGACTACTCGCCCCGGGTGAACGTGCGCCGGTACTCGCTCGGCGTCGTCCCGAGGATCCGCTGGAAGTGCGTCCGCAGATTCGCGCCCGTCCCGAGTCCGACGTCGGCGGCGATCTGCTCGACGCTCCGCTCGGAACGCTCCAGCAGCTCGCGTGCCATGTCGATACGGGCGCGCATGACCCACTGCATCGGCGTGTAGCCGGTCTCCTCGACGAAGCGGCGTGAGAACGTGCGCGGCGAGACCGCGGCCTGCCGCGCGAGGAGGTCGAGGGTGAGGGGTTCACCGAGTCGGCGCAGGGCCCATTCCCGGGTGGCGGCGAAGCGCTCGCCGAGCGGCTCGGGCACGCTGCGCGGCACGTACTGTGCCTGACCGCCGCTGCGGTAGGGGGCCGCGACCAGGCGCCGGGCCGCATGGTTGGAGGCGGCCACGCCGAGGTCGCCGCGCAGGACGTGCAGGCACAGGTCGATGCCGGAGGCGGCGCCGGCCGAGGTCAGCACGCTGCCCTCGTCGACGAACAGCACGTTCTCGTCGACGCGGACGAGAGGGTGCTTCGCCGCGAGCGCCCTCGTGTAGTGCCAGTGGGTCGTGGCGCGCCGGCCGTCGAGCAGACCGGTCGCGGCCAGCGCGAAGGCGCCCGTCGAGATGGCGGCCAGCCGCGCGCCCCTGCCGTGGGCGGCGACCAGCGCCTCGACGACGGCCGGCGGTGGATCCTCACGGTCCGGGAACCGGTAGCCCGGGATGAAGACGAGATCCGCCCACGCCAGCGCCTCCAGACCATGGGCGACGTGGTACGACAGCCCGTCCCCACCGCTCACGAGCCCGGGTGCCCCGCCGCACAGCCGCACCTCGTACGGCATGCTCGCGCGCGTGGTGAACACCTGTGCGGGGATGCCGACGTCCAGGGGTTTCGCGCCTTCGAGGACGAGAACGGCGACACGGCGAAGGCGGGAGGCTGACACGGGGACAGGCTACGCAGAGGTCAGGCGTCCTCGACGGTCGCGGCGACGGGCGTGCCGATCTCGACCGTACGGCTGACCGTGCACAGGCGGTCGTGGGAGGTCTTCACCGCGCGGGGCAGGATGGTGCGGGCCCGGTCCGCGCCCTCGCCGTCCGGGAAGGTGACGGTGAAGGTCACGGCGAGGTCGGTCAGCCGGTTGCCGAGTTCGTCGTTGATCTTGTTGCCGCTCACCTCGACCGAGAAGGAGTCGGGCTCGGCGTGGCGGGTGGTGGCGAGGTCGACGTCCACCGCCGTGCAGCCGCCGAGCGCGGCGAGGAGCAGTTCGACCGGGGTGAAGTCGCTGTCGGAGCCGGTGCCGAAGCTGATCGTGCCGCCCCGGGTGTTGGTGGCGACGAAGTGGCCGGTGCTGGTGCGCTCGACGGTGACGGACCGCGCGGAGTTTTCGCTCATGCCGAGGAGACTAGTGCCAGGTGGGGCCCCGGACAGTTCCACCGAAGCCCTCGAGTCACCACTCGCCCTCCAGCGCCTCCGTCAGCCGCGAGACGGCGGCGAGCTCGGGCAGGCCGCGCAGCTTGGCCACGGCCTCACGACTGCCGAACGCGCGCTGCTCGGCGGTCACCGTCGGATCGACCGCGCAACCGGCCTGCACGTACACGTAGTTGAGGTCCGTCGCGAAGAGCATCGAGAAGGGGTCCAAACCCTTGACCACCGCGCGGCCGCCGGCGTCCCGGTAGGCACGTACCACGCGCCGTGCCGCATCGGGGTCGAAGTCGTTGCCACCCGACCACACGTAGACAGCACGGGCCAGTTCACGCTCCGCCGAGACCGGCCCGGCGTTGTCCCAGTCGAGCAGGACCGGTCCTTCCGGGTCGACCAGGACGTTCTGGGGCCGCATGTCGAGATGGGAGGTCACCACGTCATCGGGAGCCGACGGCGAGACATGCCGGGCCAGGTCGACGGCCGTCGTGGCGACGAACCGGCCCAGCTCCCCCGCCCAGGGCAGGCCGGCCCGCTCCACCTTTCCGAGCAGTTCGGCCCAGTCGGAGGCCGGGTTGCAGCGTTCGTACCAGCCGTTCGGTGTCCCGCTCGCGCCCTCCCCCGCCTTGTGCAGGAGGGCGAGCGTACGGCCGCACCAGCTCTGGATCTCCGGGTCCGACGGATCGGCCGCGGTACCGTCGACCCAGTCGTACAGCTTCACCCAGGACCCTTCGGGGAGCCGTACGACATGGGCGCCGGTGCGGTCGGGCATGAGACGGGGCGCGCGGATGCCCAGCGTCCTAGCCGCGTCGAGCAGCGCGTACTCGACGCCGACGTCCGGCTCCTCCTGCTCGAAGAGCAGTTCCTTCACCGCCCACGGCGTGCCGTTCCCGGACAGCTTCCAGATCTGTCCCAGGGCGCCGCGGGTGACGGGCGTCATCGTCCAGTCTCCTGCGCCGAGCCCATAGGCGTCCGCGATGAATTGACCCGGATTTCCCACGCAACTTCCCTTTCTGTACGCCCAGTTGACGAAGCCTGCACAGCGCCCGTCCACACCAGGCGAATCTTCCCGGAACGAACACCGGTGCCGGAGAGGGGACTTGTGGAGCCGTCAGTCCTCTCTCCGGCACCGGCCCGGCGGCGCTAAGCCGTCACACACGGAAGATCTCGAGGAAGCTGCTCCAGAAGCCCTTCTTGGCCGGCCTCTGCGCTGCCGGGGTGGGGGCGGGGACGCGCGCCGCCTGCTGGGGCTGCTGGACGACGGTCGGGCGGGGCGCGGTGGGCACGCCGTACGCCGAGGCCATCCGGGTGGCCGGGGTGGGGCTGAACTGGACGGGGAGGGTGGCCAGGGCACGGTGGAACGGGCCGGGACGCCACTGCAGTTCCTGGGCCGGGACGCTCAGGACCAGGTCGGGCAGCGCGTTGAGGATCAGCTCGATGGCGGTGACCGCGATGACCTGGGCCGGGCTCTTGGCCGGGCAGGCGTGCGGGCCCGCGCCCCAGGCCAGATGGGCGCCGCGGCTGTGGGCCTGGCCCGACGAGGCGAGCGCGGGGTCGCTGTTGGCTCCGGCGAAGCTGATGACCAGGGGGGAGTTCGCCTGAACCACCACTCCGCCGAGGTCGACGTCCTGGAGCGGGAAGTGCGTCGCGTAGTTGGCGATGGGCGGGTTGTTGAGCAGGACGTGGTCGAGGGCGTCCTCGATCTGCATGCTCGGCCCGTCCCCGCCGTCCCGGTCCAGGAGCAGGAGCAGGGAGTTGGCGATGAGGTTGCGCTCGGGCTCCACGCCGGCGCCGATCAGCATCACCAGCTGGTCCTTGAGCTCCTCGTCGCTGAGACCGGCGGGGTGCTGGACCAGCCAGGAGGTGATGTCGTCACCGGGTTCGCGGCGCTTGAGAGAGACCAGCTCCATGAAGCAGGCGGTGAGTTCGTCGCTCGCCTTCAGCGCGTCCTTGCCGTCGAACATGTCCGCCATCGCGCTGGTGACCCGGTCGCCGATGGCGGCGGGACAGCCGAAGAGCTTGTTGATCATCAGCAGCGGCAGCAGCTTGGCGTAGTCGTTGATCAGGTCCGCGCGGCCCCGCTCGCTGAACTGGTCGATGAGGTAGGCGGCGATCGGCTCGACGTCACGGCGGATGCGGGTGACGTTGAGGCGGTCGAGGCTCTCGGTGACCGCCTTGCGCAGCCTGAGGTGCTGGGCGCCGTCGGTGAACAGGCAGTTGGGCCGGTAGGCCATCATCGGCAGGACGGGGCTGTCGAGGGGGACCCGGCCGTCGTTGAGGGCGGTCCAGCGGCGGCCGTCGCGCGCGAAGAGGTTCGGGTTCTGGAGCACGCGCAGGGCCGTCTCGTGACCCACGACCAGGGTGGCGTCGACCCCGGGGGCCAGTTCGACCGGGCCTGCGGGGCCGTGCGCGCGGAGGTATTCGTAGACCTTCTGCGGGTCGGCCGCGAAGGAGCCGTCGTACATGGGGCATCTGGCCGCACCGGTGGCGGCCGTGTCGTGAACGTCCATGTCTGTGTCCTTTGGTGGCCCGGACCGTGCGGCCCGGGCGGGGGGTGGTGGTTCAGGCGGCGCGGTCGAGGAGGTGACGCACGAGGGCGATCAGGGCCCGGGCGGAGGAACGCTGGTCGCGGGCGTCGCAGTAGATGACGGGGGTGTCCGGAAGCAGGTCGAGGGCTTCGCGGATCTCGTCCTCCTCGAAGTGGCTGGTCTGCGAGAAGGTGTTGACGGCGATGGCGTACTCGAGGCCGTACTCGTCGATCAGGTCGATGACCGGGAAGGTCTCCTCCAGCCGGGAGGGGTCGACCAGGAGCAGGGCGCCGAGTGCGCCGCGGGCCATGTCCTCCCACAACTGCATGAAGCGCTGCTGTCCGGGGGTGCCGAACAGGTACAGCACCAGCTCGTCGCTCAGGGTCAGCCGGCCGAAGTCCAGCGCCACGGTGGTGGTCGCCTTCTCCGGTGCCCCGCGCAGGTCGTCGACGTGCATGGACGCCTGGGTCATCTTCTCCTCGGTGCGCAGAGGAGTGATCTCCGACAAGGACCCGATGAAGGTCGTCTTGCCCACGGCGAAGTGTCCGACCACCAGGATCTTCGCGGCGGTGGTCACGTCGGCGGAGACGTAGATGGAGCCGTTCGCCCCGGGGTCAGCCGATGTTGAGGGTTTCGAGTCCATGCAGAACCTTCTCGAGTATCGCTCGGGGAACGTGCTGGGCGGGGGCCGGTTCAGCGCGGCGCAGGAGGTGCCCCTGCTCGAATAAATCGGACAGCAGAAGTCGGGCCACGCCGACGGGCAGTCCCAGATGCCCGGCGACCTCGGCGACCGACAGGTAGCCGCCCGAACACAGCTCCCAGATGGCCCGTACCTCGGGTCCGGCCCCGAGGGGCAGGGTCCGGTCGGGGGCCAGGCACACCAGGGTGTGCAGGGCCAGGTCGTCGTCGGAGGGGAGACGACGGCCGCCCGTGATGACGTAGGAGCGGACGAAGTCGCTGGTTACCGGAGCGTCCTCGCCTGGCCAGGTCATGCGTCTACGCCGGTGTGCTGGCGCGGCGTGGCGCTCATCGCCTTGGTCAGCGCGCCCACGGTCTTCTGCATCCGGATCGACATGGCCTCCATGTCGACGTCCAGGGCGGTCGAGACGGCGAGGTAGGAACCGCTGCCCCCGGCGATGAGGAAGATCCATCCGCCGTCGAACTCGATCAGTGTCTGCTTCCAGAGACCCTTGCCGCCGCCCACGAAGGGGGCGACGCTGCGGCACAGGGACTGCAGGGAGCTCATCGCGGCGGCGTTCCGCTCCGCGTCGTCACGGACGATGCCGTCGGACCGCTGCATCAGCAGGCCGTCCGCCGAGACGAGGATGGCGTGCCGGGCTCCGCGTACCTCGAGCACGTCGTTCAGCACCCACGACAGGTCGGGATTCACTGGTTCTGAGGTCCTTCCGTGTTGTCTGAGTCCCGCCCGAGCAGGGTTCCGCGAGCGAATGCCTTGAGCCGTGAGGCGGTCTCCTCGCCGGCCGCGTCCAGGTCGGGGACGTCCGCGCTGGGCGAGGCGACCACGGACACGGCGCCGTTGCGGCGGCGACGGCGCTTGGGCAGGCCTCCGGCCGTCTGTCCGACGACGAGGGAGGCGACCGGGGTCGGTTTCGCCGCCGCGGGCTCGCCCTCGTGCTCGTCGAGTTCGATGGGCGCGGGTGCGGGCACGTCCGCCGTCAGGAGGTTCTCGGGCACCCGGATCACGGCACGCACGCCTCCGTAGGGGGAGACCGCGTCGACCGAGACGTGGAATCCGTAGTGGGCGGCGAGCTTCCCGGAGAGGGCGAAGCCGAACTTGGGCGGGTCGCCGAGGCTCGTGATGTCCACGGAACCGCCGCTGGTCAGCAGGGACGCGGCGCGGGCCTTGGTCTCCTGGTCCATACCGAGACCGGCGTCGTCGACGATCAGGCAGATCCCGGTGGGGACGGCCTGGATGTTGATCTCGACGGGGGTGCCGGGGGCGCTGTACTTGGTGGCGTTGTCCAGCAGTTCGGCCAGGACCATGGCGACCGGTTCGACCGCCCGGCTGGTGATCGCGACGCTCGCCTGCGAGTGGACCTTGACCCGCTCGAAGTCGCGGATCCGCCCCTGGGCGCTGCGGGCGACGTCGTAGACCGAGGCGTCCCGGTCACGTCGGCCGAGCCAGCCGCCGCAGAGCACCGAGATGCCCTTGGTACGGCGGCTGAACTGGCTGCCGGTGTGGTCGACCAGCATCAGGTCGGCGAGGACCGCGTGGTCGTCGCCGTACTTCTGCTGGAGTCCGTCGAGCAGGGACAGCTGCTCCTCTGCGAGGGTGGCCAGGGTACCGACGGCCGACTTCAGCGTCGCCTTGGTCGCCGACTCGGCGTCCTTGCGCACCTCTTCCAGATCCGCGGCGTGCCGGGCGCTCACCGACGAGTAGGTCGTCTGGAGCTCGGCGAGCTGACCTCGCACACTCGCCATGTCGCCGTGCAGTTTGTTGTTGTTCGCGCGGAGCTGGATGTTGGTTCTCCGTGCGCGCATCACTGCGAAAACCGCAGCGATGAGTACCACGAGCAGGACCCACAGGAGTGGATCTTCGAACAATGACGTCATGAGACTCTCTTCAAGTCGCCTCGCGTCGGGAGACTGACCATGCATGGGCCCCCGGAAATGCCCGCCACTGTGCGGCGCGGACGTTACCGGCGGACCAACCGTCACTCCTTCACGATGGGGCCGTTTTGGCTGTCCCCCGTACGCGCGTATGACGCGTCATCAGCCTACTGAAAAGTGTAATGATCTTATCAGTAGCCCCATAGTCAACAGGCTTACCAGGCGCCACACTTGACGACTCTCCACAAAGATCCCGCAAAGGCCTCATCGGCACCGGTCAGCGGTCCACGCCCACACCGGATACGGGTCCGAGGCCGACAGGGCGACGCCGGCCGGCAGGCACGCAAGGGCGATGGACGTCGCGGTGGTGTCCGCACGGGGATGCCCGGTTCCGGCCCCTCGTCCATGATCAACAGGCGCACCCTACCAAGGCCGGGAGAACGCTTCCTCCCCGCTCGCGGAAAACTCGTTTGCGACCGCCGCACCCCGCCCCGGACCCTTGCCCCCATGCCCTATCTCCTGCGCGCTGCCGCGCCCACCGACGCGCCGGCCGTCACCGAGTTGCTCAACGAGATCGACCGGATCGAGATCGGGCAGCCCGAGACCGATCTGCACACGGTGGAGTCCGACCTCGAGAACCCCGAGACCGACCTCGACCGCGACTCCTGGCTGGCCTTCGACGGACCGCGCCTGGTGGCGTACGCACTGGTGTGGGACGACTCGAAGGGTGAGCGCATCGACGCCGACCACTACGTGCTGCCCGACCACCAGGAGGCCGGTGAACTCCTCCTGGAGGCGGCCGAGTCCAGGGCCCTGGAGAAGGCCCGGGCGAACGGCGCCTCGAAGGCCGTACTCCATCTGCACCTCAACTCGGCGCCCACAACCGACCTCGCGCTGATACGGGCGCGCGGCTGGTCGGTCGTACGCCGCTACCACGTGCTGGAGCGGGCGCTGCGGGCCACCGAGGACCTGGCCCCGGTGCCGCCCGCAGGCGTGCGGGTGCGGGCATGCGCCGACGAAGCGGACCGGAAGCAGACGCACGCCCTCTACCAGGCCTCCTTCGCCGAGCACTTCGACTTCCAGCCGCGCCCGTCCGAGCAGTGGCTGCACGACATCCACGCCGACCGGCTCGACTGGTCCCTGGTATGGCTGGTCTCCACCGAGGACCTCGGGGACGTCGGATTCCTGATCGCCCGCGACGACCGCGAGGCCATGGGGTGGATCCGCAGCGTCGGAGTCGTCCGCGAGGCCCGCGGCCGGGGCCTCGGAGGGCTGTTGCTGCGTCAGGCCTTCGCGGCGTTCACGGCCCGGGGCCGGGACACCGTGGGGCTCGGCGTGGACACCGAGAACGCCACCGGGGCCCCCGCGTTGTACGCGCGCCACGGAATGTCGGTGCATTACGCCGTGGACACCTGGGAAATCGTGGTGAGTTGAATTCTCAATGGGCTTCGGAGACCAGTGTCAATTCCTGCCGCTCAGCAATGCGCAGACGAATTTCTCCTGAACGGCACGCAATTTCCGGAGCCCTTCCGCGTCGGCGGAACGGGTGATCGGGGCGGTGACCGAGAAGGCCGGTGAACGGTGGCCGTCGGGTCTCGTACCGGAGGACGGCGCAGAAGGTCGTCGTACGGCGTGGGGGTCGGCCCGCAGCTCGTTGATGAACCCGTCGCTCCGGGAGTGGTCCGGCAGACCACTCGTGTGGTCGATGAGATGACGGAGCGTCACCGATAGCCATATGTCAGGGTGTTGGGAAGTCGTTTGCCCACCGTGGCGTCCAGGCCCAGGGCACGGTGGTCGACCAGGGTGAGGGCCACCGCCCCGGCCGTCGTCGGGGACGGTGCCGTGAGGCAGGGGTGCGGACGCCATGGCCGGTCGAGCGTCACCGCGCCCACGGTCCCCCGCTTCCCGTGCTGCTGTCCACGTACCGGTGGCAGGGCCACGCAGCGGTACCGTGAATTCGCCCCGCCGGGGTCAGCGGTCGCCGTTGTTCAGCTCGGTTTCCACGTACAACGGCATCTCCCGAGACGGCCGCCGAGGGTACGGTCCGAATTCGGTTTCCCGGATCCAGAATGACCACGTCGATGTCGAGGTGGCATGTCGGCCACATGGCTGTCCGCCGGTGGAGCCGTGCGGCGGACAGCCACCCCTGCTTCTCGCTCGTGCCGCCGGTGTCACATCGAGCGGCGGCTGGTGCGTCGTAGGAGAACGAAGCCGGAGATCAGAAGGAGCGCACCGAGTGCGGCGGGCCACAGCTGGGCGCCGGTCTCGGCGAGACTGCCCTGGTTGCCCTGCGGTTCGGGCTGTGCGGCGACCGGGGGTTGGGCGACGGCACCGGGGACGTCGGTGGCGGTGTCGTCCGAGGGACTGGGCTGAGTTGCCTGGTCGTTGTCGCTTCCGTTGCCGTTGCCGTTGGCGTTCCCGGCCTCGGCCGAAGAGGCGGTCGTGCTGCGGATGGTGGGTGAGCTGTAGGTCTTGGGCTCGTTGTCGGCGGGGGCGGTGGTCTGGTCGCCTGCGGGTGCTTCGGCGGTCTGCGTCGGCTGCGGCTCGTTGCCGTTGCCGTTGCCGTTGCCGTTGCCGGGGGTGTCCTCGGAGCCGTTGCCGTTGCCGTTACCCGGGTCCTGGCCGGCGCCGGGGTCCGGGGCGGATCCGCCACCGTTGCCGTTGTCGCCGCCACCGTTGTCGCCGTTGCCGTTGCCGTTGCCGTTGTCGTTGCCGCCGCCGTTGCCCGGGTCGTCCTGGCCCGTGCCCGCGCCGCACTTACGGCCGTCGTTGATGCAGCCGACCATCTCGTTCATCAGGTTCTCGTCGAAGACGTTGATGAAGTCGCCGTGGTCCGTGACGGGCTTGTGGAGCTGCTCCGGGAACGAGTCGACCGCGAACAGCGGAGTCGTACGGCCGCCGTCGTTCAGGCTCGGCGCGTCGACGTCGTAGACGATCCGCTGGACCAGCTGCGGAATGGCCTCGAAGCCGTCCGGGCAGGTGCCGTCGTTCCGGGCGAACGCCACGTGGGTGCGGTGGTTGGCGCTGTCGATGTTGCGCCCGTCCCAACAGCTCTGGAACTTGAAGGTGCGCACCACGTCACTGCCCTGCGGGCACAGCGGGTACTTGTCCTTCAGCTGCCGGTCCTCGAACCCGGTGCAACTCCAGGACGCGTTGGCGTTGGCGGTGCCGTTGACGAAGGCCTTGGCGTCGCCGGTGATGATGCGCAGCAGCCGCGGCATCGCGGTGACCTTGCTGCGGGGGTTGCCCACGAACGTCAGCGTCACCTCCTTCGGCGTGACGATCTTGCCGGCGTTGCCCTCGATGCCGCCGCCGGGCTTGTCGGCGTCCTGTTCCTGCGTTCCGTTCTGGAGCCGGATCACAGGCCAGTAGTACGTGGACTTGTCGCCCTGGTCGGCACAGCTCGTCTGGGCGTTCGCCAGGTCCTGGTCGCTCGCGAAAGCGGTGTTGGACTGGTTTCCGACGTAGTCGTGGAAGTGGTGGGCACCGTTGGAGACACCCGGGGCGACGATGACGTTGTCCGAGTTGAACAGACCGTTCGCGTTCACACCGCAGCTGGTGACGAAGGTGCCGCGGGAGGCGTCGCCCTGAGCCGGCGGCGCCTGTGCGGCGGGCGGAGCGCTGTTGATGTCGGCGTAGTCCGCGGCGACGGGGCCGTTGCCCGCCTGCCCGCCGTTGCCCTGCTGACCGCCCTGGTCCTGACCGTCGCCCTGCTGACCCGCCTGGTCCTGGCCGTTGCCCTGCTGGTCTCCCTGATCCTGACCGTCGCCCTGGCCGTCGCCCTGCTGCTGGTCCTGACCGTCGCCGTTCTCGTTCTCGGTCTCGCGCAGGGTGCAGTCGGCCATGTCACCGAGGCCGTCCGGCTGCTCTCCCGTGCGTTCGAGCGCGGCGCTGATGCGTTGGATCGTGGCGGCGCGGTTCTCCTGGAGCGGGTCGACGATACGACTCTGAGCGGACTCGCGGTCCTGCACCGACGGGTCCTGGAGCTGCTGGTAGGCCTCGGCTATCTGCTGGTCCAGCAGGCCGAGTTCCTTGTCGACGTCCGCCCTCGCCCCGTCCGGGACGCTGGTGAGCGCGTCCCCGACGTCCGGGCAGTCGATCGTCACGGCTCCCCATGACGTCTGTTGCGGTGTGCCGCTCTCCGTGGCGGAGGCGTACACATTCGCCGCGACCAAGCCACCACCCCCGAGCATCAGGGCCACTGCGGCGAAGGTCGCACGTCGTGCGCCGGTCGGTCGTCTGCGATTGCTGCGTCCCACGGAAGTACTCCTGCGCGTGTCGGCTCTCCGGGCATGCAAATCCCCCGCCCCATACGGACGGCGGGCCCCTCGTGTTCAAGCACCTCGGAAATTCACAGCACTCTCATACGGAACTCCGGGTTCCATCACCCTCTCCCGAACCTCTGTGCAGGGAAAACGAGGTGACTCGCACACATCTGCACCCCTACGGTTCTCGTCATGAACAGCACGGGCACCGGGCGCCCCCTGAACGTCGTGGACGTCGAAGCCACTTGCTGGCCCGGCTCCCCTCCCCCGGGCGCGGTCGGCGAGATCATCGAGATCGGGCTGACGGTGGTCGACCTGTCGACCGCCGAGCGGGTCGAACGACACCGGATCCTGGTGCGTCCCGCCCGGTCCGAAGTCAGCGCCTTCTGCACGGAGTTGACCGGCCTCACCCAGGACGAGGTCGACGGGGGGCTGTCGTTCGGGGAGGCCTGCCGCCTGCTCGCCGCCGAGCATGCCTCCGGTGCGCGCCCGTGGGCGAGTTGGGGTGACTACGACCGTCATCAGTTCACCCGGCAGTGCGGGGCCACGAGGACGCCGTATCCCTTCGGTAGCCGCCACACCAACGCCAAGGCGGTCTTCACCGAGGCGCACGGCCTGCGCAAGCGCCCCGGCATGGCGCAGGCCCTCGGGATCGCCGGGCTGCCCCTCGAAGGACGGCATCATCGCGGCGAGGACGACGCGTGGAACATCGCGGCCCTCGTGCTGCATCTGGCGGGGCGGGGCGGGTGGCCCTCGGAATGAGGGAGCACGTCACCGAGTCGGACGACGGCACCCTCGTCGTGGCCGCAGCAGATCATCCGGTCCGGCCGCCTTCTCGTCTGCAGAACTCAGTCTCGTCCCCGTGGCCTGGAGCCTCCTTCAGAAAGTCCGGGCGCTCACGGCGCTGGAGCGGATCCCGATGACGACGATGATCTACGACACCACGATCACCGGCCGCTACTGCGAGCCCGGAGGCTGCTCGACCGAGGTGTACACCGCGCCAGAGCTGCGGGCCCGCCTGGCCGGGGCCGCGGGCTTCCGCCACCGATGCTCCAACCGGCTGAAGGCCGAACCAGTCACCCCGCCGGAACCCGACGCGACCACTTACGGAACCCAGCCCGCCCCCTGTCCGCAGGCCAACGCGCCCACCGGCCGAAGGCCGAGGCCACGACCGGCCCATAGCTGACCCACCCCCTCACCGCAGCTCACCTCCCGAAGCCCGAGCCCCGCCCGCCCCGAACCCGACGTGCCGCCGTGTCGAAGCCGTCCCCCCGGGTACCCGGGGCTCCCGTCACGGCCCCTCGGGTGCGGGCCGGCCAGGAAGGGGGCACTGATGACGCAGCACGCCGACGATGACGTCGACCGCCACGGGGGCGTCGCCGGACTGCGACTGGCGACCGGAGCGACCGGGGGCGCCGCCGCGCTCGCCTCGAGTCTGCCCGTCGACCGCAACCAGGCGATCCTGGAGGCGGCCAAGCAGGTCGGCGCGATTTTGAAACGGGAAGGGCATCCGTTCGCGCTCGCGGGCAGTGTCGCCGTGTACGCGCATGGCGGCGCCCAGAATCTTCAGCACGACGTCGACTTCGCCATCCTCCCCGAGGACGCTCCGAACGTGGCCGAGACCCTCCGTGAGGCAGGTCTGGAGGTGCGGACACCCCCGGAGGACTGGCTGCTGAAGGCCGACTGCATGGGCCAGCAGGTCGACCTGATCTTCGAGCTGGCCCACCAGCCGGTCACCAGGGAGCTGCTGGCGCGGACCGACGAACTCTCGGTGGACTCGGTGTTCATGCCCGTGCTGTCCCCGACCGACCTGCTGCACAGCCTGCTGTCCGCGTTCTCCGAGCACCACTGCGACTTCGGGGCCGTCCTCCCGATCGCCCGCGCACTGCGGGAGAAGGTCGACTGGGACGCCGTACGCCGGGGCTGCGGGGACGCACCGATGCCGGACGCGTTCTTCTACTTCCTGGAACGGCTGGAGGTCATCGAGCCGCGCACGAAGGAGGAACGGCCATGAACAGGCCCCTGGAGGAACACACCGAGCACCCGCAGGAGAACGTCGAGTACCGCGTCGCCCACCTGCGCGACCGGCTCGCCGCAGAGGAACTCGGCGAGCTGGGGGTCCGCGCCGAGGTGCGGGCCGGGGCCGTCGTGGTCACCGGCACCGTGCCGTCCGCGCAGTGCCGGGAGACCGTACTGCGGACCGTCCGCGAGGAACTGGCCGGGCTGTCCGTGCACACCGACGTGGTGGTCGCGGAGACCGTCACGCCCGACCATGCGGAGGAGCTGCCGTGATCCGCGTCGCCGCCGTGGGGGACATCCACATGGGCCTGGAGAGCCAAGGCGTGCTGCGTCCCGCCTTCGAGACCCTGCCCGACTGCGCCGACCTGCTCCTGCTGGCCGGGGATCTCACCCGGCACGGCACGCCGGAGGAGGCCCGGGTGGTGGCCCAGGAGGTACGGGACCTTCCGGTGCCGGTCGTGGCGGTCCTCGGCAACCACGACCACCACGACGAACAGCCCGAGAAGGTCGCGGCCCTCCTGGAGGACGCCGGTGTCCGGGTTCTGGAGGGCGAGGGGACGGTCGTCGAGTGCGGCGACACGCGCGTGGGCATCGCCGGCACCAAGGGGTTCGGCGGGGGGTTCGTGGGCCGCAGCGCCGGGGAGTTCGGCGAGCCCCTGATGAAGGAGTTCGTACGGTACTCACGGCGCTGCGCGGACGGACTGCGCACCGCGTTGGAGGACCTGGAGCGGCAGGGCTGCGGGACCCGGGTCGCGCTCACCCACTTCTCCCCCGTCGCCGACACACTGGCCGGTGAGCCGCCGGAGATCTACCCGTTCCTGGGCAGCTATCTGCTGGCCGAGGCGATCGACACCGCGGGCGCCGACCTGAGCGTGCACGGACACGCCCACGCGGGCACCGAGCACGGGATGACGGCCGGCGGCGTGCGGGTGCGGAACGTGGCCCAGCCCGTGATCCGGCGGGCGTTCAACGTGTACCACCTGCACGCCGACTGACGGTTCCTCAGCTGCGGGCCGAAGCCCGATCGTGGCCCTCCCACGCCGCGTCCCGCAGCTCCGGCCGCAGCAGGACCTCCACCGCGGTGCAGGCCAGCGCCTCCGCCGCCGCCAGCATCACCTGTCGGCCGCGTTCGGAACCGGCCGCGACGGCGAACTCGGGCGTGTGGTCCGAACCGTCCTCCTCCATGATCGCCACGAAGGGGTGGATGGCGGGCACCCGTCCACTGACGTTGCCCACGTCGGAGGAGCCCAGGTAGACGCCCGGCGCGGGCGGTGTCATCTCGATGCCCGTCCCCGCCAGGTGCCGGGCGAACCGGGCCGACAGCACCGTGCTGTCCCGGAAGTGCTCGTAGCGCGGAGTCGCCCGTTCCACCGTGACCGTCGTGCCCGTCGCCCGTGCCACCCCCTGGGCGCAGGTCAGCAGCTCCCCGGCCAGGTCCTCCAGAGCGGCCGTGGTCAGCGCGCGCAGACCGAAGAGGCCCTCCGCGTACTCCGGGACGATGTTGGTGGCCTTGCCGCCGTCCGTGACGATCCCCTGCACATGCGAGCCCTCGGGCAGCCTGCGCCCGATCACGGCCAGCGTGTTGAACAGCTGGATGAGTGCGGCGAGCGCGTCGATGCCCTCCGTGGGATTCCCGGTCGGGTGGGCGGCACGCCCCCGGAACCCGACGCGGTACTGGGCCTGCGCGGTCAGCGGCGCCCACTGCCAGCTGTGCACGCCGGGGTGGAACATCAGCGCCGCGTCGACGTCGTCGAACACCCCGGCGTCGGTCTCGGCGACCTTGCCTCCGCCGCCCTCCTCCGCGGGCGTGCCGATGGCCCACACGGTGCCCGCGTCCCGGTCGAGCACCGCCCGGGCGGCCAGCGCCGCGCCCAGGCCCGCCGCGGCGATCAGATTGTGGCCGCAGGCATGGCCGAGGCCGGGCAGGGCGTCGTACTCCAGCATCAGGGCCACCGCGGGGCGCGCCCTGGTGCCGGAGCGGGCCGTGAAGGCGGTGGGGAGTCCGGCGACATCCCGCTGCACCTTGAATCCCGCCCATTCGAGTTCGCCGCACAGCAGCGCGGCCGCCCGGTGCTCCTCGAAGGCGTACTCCGGGTCGGAGTGCAGCATCCGCGCCATGTCCCACAGCCGATCCGCCCGTGCGGCCACCTCTCCGCGCACTCGCGCGAGCACCTCGTCCACGGCGTCGGTCACAAATGCCTCCCAGAGCGTCGTACGGCTGTGTCCTGGTGCGGGTTCCTTCGAGCGGGCCGACTTACACCCGGGCACCGTTGCCGCTCCGGGGCCCAACCTGGCGGCTGCCGGAGTCGGCGCCGGCCTGCCACCCGCGGACGCTGCACCAGAGGTACTGGACGACACGTTGATCAAAACGATTGTCCCCACAAGCCCTGACAAGCCTGTGACCAGGCATAGGGGGTGCAGCTGAGGGCACCCGGGGGGCGGAGGTGGAAGAACATGGGACACGGAGGAAACGTCATCGACGAGCTGGTGACCGATCACCACGAGGTCGAGGAGCTGTTCGGGAAGATCGAGGCGCTGGCGCCCGGTGACAAGAACCGGAAGGTCTACGCCGACCAGGCCACCATGGAGCTGATCCGGCACTCCGTCGCGGAGGAGGAGTACCTCTACCCGGCGGTCCGGGAGCACCTGGTCAACGGGAACACCATGGCGGACCGGGAGATCGAGGACCACTCCAAGGCCGAGCAGCTCATGAAGGACCTGGAGAGCTGTGAGGCGGACGATCCAGAGTTCGACCGGCTCATCGGTGAGCTGATGAGCGAGGTCCGCTCGCACATCGCCGAGGAGGAGGAGACCCTCTTCCCGCAGCTGCGTGTCGCATGCTCGGAGAAGGAGCTGGACGAACTGGGCGACAAGGTGCGCCGCGCCAAGAAGATGGCGCCGACCCGCCCGCACCCGTCGGCCCCGGACACTCCTCCGGCGAACAAGCTGCTCGCTCCGGGGGCCGGATTGGTCGACCGGCTGCGGGACGCGCTCTCGGGTCGGGGCAAGCAGGACTGAGTGATTTCCGGGGAGGCGGCCGGGGGCTCCGGCAGGGCGTAGCCGACCTCGGTGTCGTCGAAGGTCAACGGGCGACGGCTGACGGGCGGCCTTCGACGATCGACCTTCGACGGCACGAACATGGCCTGCCCCGTGAGCGTGTGCGCTCGACCGTCATCGTTGCGTTCGATCAGAAGGGTGGCGTGGAACGTCCTACGCGTTCCACGCCACCCTTCTGGAACGCCCGTCAGGCGGCGAGCGCCTCGTCGGACCCCAGCCGGTCCAGTAGTTCGCCCCGGTGCAGCCCGGCCACCGAGGCGAGCAGGTCGGGGTGGCGGAGCAGGGCGGCGGCATCGCGGTCCGTGGCGTCCGGGGCGAGCAGACGGCGGAACGCGGCCGGTGAGCCCGTCGTGTGCTCGCCCCGCGCGATGTCGGCCACGGCCCGCTCGGCGAGTACGGGGTCGCCGAGCAGACAGGCCGCCCAGCTGGCCACGACCTCGTCCACCCAGGTACGCCAGGCATGCTCCTCGGCGTCCCGCTCGGCAGTGGCGTCCGCGCCGGTGACCCAGTCGAGACGGGCGGAGCCGCCCGGACCGGCCATGCCCACGAGCGCGGCGTCCATCGCCGTCGGATAGCGCAGCCACGCGGCCACCGTCACGGCCTGCCGCGCCTGCACCTCGCACAGCGCGGCGGCCAGCGCACCGCCCGTCGGCGGATAGGCGCGGATCATCCAGTGAGCGGTCGCCGCGATGACCGGGGAGAGATCTGTTTGCACTGCGGGCCGCCCGAGGTGCTGGTGGGAGAGAGGACTGCGCGAACGGTAGCCCGCGGCTCCACCAGGACGACATGGCTCCGGTCGCACCCGGCACGTGGCTTCGGCCACACCGGCCCCCTCGCCCGGCTACGCCTCCAGCCAGAACCGGGTGCGCTTCAGCCACAGATCCAGCAGCTCCGAGTCCCCTCGCGTCTCGACACCGGGCGCCGGGCGGGCGTAGAGGAACCGGAGCAGGTCTGTCACCGGCCCGCGCACGCGCACGGAGGCCGGGCCGGTCCCGTGCCGCCACACCGGCCGCTCTCCGCCCAGGTCGAGCAGCCACTCCCCCGCCGCTCCGACGTCGAAGCCCAGGGTCCGCCCGTGCCCGAGCAGCTCCGGCACACCCGGCAGCGGCTCGTAGGCTTCCGGCACGGTGGAGAACTCCAGCCACTCCTCCACGGCGTCCACCGCGAGAGACTCCTCGACCACGAACTCCACCCCGGTCACGAGGGCAGCGTCGGCCCGGTGCAGCAGGGTCTCGTACGTCATGCGCCGGGCCCAGAACATCGCGGACTGCTGGACGAGTTGCTCGTCGGCGGGGGTCCACACCGGGAGGTCGGGTCCGGCCGCACGCAGGATGTCGGCCAGTCTCGTGGCGCCCTCGACGAGCCAGCCGCCGAGCACGGAGTCGTCGAGGTGGGTGTAGGCGGCCGGGTCGTTGACCATGTCGTCGTCGATCGGCTCGGTGGCCCGGGTCCCGACGATGTCCTGCACCCACCGGTGGTCACCGCCCACGTGCCGCAGCAGCCGTCCGAGGTGCCAGCCGGGGCAGGTGGGGACCGGAGCACTCGCGTCGGCGCCCTCGATGTGCTGGGCGAGCAGATCCGTCTGGGCGACGATCGCGTCGCAATACTCGTCGAAGGTCAACAACGCTTCCCCCATCGCTGCACGATTCGTCGTTCCCGCCACTCAACCTGACTGCTTCGGGTGGCACCAGCGAATAGAGGGGGACGCACCGCCTGAGCCGGGCAGCGGTGTCAGGCCTCCGTCCCCGTGTAGAACGCGATGGTCGCGGCCGCCGTCCTCGCCGCGGTCTCCTGGTCCGCGCCGGACGCGGCGTACGCCCGGCCCCATCCCTCGCCCGAGCCGGTGATGAAGGCGCTGCCCTCCGGCGTGGTGTGCCAGGTCGCGGCCTCCTCCTTGCTGAGGCCACCGCCCGCGAGGTGCAGGGCGAGTCCGTAGAGCCCCAGGTCCCAGCCGACTCCGACGGCACCGGGCCCGAACTGGTCCCAGAAGTCGTCCGGTACGACGGCCACGTGCTCGAGCTCGAGGACCGTGCGCTCCCCGTCTTCGGGTGTGAGGCGCACCTCGACCTCGCTGAAGCCGGGGTCGGGGCCGTACAGCCAGCTCACCCGCAACCGCTCGGGTTCCACGCAGTCCAGGATCTCGCCGCCGGCGTTGCCCTCCAGCTGGTAGCGGCCGCCGACCTTGAGCTCGCCGCTGACCGGCATGAACCAGCGCGCGATCCGCTCGGGAGAGGTCACCGCGTCCCACACGTCGGCGATCTCCGCGTCGTACGTACGGCGCAGCAGGACCGTCCGGGCCTCGCCGGCCTCGACCTGCCGGGTGCCGACCCGGCGGTGCATACGGTTGATCGCGTCAGCGATCTCACTCATGCTCGCTCACCTCTCCTCGCAGCCTGCGCTCGCGCTCGCCTCGCGCGAGCTCCGTTCCGAGCGCGTCGAGCCGCTGGTCCCAGAAGCCCCGGAAGCGTTCCAGCCAGGCATCGACCTCCCGCAGCGGGGCGGCCTCGACGGCGTACAGCCGCCGGTTGCCGTCGGCGCGCACCGAGGCGAAGCCACTGTCCCGCAGCACTTTCAGATGCTGGGAGACGGCCGGCTGGGAGATCCCGAACTCGTCCCGGATCACGGCACTGACCTCGCCCGACGCCTGCTCCCCTGCGGCGAGCAGTTCCAATATCCGGCGCCTGACCGGATCCCCGAGTACGTCGAACGCGTGCACGCGATCCACTATGCCATCCATCGCTTATATAAGCCAGGGCTTAAGAAAGAGGCCGGGGCCACGGAGTCTCTCCGCGGCCCCGGCCCTTGCCGGTGCTTCAGGACGTGGTGGGGACGGTCACGCCGGTACCACCTCGGATCCCAGCATGGGATGGCGCGCGGCGACCTCGTCCGGCACGGCGAAGGCCTCGGTGAGCGTCAGGGCGTGCGGCACCAGCGCGGCGACGGTGGCCTCCAGCACCTCCGGCAGATACCGGACCTGCTCGGCGGTCAGCCGCTCGTGTGCGAGCAGCTCCCCGCTGTGCGCGGACACATAGCGCAGGGCGAACAGCCGGTGGAGATGATCCAGCAGGAGAGCCACCTGCGGGTCGGCGGCCTGCCCCGCCGCCGCGAGGAGTTCCTGTGCGGCCAGCCGGTGGACGTGGGCGTCGACCAGGGACAGCGCCGCTCCGGAGGCGCCGTTCCAGCGGTCGAGCGGCGAGCCGGCCCGTTTCGCGCGCAGTCGCACCCGGGCCCGCTCGTGACGTATTCGCTCCAGGTCCCCCATCAGGTCGTGCAGGTGGGCCGGATCGTGCAGGCTCCGGGTGGCCGGGGGTACCTCACTGGGCGGCCTCGGGGTGAAGCCGCCCAGCAGCATCTCGCCGGCCGCCTTGACCCAGATGACGGTGTTGTCGCCCTCCGCGGTGATCGTGCCCTCGTTGGCCGCGAGCTGTCCCGCGATGCCGTTGGAGAGCAACAGGCCCTGTGCGCCGCAGCGTTCGCGGCACTCGGTCATCACGGCGCGGGCCTGCCAGGTGATCCAGCCCTTGGCGACGGCCACCAGCCGCTCGGCGTCCTCGCGCTCGTCCTCCGCCGCCTGCACCCATCGCCGTACGACCGCACGCTGCAGCAAGGTGGCGGCGTAGGTGGTGGCGAGTGCCTCCACGAGCGGAGCGTGGTGGGTGCGATGACTGAACAGCGGTACCCGCTGCCCACTGGTCATGCCCGAGGTGACCCGCTGATGGGCGTGGCGCACGGCGACGGCCAGGGCGTGCCGCGTCACCCCGAGGCTGTACGCACTCATGCACAGCTTGCCCATGGTGACGCGGCCGATGGAGCGCAGGAACCGTTTGCGCGGACTCCCCAGGCAGGAGACGAGTTCACCCTCGTCCGTCAGCCGACCGTGCTCCCCCTGGAGCATGGCCGTCCGCGGCAGCCGCACCCCGTGGAAGGAGGTGGCGCAGTGGTCGACCGGGCTGCTGGCCGTCTGGGGCAGCAACTCCACCTCCACGCCGGGCAGATGACGACCGTTCGTGTCGGTCAGCGAGGTCAGGAAGAGAAAGACGCCCTGGTCCTTGCCGTCGATCACCAGACGGGCCGCGACCAGGGCGTCCTTGGGGCCACCGGCCACGGAGGTGTTGGGCATCCATTTGCGTGCCCCCCGCGTCGGGGTGGTGAGCACGAACCCGCCCGTGTCCCGGTCCAGGGTCGCGGTGGTCTCCAACTGCGGGGCGTCGTTGCCGTGCGCCTGCTCGGTGCACAAGAAGGTGCCGATGCGCTCCATCCGCAGGTAGGGGCCCAAGTCCCGCCCCTCGTGGTCGTGTTCGAGCAGACTGCCGAGGAACAGGTTGTAGTGGATGCTGGCGATCGTCGTCATGCCGGCGTCCACCACCCCGGCCCACTCGTGCAGGGCACTCAGGGCGACCGGGTCCCGCGCCAGGGCCTGGGGATCGGGCACCGCCGCGTTCACCGTGCGTAGGCGTTGATAGGACAGTTCCGTGCGCTCCTGGTGGGTCAGCCCCTCGTGGTAGGCGAACACGTCGGAGCTGAACAGGCGGCGCCAGGGTTCGTGGGTCTCGGCCTGCGCACCGAAGAGGAGGTGCCGGATCGCGGCCGTCTCGGTCAGCGAGGGTGTCGTTACGGGGAGTTGAGAGGTGATCACAGCGGCAACGTAGTCCGAGGTGCCCCCTGATCACATCATGATCATCACCACGATTGAACTCCGGCGCGTGGTGGTAGTTACCCTTTAAACGGCCTCTCCAATACCACAAGCCACGATCTGCACAAGGGTGATTCCCCTCCCACACGGCACTTTACGCCCGCGCGTCGGAGCGGCATCGGTCACGGCCTCGGCGTGTCGGCCATGGCGGGTTGGCCGACCTGATCCGCGGCGCGCTCGTTCCTCGCAGTCCGGCGCCGGCCCTCGGCGGTCCAGGCGATACAGGACTCGCCCGCGTGGGTCATCGCGTGGGTCAACACGCCGTCCAGGCAGCCCGCTTCGTGCAGGACGCGGCCGATCTCTGGGAGAGCGGGCGCTTCGGGCCCGCGGCCACCGCGGTGACCGTAACAGTCGATCTCGCTCTCCTCAACAGGGCTACGACACGCGGGAGTTTGTGGGGGTTGATACCGGTGGCACAGGTGATGCCGGTGTAACCGCCGGCGTCGAACGCCTTCGCCTCGGCCAGGGTGGACACCGCGACCGGGCAGGGACGGCCGCCTTCGTGCAGGAGGACGGCGACGTCGAGGCTCTTGGCCGTCGTCACATGGGACCGCAAGGTGACGCCGGACCTTGTGGACGTTGCCGGGGGCGTGGCGACCATGCAGGACAGGTGCGTGCCGGGACGGACCCAGGAGACTTCGAACAGCGGCGGGGAGTCGGCCCGGGCGCAGGCTTCCTCGGCGCCCGCGGCACGGGCCTGGTGGCCTTGTGCGGCCAGTGCCGCCGCGGTCCGCTCGGCCCGCTCGGCCGTGCGTCCGACCACCAGGACCTCACTGACAGGCCCGCCCCCGGCCGACAGCCCGCATCAGGTACGGGCCGCGTCCCGTACCTCGTGGGCCGCCTGGTGGCAGGTACCGAAGACCGCCAAGGTGGTGGCGCCCGGACGGGCCGGCAGGTCGACGGCGAGGGCGTGGGCCGCGGCGGTCCGGTAGGCGTTCGTGGTGC
Organism: Streptomyces sp. NPDC005303; assembly: GCF_040607335.1. Taxonomy (NCBI): domain Bacteria; kingdom Bacillati; phylum Actinomycetota; class Actinomycetes; order Kitasatosporales; family Streptomycetaceae; genus Streptomyces; species Streptomyces sp. NPDC005303. Next base: position 285,086 of record NZ_JBEXGM010000005.1, on the reverse strand, counting down.
CGACCTCCAGAACGTGGTGGCGCGACAGCCCGTGCTCGGCGTTCCCCGGCACCCGGCTCGCGTGCCGCGGGTCCCGCAGGTCGGGCAAGTCGGGCAGGTCGGGCAGCACCACCCCGCGCAGGCCCGGGAAGTCGACGATGTCCTTCAACGGTGCTCCGCCCCTGGACTCGAATGGACTGATTGTCCAGATCTGGATATTCAGCCCAAAAGTCCGACCAGCGGTTGTCCAGCAGGGCGAGGGAGATGTACATATGGGCCGCCCGGGTGCGGCCGGTGTCCTTGTGGCGCATTCTTGCTGTGTCGCCCGCGGGACGGTGCACGGACTAGGTAGGGCCGATGACTGGGAGCGTCGAGGACGCAGACCCGACGGCCGGGCGGTTGGCAGCGCTGCTGATCGACGCTTCGACTGAGGCGGTCAGTGCGGCCGGCGGCCACGCCGGAGGGGTCTATCTGCGCTCCCGCACGCCCGGACTGCTACGGCTCGCCGTCCTGTCGGGACTGCCAGGGCCGCTGTTCCGCCCCTGGTGGCGGCTGCACGCCGACCGCCCCTTCCCCGTCGCCGACGCTTATCGGCTCGGCGTCCAGGTGGTCCTGCCGAACGCCACCGAGACGATGCGCCGCTACCCGCAGTTCGCCGCCGGACTGCCGTTCCAGTTCGGCTCGCTCTACGTGCCCGTCGTCGGCGGTTCCACGACCTTCGGTGTGCTGACCGTGCTGCGCCCCGCCGTCAGCGACGCCGCCGAGGTGCTGTCCGGCCGCGACCGTGTGGTGCGCCTCGCCCAGGAGCTGGGCGAGGCGCTGCGGGGCCTGGAGGACGAAGACCCGGACCAGGTCGCCTGGGAGGGCGAGCCCCTGTGCCTGCGGCCCCCGACCGCCTCCATGTCCGTGGGGCGTGTCGGACGCTTCTCCTGGGACCCCCAGACGGCCGACATCACCCTGGACGAGGACCTGCACACCCTCCTGGGCGTGCCGCCCAGCGAGTTCGGGGGGACGGTCGAAGCGTTCGCCGAGGCCGTGGCCCCCAGCGACGCGCACCGCATCCTGGCCTCCCTGCGGGACACCGCCGCGGGCCGTCCTCCCGCTCTGCCGCTCTACCTGCGTGACCAGGACGGCGAACTGCGCCTGCTGGACCTGTGGAACGCCTACGACCCGCCCGCCGCACCCGCGGTCCGTGGCGTCGTCGTGGCCCCGGGCCCCGCCCCCACCGCGGACTCGGCGGCCGACCTGCTGCCCGACGGCGTGTTCTGTGTGGACCGGCTGGGCCTGGTCGTCTACGCCAATCCGCGCGCCGCCCAGCTCCTGGGCCGCCCCCGTACCGAGCTCGTCGGCCGTGACCTATGGCAGGCGGTGCCGTGGCTGGCCCGCCCCGAGTTCGAGGACCATCTGCGAGCGGCCCTCCTCACCCCGGACCCGGTCCATTTCCATCTGGCACGGCCGTCCGCGGAGGAGCCCGAGCCACGGCCGCCCATTGAGAACACCGGGTCACCGCGTCCCGCTCCGCAGACCGGGTCACCATCACCCGCTCCGGACACCGAGTCACCGCAATCCGCCCCGAACGCCGGGCCGCCACCACCCGCTCCGCAGACCGAGTCACCGCAATCCGCCTCGAACGCCGGGCCGCCACAGCCCGCTCAGGGCACCGAGTCCGCGCAATCCGCTCCGCACGCAGGCCCACCACCCGCTCCGCACAACGGCCCCTCGCAGTCCACTCCCGCCTCCCGGTCACCGAGGTCCGCTACGGGTCCCGAGCCACCATCACCCGCTCCGCACACCGGCCCACCACGTTCCGCTCCGCACACCAAGTCACCACGATCCGCCCGGAACCCCGGCCCACCGCAACCCGCCCAGCACACCGGGTCACCGCCGCCCGCTCAAGACGCCGCGTCCGCCCCGCAGCCGTACGAAGGCGACTGGCTCGCCCTGTCCGTGTATCCCGGACCGGACCGGCTGACCTGCACGATCCGGCCCACTAGCCGGGTGTCGGCCGGTCCCGCGGGACAGGAGCCCGCGGTGTCGCCCGAGACGGGCGCGAGCCCACTGGCGCCTCTGTACCGGCCGATCGCGCTGGCCATCGCCCTGACCGAGGCGGTCACCGCCCGGCAGGTGTCCGCGGTCGTGGTGCGGGAGCTGCTGCCCGCGTTCGGCGGCCGTCGGCTCGCGATCTACCTGCTGCAGGAACGGCACCTGTACCTGGAGTGGGAGACCGGCTTCCCCCAGGGCTTCCTCGCGCCCTTCGACGGCGTGGACCTGGGCACGCGCCTGCCCGGCGTGGAGACCCTCACCACCGGCCGGCCGCTGTTCTTCGACTCGATGGAACAGCTGGCGGCCGCCTATCCCGGTATCGCCCTGGACGCCACCGAGGGCGCCCGGGCCTTCCTGCCGCTGATCGCCTCCGGGCGCCCGGTCGGCTCCTGCATCCTCGGCTTCGACCGGCGGCGCAGCTTCAGCACCGAGGAGCGCACGGTGCTCACCGCGCTGGCCGGACTCATCGCCCACGCCATGGAGAAGGCACAGCGCTACGAGTCGGAGACGGTGCTCGCCCGTGGGCTCCAGCAGGCGCTCCTCCCCCGCCGTCTCTCGGCGCACCCGCAGCTGGAGACCGCCGGGCGCTATCTGCCGGGCACCGCGGGGATGGACGTCGGCGGTGACTGGTACGACGTCGTCGAATCCGGTGACGGGCTGGCCCTGGTCATCGGGGACGTCCAGGGGCACGGCGTGCAGGCGGCGGCCACCATGGGCCAGCTGCGCAGCGCGGTCAGGGCGTTCGCGCTCGACGACCGGCCACCGGACGAGGTCATGAGCAGCACCAACCATCTCCTCATCGACCTCGATCCCGGCCTGTTCGCCAGCTGCTGCTACATCCGGCTCGACCCCGCCACCGGACGGGCCAGAGCGGCCCGCGCCGGACATCCGCCGCCCCTGCTTCGCAGCCCCGACGGCCGCACCCGGGTCCTGGACCTGCCCGGCGGGGTGGTCCTCGGGGTGGCCCCGCGGGCCCGCTATCCGGTGACCGAACTCCAGATGGAGCCCGGCGCGATCCTGGCGCTCTACACCGACGGACTGGTGGAACGGCCCGGCAGCGACATCGACGAGGGGATCACCGCACTGCGGGTGGCCCTCGCGAAGGCCGGCGCTCCGGCCGCCCGAACCGGCGGCCGGTCCCTGGCGGGCATTGCGGACCGACTCACGGCGAGCGCCCGGCACGCCCAGGACCGCCCCGACGACATCGCACTGCTGCTCGCCACCCGGCGCACGACGCCGTCGGGATCACTGTGAGGAGGGTCTGGAGGGTCTGTCACACCGTGTGACGCCCCTCGCCTCCTGGGGCGCGGCAGTGTAGACATGGGCACATGGTCCGACTCCTGGGCCGCTCCGGGGGCGGGTCGGCCCGTCGCCCCGGCGGTTCCCGCCCACCGCAGACACCCGACCACGCTCACGACCGGCACGAGGGCCCGTTGAGAGGCAGTTCGCCCACGCGGGCGGAGCGCGACGGAGCCCGGACGCGACGGCCGGGAGCCCTGCGGGCAGTGGTCGGCGGACGCAGTGTGGCCGGACAGGTGTTCGTGCTCCAGGTCGTGATCGTCCTGCTGCTGGTCGTGGCCGCGGTGGTGGCCCTGGTGCTCCAGGTGCGGCACGACAGCACCATCGAGGCCCGCAACCGTTCGGTGGCCGTCGCCCAGGCCTTCGCCAACGCCCCCGGCACCGTGGAGGCCCTCAACAGTCCCGATCCCTCGGCGGTGCTCCAGCCGCGCGCCGAGGCCGCCCGCCGGGCGACCGACGTGGACTTCATCGTCGTCATGGACACCGACGGCATCCGGTACACGCACCCCAAGCCGGACCGCATCGGCAAGAAGTTCGTCGGGAACATCGCCCCCGCACTGGCCGGACGCGTAGTGACCGAGGACATCACGGGCACCATCGGACCGCTCGTGCAGGCCGTCGTCCCGATCAAGTCGGACGGCAAGGTCGTGGGCCTGGTGTCGGCCGGAATCACCACCGCCAAGGTGGGCGGCACCGCCGACCAGCAGCTGCCGCTGCTCCTGACGGCCGCCGCCGTGGGACTGGCCCTCGCCATGGGGGGCACGGCGCTGGTCAGCAGACGGCTGCTGCGCCAGACACACGGCCTGGGCCCGCACGAGATGACCCGCATGTACGAGCACCACGACGCGGTCCTGCACGCCGTGCGCGAGGGGGTGCTGATCGTCAGCGGCGAGGGCCGGCTGCTGCTCGCCAACGACGAGGCCCACCGCCTGCTCGACCTGCCCGCCGATGCCGAGGGCCGGCACGTCCTCGACCTCGCGCTGCCCGCCGACACCGCCGGGCTGCTGGCCTCCGGGCGGGTCGCCACCGACGAGGTGCACCGGGTCAAGGACCGCCTGCTCGCGGTCAACCAGCGGCCCACCGACATCCAGGGCGGCCCGCCGGGCAGCGTCGCCACCCTGCGCGACTCGACCGAACTGCGGGCCCTGTCCGGGCGCGCCGAGGTGGCCCGCGAGCGCCTCGACATGCTGTACGACGCCACGGTGGGCATCGGCACGAGCCTGGACGTGACACGCACCGCCGAGGAGCTGGCCGAGCTCGCCGTACCGAGGTTCGCGGACTTCGCCACCGTCGACCTCTTCGACGCGGTGCTCAGCGGGGGCCAGCCGGAGGCGGCGACCACCGTGCGCCGCGTCGCGCTCAGCGGCATCCGTGAGGACGCCCCGCTGCACAAGGTCGGCGAACGCATCCCCCTGCTCGACTCCGCTCCCCAGGCGCGTGGCATCAGCAGCGGCCGGGCCGTCCTGGAGGCGCGTCTCGCCGAGGCCACCGGGTGGCGGGCGCAGGACAGGGAGCGCTCCGCCCAGGTCATCGAGTACGGCATCCACTCGTTGATCGCCGTCCCGCTGCGGGCCGGCAATCTCGTCCTCGGGACCGTCAGCTTCTGGCGCTCGGACAAGCCGCAGCCCTTCGACACCGAAGAGGTCACCCTCGCCGAGGAGCTCGTCACCCGGGCCGCGGTCTCCATCGACAACGCCCGCCGCTACACCCGCGAGCACACCATGGCGGTGACGCTCCAGCGCAGTCTGCTACCGCGCCGGCTGCCCGAGCAGGACGCCCTGGACATCGCCTACAAGTACCTGCCCGCGCAGGCCGGGGTGGGCGGCGACTGGTTCGACGTACTGCCGCTGTCCGGGGCGCGGGTCGCGCTCGTGGTGGGCGACGTCGTGGGCCACGGTCTGCACGCCGCGGCCACGATGGGCAGGCTGCGCACGGCGGTGCACAACTTCTCCGCGCTCGATCTGCCCCCTGATGAACTGCTCGGGCTGCTCGACGAGTTGGTGGCCAGGATCGACCAGGACGAGGCGGAGGAGAGCGGCAACGCCCCCGTCACGGGTGCGACCTGCCTGTACGCCGTCTACGACCCGGTCGCCCGGCTGTGCACGATCGCCCGCGCCGGCCATCCGCCGCCCGCCCTCATCCACCCCGACGGCAGCGTGGAGTACCCCGACGTGCCCGCCGGTCCGCCGCTCGGCCTCGGCGGGCTGCCGTTCGAGACGGCGGACCTGGAACTCGCCGAGGGCAGCCGTCTGGTGCTCTACACGGACGGGCTCGTGGAGGACCGCGAGCGCGACATCGACGTGGGTCTGGAGTTGCTCCGCACCGCCCTGGGGCAGGCGGGACCCTCGCCCGAGGACACCTGCCGGGCCGTACTGGACGCGCGGCCGCCGTCCCGGGCCACCGACGACATCGCCCTGATCGTGGCCCGCACCCGGGCGCTGGCCGCCGACCGGATCGCCGAGTGGCAGGTCCCCGCCGACCCGGCGGCCGTCTCCGACGTGCGGGCGGCGGTGTCCCGGCAGCTCGCCCGCTGGGACCTGGACGACCTCGCGTTCACCACGGAGCTGATCCTGAGCGAGCTCGTCACCAACGCGATCCGTTACGGGGGCGACTCCATCCACGTCCGCATGCTGTTCGACCGCACCCTGATCTGCGAGGTGTTCGACGCCAGCAGCACCTCACCGCATCTGCGGTACGCGGCCATGACCGACGAGGGCGGCCGTGGACTGTTCCTCGTCGCCCAGCTCAGCGAGCGCTGGGGCACCCGGTACACCCCGGAGGGCAAGGTCATCTGGGCGGAACAGCCGCTCCCATGACCCGTTTTGCGGGATTTGGGGCCTTTCGTCACTCATAAGGTGATCTTATGAGCTCATAGAATGGACCCACGTACCGACTTAGGCTTGCCTTAGCTTAGGCTTCCCCCGAGTTGATCTGTCACCGCTCGAAGGGAACCTGATCATGCCCCGCCCCCTGCGGGTAGCCATCGTCGGAGCCGGCCCCGCCGGGATCTACGCCGCCGACGCGCTGCTCAAGTCAGATGTGGCCGCCGAACCCGGTGTCTCCATCGACCTCTTCGAGCGGATGCCGGCCCCGTTCGGACTGATCCGCTACGGCGTGGCTCCGGACCACCCCCGGATCAAGGGCATCATCACGGCCCTGCACCAGGTGCTCGACAAGCCGCAGATCCGTCTCTTCGGCAACGTCGACTACCCGACCGACATCAGCCTGGACGACCTGCGCGCCTTCTACGACGCCGTGATCTTCTCCACGGGCGCGACGGCCGACCGCGAGCTGCGCATACCGGGCATCGAGCTCGACGGCTCGTACGGCGCCGCCGACTTCGTCTCCTGGTACGACGGCCACCCGGACGTGCCACGCACCTGGCCGCTGGAGGCCGAGAAGGTCGCCGTGCTCGGTGTCGGCAACGTCGCGCTGGACGTGGCGCGCATCCTCGCCAAGACGGCCGACGAGCTGCTCCCGACTGAGATCCCGCCGAACGTCCACGAGGGCCTTAAGGCCAACAAGGCGCTGGAGGTCCACGTCTTCGGCCGCCGTGGCCCGGCGCAGGCGAAGTTCTCCCCGATGGAGCTGCGCGAGCTGGACCACTCCCCCAACATCGAGGTCATCGTCGACCCCGAGGACATCGACTACGACGAGGGCTCGATCGAGACCCGGCGCGGCAACAAGCAGGCCGACATGGTCGCCAAGACCCTGGAGAACTGGGCGATCCGCGATGTCGGCGACCGCCCGCACAAACTGTTCCTGCACTTCTTCGAGTCGCCCACCGAGATCCTCGGCGAGGACGGCAAGGTCGTGGGCCTGCGCACCGAGCGCACCGCGCTGGACGGCACCGGCAACGTCAAGGGCACCGGCGAGTTCAAGGACTGGGACGTCACCGCGGTCTACCGCGCGGTCGGTTACCTCTCCGACAAACTCCCCAAGCTGCCCTGGGACATCGACTCGGGCACGGTCCCCGACCAGGGCGGCCGGGTCATACAGGAGAGCGGCGAGCACCTTCAGTCGACGTACGTCACCGGCTGGATCCGGCGCGGCCCGGTCGGCCTCATCGGCCACACCAAGGGCGACGCCAACGAGACGGTGTCGAACCTGCTGGACGACTTCGCGGGCGGCCGCCTCCAGACCCCCGGTTCACCCGAGCCGGAGGCCGTGGACGCGTTCCTCGCCGAGCGCGACGTCCGCTTCACCACCTGGGAGGGCTGGTACAAGTTGGACGCCGCCGAGAAGGCACTGGGCGAGCCCCAGGGCCGCGAGCGTGTGAAGCTCGTCGAGCGCGAGGACATGCTGCGCGAGAGCGGCGCCTGATCCACACGCGACGCCGGTCGTGCCGCTGCCTTTCGGGGCGGGCACGACCGGCGTCGTGCTGTTCACGGAACCCTCGCCGCCGTCCGGTCGTTCCTCACCGTGTCCGCACGACCGTGCGGGCGCACGCGGGACGAACGGGGTGGGTGTGGCACGCGTACTCGTCATCGGCGGCGGTATCGCCGGTACGGCGGCGGCTCTGGCGCTGCACAAGGCGGGCTTCGAGGCCGTCGTGCACGAGGCCCATCCCGACTCGGCCGAGGACATCGGCGCGTTCCTCACCCTGGCGAGCAACGGCATGCGCGCCCTGGCCCAGTTGGACGCCTCCGCGGCGGTCACGGCGATCGGCTTCCCGCTGACCTCACTCCGGGTCATGGACGGCACGGGCACCGAGCTGGCGCACACGCCCATGGGCGAGACCTCCGACCCACTCCTCCACTACCGGTGCCTGCGCCGCGGCGACCTCAACACCGCGCTCCAGGCGGAGGCCCGGCGCCGGGGCATCCCCGTCCGGCACGGCGTCCGGCTCGCCTCCGTCGAGGACGGTCCCGACGGGGTCACCGCGCGCTTCTCCGACGGCACCACCGAGACCGGCGACCTGCTGATCGGCGCCGACGGCCTGAACTCCACCGTACGCCGGTCGATCTCACCCGGGACGCAGCCGTTCCACGCCGGCCAGCACGTCTTCTACGGCTACACGCGCGCCGCGTCCGACCCCGGACCGGACGCGTGCATCACCATGGTCCGCGGTAGCGGGGCCGCCTTCGGCTATGCGGTGTCGCCCGACGGGGAGGCGTACTGGTTCGCCCGGGTGAGCGGCGACCCGCTGACCGCCGAGGAGTTGGCGCAGGGCACCCCCGAGCACTGGCGGGACCTGTTGCTGCCGCTGTTGCGGGGGGAGCCCACGCCGGCCGCGGACCTGGTCGCGGCCACTAGCGACGACCTCATGGTCACCAACGCCACCGAGATCCCCACCGGCACCCCGTGGCGCTCCGGACGGACCCTGCTCATCGGGGATGCCGCCCACGCGGCCTCCCCAGCGACCGGCCAGGGTGCGTCGATGGCGCTGGAGGACGCGGTCGTCCTCGCCAAATCCCTGCGGGACGCCCCGGATACGGACGCCGCGCTCGCCCTCTACGAGACGCTCCGCCGCCCTCGCGTGGAGCACAACATCACCGTCAGCGGCAACATCTCCCGGGGCACCCACACCCCCACGGCCGCCTCCCGCCCCTCCGACGAGGACCTCGCCCGGCTCCTGGAGTGGCGCACGGACCTCTGGACCGAGCGGCATCCCCTCCAGAAGAAAAGCCCGGCGGCTTCCCGATCCGCCACGCCTTCGTGACAGCCGGCCCGAACCCGCGCCCCTGAACCGACCCCGTCAGGAGAACAGCGCCTGGATGTCCGGCTTCTTCCCGCCGAAGATGCCGTCCTCCTCACCGAGGGCGGCGAGCTTCTCCAGCGAGGCCGTGTCGACCTGGGTCGGCCAGCTCGGGAGGATGAGCTTGGCCAGCACATCGCCGCTGATCTTGGTGTAGGCGGTGAGGATCTGCCGGGCCTCGTCCGGGTGGCCGGTGGCGTACTCCAGTGACTCGGTCATGGCCTCAGTGAACTTCTTCACCAGCTCCGGGTTCTGCTGCGCGATCTTCGTCGAGGTGAACCAGGTCGCGACGGTGAGCTTCGGGTCGGTCTCGGCGAAGGGCGAGGCGACGACCCGGGCGCCCTGCGCCTTGGCGACCGTCTGGGCCGGCTCGCCCATCCACGCGGCATCCACACGACCGCCGTCCAGCGCGGCCGGCATCTGGTCGAAGGGGATCTCCACGAACTTCACCTTCGCCGGGTCGCCACCGTCCTCGCGCACCGACTCGCGGACCGTGGTGTCCCCGATGTTCTGGAGGGTGTTCACGGCGACCGAGCGTCCGGCGAGGTCCTTCGCGGACTTCACCGGGCTGTCCTTCTTCACTAGGACGCCGGTGACGTCGGCCCCCACCTTGCCGTTGGAAGCAGCCCCGTTGACCACGGACTTCACGGGGACGCCCTTGGTCTGAGCGAGCATCAGGGAGGTGGTGTTGCTGAAGCCGAACTGGAACTGACCGCTCACCACTCCGGGGATGATCGCCGCGCCGCCCTGCGCGGTCACCATCCTCAGCTCGATCCCCCGCCGGGCGAAGAACCCCTTCTTCTGCCCGAGGTAGAGGGGCGCCACGTCGACGATGGGGATGACACCGACCGTGACCTGCGTCTTCTTTCCTCCGCTCGCGGACGACGTGCCGCCGCTCCCGGAGTCCGACGACCCGCACCCGGCGGCGCCCGCGAGGGTCACCACCGCAACGGCAAGTCCGAGCACGCGCCTTTGCATGGGGCCCTCCTGACGAGGCGGCAGATCGCCTCACGACCCGTCCACTGATGTTGTGCACATCATTGACGCCCGCAATGTACACGCCTACTTTCGCCGGTGTCAGTCCCCCCGACCGCAGGAAAAAACGGACTGCGCCCAAGGAGCCCACGTCTCGTGATGCACCGCATCCGCACCCGTACGCTCGTCACCGTCGCCGCGCTGCTGCTCGCCGCCCCCTTCACACCGGCCGCCCAGGCCGCCGAGGACGTCCATGTCGAGGGCCGGCTGCAGTCCGGCGCGGCCTACCTCATGGACGTACCGGCCGACTGGAACGGCACGGTCCTCCTCTACAGCCACGGCTACACACCGCCCGGCGTCCCCAACCCGGCCCGCAACGCCCCTGACGACACCACCAAGTCCCTGCTCCTGAAGCAGGGTTACGCGCTGATCGGGTCCTCGTACGCCACGACCGGCTGGGCCGTCACCGAGGCCGTACCCGACCAGCTCGCCACCCTCGACACCTTCACCGCCCGCTTCGGGCACGCCGGACGGACCATCGCCTGGGGCACGTCCTACGGCGGCCTCGTCACCACCGCTCTCGCGGAGCGCCACGCCTCCCGCCTCGCCGGTTCGCTGTCGATGTGCGGGCTGGTCCAGGGCGGTGTCGCCAACTGGAACAGCACGCTGGACCCGGTCTTCGCGCTGAAGACGCTCCTCGCACCCGGCTCCGGCATCCCGTTGACCGGGCTGCAGAGCCCGGCCGCCGCGACCCAGGCCTCCGACGCCATGACGGCCGTTCTCGCCGGGGCCCAGCGGACCGCCGACGGCCGGGCCCGCATCGCGCTCGCCGCGGCCCTGCACAACATCCCCGGCTGGAACGCCCCCTCACAGCCCCGGCCCACGCCCACCGACCGGGACGCGCAGGAGTCGAATCAGTACCAGGCCGTCGTCGGACTGGTGAAGTTCCCCGCGTTCGTCTGGCGTCAGGAGGCCGAGTCCCGGGCGGGCGGCAACATGTCATGGAACACCGGAGTCGACTACCACGCGATGCTGCGCAACTCCCCCTACCTCAAGGAGGTCGAGGAGTTGTACGCGAAGGCCGGCCTCTCCCTGAGGTCCGATCTCAACGCCCTCGACAAGGCCCCCCGCACCCGCGCCGACAGGAACGCCGTCGACTGGATGAGCCGTACGAGCTCCTTCACCGGGCGCCTCACCAAGCCCCAACTGAACATCCACACCACCGGCGACGCGCTGATCCCGGTGCAGTCCGAGAGCGCCTACCGTCGGGCCGCCACGGCGGCGGGCTCGGCCGCACTGCTACGGCAGCGATATGTCGACAACGCGGGCCACTGCACGTTCAGCCCCGGTGAGCAGATCGCCGCCCTGCACGCCCTGGAGGACCGGATCACGAGCGGCCACTGGGCGGGAAGTGATCCCGCCGCGCTCAACTCCCGTGCCACCGAGGCCGATCCGACGTCCCCGGCCCGCTATCTCCCCTACTCCCCGACCGGTTACCCCCGCCCCTACGACCGGGCCCACCCTTCCGACGGGCACCGGAAATGAACCTGCGCCGTCACGGCTCCGAGGTCTCGGACTCGAGCGAGGCGCGCGTCGCCTTGCCGTAGACGCCGGACTCGTCCTGAAGGACGAAGCGGGTCACCTGGTAGCTGCGCACGGCACTCTGGACCTGCGGGTCGAAGTCGCCGTCGGCCTCCCCGTCGTACATACCGACCTGCCGGAGCCGGAGCTGGAGTTCGACGACCTCGGGCCCCCGGTCACCGAGGGCGAGCACGGGAGGCTGACCGTTCGACACCGTCGGACGAGGGGCCACCGTGGCGGTGGCGGCGGCGCTCGACGGCGCCTGGCTCGGGGTGGCGGTGCCCGTCGGGGAGGCGCTGTCGCTGGACTGCGCGCTCGGCGAGGGGGAGGGCGGTGCGGACGACCGCGTCGAGGTCGCCGTAGGGGAGGTAGCCGTGACGGACGGGCCGCTCGACGACGGCGGCGCCTCCGGGATGCCCGCGCGTACACCGCCGGCCACGGAACCGTCCCGTGAAGGTCCGTCGTAGGTGAAGAGCCCGCCGGCGAATCCGCCGGCGACCAGGACGGCGACGACCGCTCCCGCCCCGGCGAGGACCATCGTCCGCCGCGTGCGACCGGACGGTGCAGCGTCGGCCGGGAGCTCCACGGGCGGCTCGCCGAGGGGTGCATGTCCGGCGTCCGCCCCGGCCACGGGGACCTCGCTCAAGTCCCCTGCGAGGCCCACCCGTTCAGGCTCCCCCGCGGGGTCCGCCGGTTCCTCGCCGACCTCCACGAAGGGCCGGATCCGCACCGGGTCGAAGTCCTCCGCGGCCGCCGCCTCTGCCGTACGGGACTCCAGGTGGGCCTCCGAGGCGCGGTGCGCGCAGGTGCAGGAGGGAGTGCCGTCCGCCGCCCTGGGCGCCCCGCACTCCGGGCAGACGAGGACTGGTGGTTCACTCACGCGCGTTCCCTCTCCCTACGATCTTCATATCGTAGACAGATATGCCGTGCAGAAATTCCACAAGCCTTATCGATCTGGAGCCACGGCGTCCGCGGGGCCGAGATTGAGCCACCTCGGGTGAAAGAGAGATGAACGGCGACGGGCCCGGGGTCCCAACACCCGGTCAGGCGCAGGGGACTTGACGGCCGGGGAGCGCTCAGGACCGCGACAACAAGGGGTAACCAGCGGTAACTTCTGTCCCGCCCCGCCCCTTCACCCGCGCCACTCCCTCAGGAGACACTCCCCATGCGCAGACTCCTCGCCGCCCTGGCGACGACCACCGCCGTCCTCGGCGGGCTCACCGCGGCCGCCCCGTCCGCCACGGCAGCCGACTCGGGCACCTTCAGCGTCCTCAGCTACAACGTGGCCGGCCTGCCCTCGGCCATCTCCAGCGCGTCGACGCCCCGCGAGTCGAGCACCACGACGATCGGCCAGCGGATCGCGCCGTACGACATCGTCCACGTGGAGGAGGACTTCAACTACCACGCCTACCTCTACGCGGCCGACACGAACCACGCCTACCGCACCCCCACCAGCGGCGGCGCCGGCATCGGCAGCGGCCTGAACACCCTGTCCAAGATCCCCTACGACACGGACGACTTCGAGCGGGTGCACTGGAACTCGTGCCAGGTGGACTCGGGTGACTGCCTGACTCCCAAGGGCTTCACCTTCATGCGCGAGCGCCTCGCCGAGGGCGTGTACGTCGACTTCTACAACCTGCACACCAACGCGGGCACCAACGACGGGGACCTCGCCTCCCGCGCGGACAACCTCAACCAGCTCACGGCCTTCATCAAGACCCACTCCGCAGGCAACGCGGTCGTGGTCATGGGCGACACCAACACCCGCTACACCCGCTCCGGCGACACCATCGCCGAGTTCGCCGCGGCCAACGGCCTGGCCGACCCCTGGGTCCAGCTGATCCGCGGCGGCACCCCGCCCGCCAAGGGGAGCGACGCCCTGGTCTGCGACCAGAGCGGCACCACCGTGCCCAACACCTGCGAGGTCGTCGACAAGGTCCTCTACCGCAGCAGCAAACTGGTCTCGCTGAACGCCACGTCGTACAACAACGAGCACGCCAAGTTCCTCACCAGCGACAATCTGATGCTCTCCGACCACGACCCGATCACGGTCGGCTTCACCTGGTCGCGCAACTCCGCGTACCAGCTCAGCGACCAGTTCGGCGGGCCGCACGGCGACTACTACAACGACATCACCAGTGTCCCCGCCGGCGCCGGCGCCACCACCATCGGGCTGCGCAGCGGCTCCCGCGTCGACCAGCTGAGCCTCACCCTGGCGAACGGCACCACGCTCACCCACGGCGGCACCGGCGGCACCGCGTCCTCGCTGACCCTGGGCAGCGGGGAGTACGTGACCACGGCCCAGCTCTGCCAGGGCGAGTACAGCGGCCACACGCGGATCTTCTACGCCAAGTTCACGACCAACCTCGGCCGCACGCTGGCCGGCGGCACCACCACCTCCGACTGCGTGACCCGCACCGCCCCGACCGGTCGGCAGATCGCCGGATTCCACGGCCGCGGCGGCGACGAGGTCGACAAGGTCGGCTTCATCTACACCCAGCGCTGACCCACCTGCCCCGGGGCGCTCCCGAGCGCCCCGGGTTGCACAGGAATCACAAAAGCGTGACAGGACGATTGACGCGCCCATGGCCAGGCCCTACTTTCTGATCGATTTCCCGAACTCCGTTCGAAATACCGATCAATTGCGCTGCCCCACAGTGCCCCCGCACGCCACCTTGGAGAGCAAGATGAGCGCAAACCCCCACCTGTCCCGTCGTGGCCTCCTGGGCCTGACGGCCGCCGTGCCGCTCGCCCTGACGCTCGGCGCCGGCACCGCGCAGGCCGCCGACTCGGCGTACGCGATGGTCTACTTCACCGAGTCGACCAACCTCGGCGACGGCACCGACTACGGCCTCCACCTGGCCGTGAGCCCCGACGGGCTCAACTGGACGCCGCTCAACCAGAACAACCCCCTGGTCACCCCCACCGCCGGCGCCCTCGGCCTGCGCGACCCGTTCCTGATGCGCAAGCAGGACGGCACCTTCGTGGTCCTCGCCACCGACCTCAAGGGCACCGACTGGAACTACAACAGCCAGTACATCCACGTCTGGGACTCCACCGACCTGCGCACCTTCACCGGCTACCGGCGCCTGAAGCTGCACGACATGTCCACCCACAGCTGGGCGCCCGAGGCGTTCTGGGACGCGGGCCGGGGCCAGTACGCGGTCATCTACTCCTCGGTCAACTCCAGCGGCCACAACGTGATCATGGTCAACTACACCAGCGACTTCGTCACCGCCTCGGCCCCGCAGGTGTTCTTCGACCCCGGCTACGACGTCATCGACGGTGACATGGCGGTGGGGGTGAACGGCTACAACTACCTCTTCTTCAAGAAGAACCAGACCCTGGTGAGCGCCAGATCCACCACCCTGAATCCGGGCAGCTTCACCGAGTACAGCGCGGGTGTGGCCCACGGCGGCACCGAGGCCCCCACCGTGGTCAAGTCCCTCACCTCCGGCACCTGGTGGCTGTGGGGCGACACCTACACCCCCAACGGCGTCTTCTACGCCTGGCAGTCCAGCAGCCCCGCGTCCGGCACCTGGACCGCCCTGGACCAGAAGACGTACACCCAGCCGGTCAACTCCAAGCACTGCGGCATCGCCACGATCACCACGGCCGAGTACAACAACCTGCTCGCGAAGTGGGGCGCGCCCGCCTGGAACCGGCTCAAGTCCTACAACTACCCGGCCCGTTACGTGCGCCACTCCGACTACGTGGGCCGCATCGACGAGTACCCGGTCGAGCCGTACAAGGACTCCCTGTGGACCCTCGTGCCGGGTCTCGCCGACAGCTCCGGTGTGTCCTTCCGGTCGGTCAACTACCCCGACCGCTATCTGCGGCACTACAACTACCAGCTCCGACTGGACGTCAACGACGGCACGTCGACCTTCGCCGGTGACGCGACCTTCTACCGCACGGCGGGCCTCGCGGACGCGAGCTGGGCCTCGTTCCGCTCCTACAACAACCCCACGCGCTACATCCGGCACTCCGACTACGTCCTGCGCATCGACCCGGTCGCCACGACCACGGAGAAGCAGGACGCCACGTTCCGAGTCGGTTACTGATCATTCCGAGTCGGTTACTGATTCAACCGAAAAGCCCCCCTGACGCTCCGCGTTTGCATACGCTCCAGGTCTTCTTCACCAGACCTTCACAGGGGGGCTTTTCCATGCGCAGAGGACACATAGCCGTTGTCACGGCCGCGAGCGCGCTGACCGTGCTGGCCGCGGTCCCGGCACACGCCGCCGAGTACTCGTCGGCGCTGAAGATCAAGGGCGTCCAGTACGACGCGCCGGGCCGGGACTCCAACAGCTGCGCCACCGGCAACACCGACGAGGAGTACCTGACGATCAAGAACTACTCGAGGACCGCGACGGTGAACCTCAAGGGGTACGTCGTCAAGGACGCCACCGGCAACAAGTTCACGTTCACGAAGAACCACACGCTCCAGCCGGGCGACTACGTGAAGCTGCGCGGCGGCCACGGCACCGACTCCGACGCGAGCAATGTCGTCTACCGCAACAACTGCAACTTCATCTGGAACAACGACAAGGACACGATCTACCTCTACAAGTCCTCGGGCGCGCACGCCGACACCCACGCGTACACCAAGAGCGCCGACGACCGGGACGGCAACGGGTACATCACGTACCACGGCTGAGCAGACCGCGTCCGCTCACGACGGTCAGCGCGGCGGTCAGCGCGACCAGAGCCGCCGCCTGGGTCAGGACACCGACGCGCAGCGCCCCGGGCAGGACGTCGAGCCACGGATAGACCGCGGTGATCCGGACCGCCAGGAGGAGCAGACCCACAGCCGCGAGGGCGGCGGCCTCCGCGGCAGGGAGGCGGTCCTCGCTCCGGGCGCGGTACAGCAGCCAGACGAGGGCCGTCACCAGGTAGCACGTGACGAGCGCCCAGACGGTGTCGACCCCGCCGGGCAGTGCCACGACGGAGCCGCCCATCAGCACACAGCAGGCGGCGAAGACCAGGCCGGGCGCGCCCGCGGGCAGAGCCGCCGGGGGCGCGTCGCGGTGGTGGGCCGCGCACAGTGCCAGCGCCGACGACCAGGCCAGCACGGCGACCGCCACGACATAGGCGGAGTCCGAGGGCGCGAAGTCACGGGCCCACAGATCGACCAGCGGCCAGAGGGTCGGCACGGCCGCGACGAGCGCGGAGACCTGCGCGAGACGGCGACGGTCGCGCAGCAGGGCGAAGTAGGAGACCGTCCACAGCAGCGGCAGGAACCACTGGGCGACCGCGTCGGCACCGGCCCACATCCCGTGGCCGGTGAAGCCGTCCGTGAACAGGTCCCATTGGCTCCCGCCACGGGTCGACGCCCAGGTCAGCCCCAGGACCCGGTCGACCACGGCGGACGCCGCCTGAAGCAGGACGGTGAAGAGCGCGAAGAGCCGGACGGCCGAGCCGAGCACGGCGTACCGGCGGGGTGCGCCGCCCGCGCCGAGCCTGCTGCGCACGGCCAGGGCGACGATGCTCGCCACCTCGCCGAGGGTGGGCCGGCTCTGGTCCTGGGTCTCCTGGTCGACGTCCCAGAGGTAGGTCTCGACCATCTCCTCCTCGCGCTCGCGCCGGTAGTAGGCGGGCAGCAGGCGCAGCACGGCGCGGTAGCGCGTCTCCAGCAGGGTCGTCATGCCAGACCTCCGGCGAGTCCGGGCCCGGTGGCGGGCACGTCGGTGATTCCGGGGCCCCGACGCCCCTCGGCGATCCGCTTCTTCGCCGCGCTCGCTCCGGCGGCCAGCCGCTCCGCCTCGGCGTCCAGCGCCGCGGTGCCCTCGTCGGTGAGGCGGTAGTAGCGCCGGAGCCGGCCCTGCTGCACCTCCTCGCGGTCCAGCACGATCAGTGCGTCGGCGGTGAGCCGGTCCAGTACGCCGTAGAGGGTGCCGACGCGCATCTGCACGGCGCCCTCGGAGAGTTCCTCGACCTCGCGCAGAATGCCGTAGCCGTGCCGCGGCTGGTCGGCGAGGGCGGTCAGAACGAAGAACGCCGCCTGTGTCATGTTCCTCGGTGCCATGAACACGAATATATCGGCTCCCGATATATTCAGCCAGCCGAAACGCATGATCGGGCAGGAACGGCGAACAGGGCCCGCCCCAATGCGGATGGTGGGCGGGCCCTGTTCGAGAGGTCATTTTGGCGTGCCGGGCCGCGAACCGGGCACGAGTGAACCGCGGTTGCTCTGTGCGGAACGTGTGCGCCCCGTGTGCGCCGGGCAGGTCTCCGGGAAGGTCCCGGACCGGCGGGCGCCGCACGCCGGGCGGGTCCGCCTGCCGGACCCCGCCTGGTCCGCACGGGCCGGGGGCGACGATACTTGGCCCTGGCACGCACCACTCCTTCTCACAGATGGACCCATGTCAAGCACTCCCACGGCAGACCCCACCGCACCTTCCACCGTCTGGCTGGCCCGCGGCCGCCATCTCGGATCCGACGCGGCCGACGTCCTGCGCCGAAACCTGGAGCTACTGAAGGAGAGCGCGACCCTCGACGACTTCCAGGAGCCGTCCGACACCGAGGACGCCCCGGAGCGGATCTTCGAGGCCCGCTGGCGGGTCGCCGACGAGGTGACCGTCCGGGCCCGGCTCTCGCTCGCCGCCGTGTCCAGCGGCGGACAGGAGTGGGTGCTGGCGGCCGAGGCGGAGCAGCCGTGGGATCTGCGGTGGCCGTCTCCCGCGACCATGTTCTGGCCCGACAGCGAGGACGTCTTCTGGGACCGTGACGCCGCCACGGGGTTGCGGCTCAGGGACCTGAGCGTGCTGCCCGAGGAGGACAAGGACGTACGGCGGGTGCTCCGACAGGCCGTACGCGGCAGTTGGGCCGTGCATGTCGTCGTCCACGAGGCCATGACCACCGACCAGCGGGGCCGCCGCCCGCTGGCGGACATGCTGCCGCCGAGCCTGCGCCACCGGGTCGTCGAGCACCGGGCCCAGCCCCACCAGCTGCGGGTTCTGAACTGGGCCGTGAAGGAGTTCGGCGTGGAGGTGCCGCGCGGCGGAGCCGTGGTGCTGCCCGGGACGCCGGTGCCGCCCGGGTACGACGGCCAGGACTTCTCCGTACGCAGTGTCTTCCTCGACGGCTCGGAGCCCACCGAGCTGCTCGCGACGGTGACGCGCTACGCCGCGATGCCCAAGCCGCTGCCGGAGGGCGGCGAGGCGGCCGTGACCGCTCTGCGGGAGCAGTGGCAGCTGCTGACTCTGCGGGAGGAACTCGAACGCGAGCGCGCTCTCGTGACGATGTACGCCGACGCGCTGGAGGCCATGACGAAGTCCCGGGACCTGTACCGGGAGGCCGCCGAACGGGCGAACGAGGCGCTGGCGATCTACCGCGAGAACGCCCCGGCACCGGAGCCCCGGGCGGACCCGGAGGCCGCCTCGCCGTTGCAGCAGCTCTCGAAGACGTTCGGGCGCTGGAAGGGTACTCTGCGGCCCGCGACCCGCGACGAGGACCCGGACCGGCAGATCAGCTGAAGAGCGGGAAACGGTCCGCGTCCGCGCCGAGCGCAAGGCGTTCGGCGTCCGTGAGCGGCGTGCGTCCGGTGGCGGCGCGGGCGTAGTGCTCGTCGCTCCAGTCGAGCGGAACGGGCCGCCCGAGGAGCCCGTCCAGGGTGGCTCGCACCGCGGCCAGGCCCGCCGAGGACGGTCCCGCGGCCTCCGGCAGGTCGACGACGAGGTGGAGGTGGTGGACGGTGGCCTCCACGGCGAGCGTGAGCATGAGGTCCCCGGCCGTCAGCACATGGCCCTGAGTGGAGACCGGCAGCTCCGACGCGGTGTCCGCGACGGCGTTCACGGTGGCCGCGGCGGTCTCCAGGTACAGCTCGCGCAGCTGGCGGAAGTCGAGGAGCATGCCGGCGCTCACCCGGTTCTAGCGCCGGCCGTTCGCCGCGCGGACGGGGTCCGGCGTCCAGTCCCGCCTAGGTCACCGTGTCCCGGTCGGCCGGCTCCGCAGCGGGCGTGTGCAGGGCGACCAGGGCCCGCTGGGCGTCACCGGCACAGTGGAAGACCAGGTCGCGCACGGCCCAGCCCACGCAGCCGGTGGGCCGCCAGGACTCCTCGTCCCCGAGAGGGCGTACGACGGCCGCGAAGGCCTCGTAGGCGGCGCGCAGGACGTCGGCGTTCATGGCGTCGGCCTGGGCGGGGCTCCTTCCCGGGGTGACAGGAGGTGTCGGGGGGCCCACTGTGGATACGCGAAGGGGACAGCGCCTCGGTCCGTCCGGAAGGTCACCGTCATGAGCGGCGAGAACAGCGACAGCGCCATCTGCTCGGAGACGACACTCACGGTCAACGGCAAACCCCACACCCTGCTCGTGGACCACCGACGCGTCCTGCTCGACTTGCTGCGCGAGGACCTGGACCTGTGGGGTGCCAGGAAGGGCTGCGACCACGGGCAGTGCGGGGCCTGCACGGTCCTGGTGGACGGGCGCCGGGTCAACAGCTGTCTGCTGCTCGCGGTCGCCCTGGACGGCAGCGAGGTCCGCACCGTCGAGGGTCTCGGCGGCGACGGGGAGAAACTGCATCCCCTGCAGCAGGCCTTCCTCGACCGCGACGCCTTCCAGTGCGGCTACTGCACCCCCGGCCAGCTCTGCTCCGCGCTCGGCATGCTCGACGAGGCCGCGGCGGGCCACCCCTCGCGCGTCACCGGCGAGACGCCGGCCGGCCGTCCCGTACCGCTGGACCGGGACGAGATCCGCGAGCGGCTCAACGGCAACCTGTGCCGCTGCGGCGCCTATCCACGCATCGTCGACGCGGTCGAGGACGTGATCCGGTGAAGACCTTCGACTACGTACGGGCCACCAGCCCCGAGGAGGCGGCGGAAGTCTTCGCCGCCCGGCCCGGCGCCCACTACCTCGGCGGCGGCACCAACCTGGTCGACCTGATGAAGCTCGGCGTGGAACGGCCGGACGTGCTCGTCGACGTCAGCCGGCTCCCCCTGGACGAGGTCGAGGAGCTCCCGGACGGCTCACTGCGGGTCGGCGCGACGGTCCGCAACAGCGACCTGGCGGCCCATCCGTCCGTCCGAGCCCACTACCCCGCGCTCTCCCAGGCCCTGCTCGCGGGCGCCTCGGGCCAGCTGCGCAACGCGGCCACCACGGGCGGCAACCTGCTCCAGCGCACCCGCTGCCCCTACTTCCAGGACGTCTCCAAACCCTGCAACAAGCGGGCGCCGGGCAGCGGTTGCGGCGCACGCGAGGGCGTGCACCGGGACCACGCGGTGCTCGGGCACTCCCCGCACTGCATCGCCACCCACCCCTCGGACATGGCCGTCGCGCTCGCCGCGCTGGACGCCCGCGTCGAGCTGTACGGCACCGAGGGCGCCCGAAGCGTTTCCGTGGCCGACTTCCACCGCCTGCCGGGGGACCATCCGGAGCGGGACACCGAGATCCTCCCCGGCGAGCTCATCACCGGAGTGCTGCTGCCTGCGGCCCCGGCCGGGCTGCCGTCCGCCTATCGCAAGGCCAGGGACCGGGCGTCGTACGCCTTCGCCCTCGCCTCGGTGGCCGCCGTGGTGCGGGTGACGGACGGGGTGGTCGACCACGCCGGGATCGCCTTCGGCGCGCTGGCGCACCGGCCGTGGCGGGCGCGGCGGGCCGAGCAGGCGCTGGTGGGCGCCGCGCCCACGGCGGCCGCGTTCGAGCACGCGGTCGACCTGGAGCTCTCCGCCGCCGAGCCGTTGCGGGACAACGCCTACAAGCTCCCCCTGGCGCGCTCGCTCGCCCTGGACGTCCTGACCCGGCTCACCGCGACCGCCAGGACCTGAGGAGGACGCATGGACGCCACCACCCGGGCCGCGACCGCCCTGGGCTCTCCCGTCGAGCGCCGCGAAGGCCGGGAGAAGGTCACCGGCACCGCCCGTTACGCCGCCGAACAGCCCCGTCCCGGCCGCGCGCACGCCTGGCCCGTGCCCGCCTCGATCGCGCGGGGCCGGATCACCGGCATCGACACCGCGGCCGCCCTGGAGGTGCCCGGGGTCCTGGCCGTGCTCACCCACCAGAACGCGCCGAAACTGTCCGAGCCGGACGACCCCACACTCGCCGTCCTGCGCGACTCCCGTGTCCCGCACCGAGGTTGGTTCGTCGCCCTGGTGGTGGGCGAGACCCTGGAGGCCGCCCGCGCCGGTGCCGCCGCAGTGCATGTCGACTACGCCGTGGAGGACCACGACGTCACCCTCACCGCCACGCACCCGGACGCGTACGCTCCCGAGCAGGCCAACGACGGATACCCCGGGACCCGCGAACACGGCGACCCCGAGGGCGCGTTCGCGTCCGCCCCGGTCCGGATCGACGCCGACTACCGGGTGCCGCCGCTGCACAACCACCCGATGGAACCGCACGCGACGACGGCCGAATGGCACGACGGCCGGCTCACGGTGCACAACTCCACACAGGGCTCCACGCTCGTACGCGCCACCCTGGCCGGCCTGTTCGGGCTCCCGGAGGAACACGTCACCGTGCACGCCGAGCACGTGGGCGGCGGTTTCGGGTCCAAGGGCACCCCCCGCCCGGACGTGGTGCTCGCCGCCATGGCGGCCTTGCACACCGGACGGCCGGTCACCCTGGCGCTTCCCCGCCGCTTCATGCCCGCCGTCGTCGGACACCGGGCCCCCACCCTGCACCGACTGCGTCTTGGAGCCCACCCCGACGGACGGCTCACGTCCCTGATCCACGAAGTCACCACCCACACCTCGCGGATCAAGGAGTTCGTGGAGCAGGCCGCCGTACCCGCACGGGTGATGTACGCCGCCCCCGACTCCCGTACGGCGCACCGCGTTGTGCCCCTCGACGTGCCCAGCCCGTCCTGGATGCGGGCCCCCGGCGAGGCTCCCGGCATGTACGCCCTGGAGTCGGCCATGGACGAACTGGCCACCGGACTCGGCATGGATCCGGTGGAGTTGAGGATCGTCAACGAACCGGGCACCGAGCCCGACAGCGGCAAGCCCTTCAGCAGCAGGCACCTGATCGAGTGTCTGCGCGAGGGCGCCCGGCGCTTTCGCTGGGCCGAGCGGGACCCACGGCCGCGCTCCCGCGCCGAGGGCCCGCTGCTGGTGGGGTCGGGGGTGGCGGCCGCCACGTATCCCGTTCTGGTGCATCCGTCCACGGCGGCGGCACGGGCGCAGGCCGACGGGACCTTCCTCGTGCGGATCAACGCCACCGACATCGGCACGGGCGCCCGGACCGTGCTCGCGCAGATCGCCGCGGGCGCGCTCGCCGTGCCCGTCGCCCGCGTGCGGACCGAGGTGGGCAGCAGCGACCTGCCCGCCGCGTCACTGGCCGGCGGCTCGTCGGGCACCGCGTCCTGGGGCTGGGCGGTGCACGAGGCGTGCACCCGGCTCGCGGAGCGCCTGGCCGAGGAGCCGCTGCCCGCGGAGGGGATCGAGGTTCGTGCCGACACCGCCGGCCGGGCGGACGCCGACAGCCCCTTCGCCCGGCACGCCTTCGGCGCCCACTTCGCGGAGGTCGCCGTCGACACGGTCACCGGCGAGACCCGGGTCCGAAGGCTGCTGGGGGTGTACGCCGCCGGGCACATCCTCAACTCCCGTACCGCGCGCTCCCAGTTCGTCGGCGGCATGACCATGGGGCTCGGTATGGCCCTGACCGAGGGCAGCACGATGGACGCCGCGTTCGGCGACTTCACCGAGTCCGACCTGGCCGCGTACCACGTGCCCACACACGCCGACGTGCCCGACATCGAGGCGCACTGGATCGACGAGGACGACTCCCACCTCAACCCCATGGGCAGCAAGGGCATCGGCGAGATCGGCATCGTGGGTTCCGCGGCGGCGATCGGCAACGCCGTCTTCCACGCCACCGGCGTGCGCATGCGCGAGCTGCCCCTCACACCGGACCGCGTGCTGAGCGGCCTCCGTGCGAGGGGCGGTTCCTAGGCTTCGAGAGGTTCTCAGGTCCCCGGGGAGTGCGTCGGCCGGGGCGCCACCGGGGCGTCGGCCGCCGCGCGGATGGCCTCCGCCGTCCGCCGTTCCGCCAGCACGCGTTCCAGCGGGGGTGGCGACGCGAGCTGCACCACGAGGGCGGTCAGTGCGGCCAGTGACGCGCACACGGCCACCGTCCCCGTGAGCCAGGCCGGCGCCAGCGGAAGTTCCAGGGCCCAGGCGAGCCCGGCCGAGCGGAACCGTCCGTCGAGCAGTTGGCCCGCGGCCACCCCGGCCGGCACGACGACCGCGAGGGCCAGGACCGGAAGGACCGGCCGGATCATCAGCAGGGCGAGCAGGACACACAGGAGCGACACCCCCAGCGCGAACCCGTACACCTGCACGGGCGCCCCGTCCCGGTCTGCCGGGAAGCACAGGGCACCGCAGACCATCAGGGCCAGGGCGGCGATCCTGCTGGGCCAGGCCGGTACCCACCGGGTCCGCCCCGACGCGGGCGGATGGGCGGGCGGGGCCGGGAAGACGCCCGTCCCCGGCATCTCCGCTCCGGGCCGCCACTCCTCGTCGTACGGGGGCTCGTGCGCCTCGTACGACGGCTGCGGGGGCGGTTCCGTCGCCAGGCGGCCGATGAGCTCGACGAGTTCCTCCACGGGTCTGCCGGTCGCTGCCGCGCGCACCGCCTCCTGCGCGCAGTGAGGTTGCAGTTCGGACCGGTTCAACAGGGCTACCAGACGGGTCACGTCCTCTATCGGACGGGACTCGGCGGCGGCCCGGATCGCCTCGTCGGCGCTGTCCGCGTCCCGTGGCGGCCGGGTCAGCAGGGACACGAGCCGGGTGACGTCCTCCACGGACCGGTCCACGCCGACCGCACGCAGGGCCGCGACCGTGGCCAGCGCGTACTCGGGTGACTGTTCCAGCAGTGTGATCAGGTGGACGACGTCCTCCAGGGGACGATCGGCCACGGCGGCACGCACCAGGTCGCCGACGGGATCGCCGTACGACCGGTCCATCGGTATGGCGGGTTCGTTCGGGTGAGCTGCTGTCGGGCCGGTGGTCATGCTCTGCTCCAGACAAAGAGTGCGGTCGCTCCTACGCGCCCCCGTCGTGCGACCGCGAGATAGAGATGACCCATTCGTAAGCGGGTACCCGACGGCGTGCCACTCGGATGAGCCACGGGTGTGAGTGCGGCCCTTCGGTGAGCCATAGCGGAGCCGGATGCGGGAATCCGTCAGACAGCGCGCCGTTCGGCGCCCTGAGGAGGAGGTCGGCCCGTGGATTCGACCACAGCACTGATCGTCGTCGCCGTGGTACTCGCGGCGCTGGCGCTGGCGGTGGCCGTCGGACTGCTGGTACGGCTCGTGAGAACCCGGCGCGGTCTGCGACGGGCGGGACTGCCCACCGGGCCCCGCTGGGTCTTCTGGGGCGCCCTGTTGTACTTCGTGCTGCCCACCGATCTGGTGCCCGACCCGGTGTACCTCGACGACATCGGTGTCCTGCTGCTCGCCCTGCGCACCCTGCGCGGCTCCGCCGCCGACCGGGCGGCGCTGCGGCTCGACGGACGGGACCGGGAGACGTCCCGCCGACCGTGATTACGCAGTGTAAGGAAACCAATCACTCGTTCGATTCGTATAAGTCTCTGGAAGCCGAAGGAAGTCGGCTGACCTGACGGCGTCGTGGGGTGACGGCCGTCTGCGAGAGGCAGTAACGGCGAGGGAGAGACGATGCAACCGTTCGCGCTCAACTACGCACGTCCGGCAGCGACGTTGGAGGCGACCACTCCGTACGTCTACGACTCCGGGCTGCAGTTGAACGTGCTCATGGACGGCCGGGTCGCGGCCCGCGACCACGCGCTGATGAGGGAACTGGGGACCACCACGAGCACCGCGGGCTCCAAGACTCACTTCGACGACTGAACACGGCCGACGACCGATGACCGTGTTGATTCTTACCTGCGAAGAGGACGTGACGGCCGACATGGTCGTCGTGCACCTCAACGCCACGGGGGTACCGGTGGTCCGGCTCGATCCGGCCGACCTGACCGACGGTGTCGCGCTGTCCGGGGAGTACGTGCACGGCGCCTTCCGCGGCCATCTGTCGGTCGGCGGCCGTCTGGTGGGCATCTCCGGGCTGCGCTCGGTCTGGGTCCGCCGCCCGGGAACCCCGGCGGCGCGTGCGGCCGCGCCATCCGAGTGGCTGACCGAGGAGTCCGCCCAGGCGCTGTACGGCATGCTCCGGGGCAGCGACGCCCGCTGGATGAACCATCCCGACGCGGCCCGCCGGGCCCGTCACAAGCCCTGGCAGCTACGGCTCGCACAGCGCTGCGGCCTGCCCGTCCCGGCGACCATCGTGACAACGTTTCCGCAGGCCGCTCGCGAGTTCGCCGAGCGGTATCCGGACCTGGTGGTCAAACCGGTCTCCGGGGCGCATCCGCAGGACCCGCCGCGGGCGGTGCCGACCAGCCGGGTCGCGCCGGACACCGATTTCGCGGCGGTGGCGTTCGGCCCGACCCTGCTGCAACGGCGGGTGGCGAAACGGGCCGACATCCGCCTGACCGTCGTGGGCGAGACGATGCTGGCCGCCCGGAAGGTCTCCGGGACGGACGACGAGGTGGACGTCCGCTTCGCTCCGCCCACCTCCTTCTGGCAGCCCACCGATGTCCCGCCCCGGGTGGCCGCCGCCGTCCGGGACTATCTCCGGGCGGCCGAACTGGCTTATGGGGCCTTCGACTTCGCGGAGGACGGGGACGGGACCTGGTGGTTCCTGGAGTGCAACCAGTCAGGGCAGTTCGGCTTCGTGGAGGTGGACACGGGCCAGCCGATCGCGCGGAGCATCGCCGAATGGCTGGCCCGGCCCGGTCCGGACCCGCGCTCCCGCGCCGACGGCGCGAACACCGCGGTGTCCTGAGGCCGAATTCAGTAGGGCCGCGGGCCGGCCGGCGGCAGGGCGGGCACCCAGCCCTGCCCGGGCGAGGCCGGGCGGTCGGGGACGGGCTGAGGCATGAGGGACTGCAGCGGCCGCATGACGTACTCCAGTTCCCTGCGTACGCGCTCGGCCTCCCTGCGGGTCAGAGCGGGGACGTCGCCGCGCTCGGCGACGAGTCGGTCGTAGATGGGGGAATCCTGGAACACCCGTCAACGCGCCTTTCGTTTTCGCGGCCCACGCGCATGGGCACGGCTGACGAGTCTAGGCGCCTCCACGCACCGACGTGCGAATTCCGGCGTCGGGCTTGACTGCTCGGGGGCGGTCATGCGCCGGTGGTGGACCCCGGGCGGACGATCATCAGGACGGTCACGGTCGCCCACAGAAGGTTGAAAATGCCTGTGAACATGGCCAGTTGGACGGTTGCGCGGCGTTCGACGCTCCTGTGTCCGGTCAACTCCTCGAGCAGTTCGCTCTGCCGGGGCAGGACGAAGGCGGCGAGGACACCGGCGGCGGCCGCCGTCAGGGCCATGGACGCGGTCAGCCACGCGTCACCCAGGACACCCATCGCGGCCCCGGTGGCCACGCCGAGGACGGGGACCGCGATGCCGATGCCCGCGTAGGCCCGGCAGATGCGGTGCAGCAGCCGTACCGTGCCGACGCCGGCCTCCTCCGAGTGGGCCCGGCGGGCCGCGGGCGGGAACATGCTGGCCGCGACGGTCACCGGCCCCACGGCGACGATGGCGACGAGGACGTGCAGGGCCAGCAGGAACTTGGTCATGGGGTGGCGTGTCCTTCTCCGGTGCGGTCGGTGGTGCCCGGCCACCCTAGGAACCCGCCGAAGCGATCACACAGGGGCTGAAACGACAGCTTCCAACGGATTCTCGCCAAAGCCTCCGACAGGGTGTTCTGACTGATCTCATGGTCGTAGCCGTGGCGGGAATCCGCCTATCGTGGCGGTCATGCACTCCGTGGCGATCCTGGCTCTCGACGATGTGGTGCCGTTCGACATGGCGGCGCCCATGCAGGTGTTCGACTGGACGCGGCTGCCCGACGGCCGCCCCGCCTACCGGGTCCGGCTGTGCGCCGAGGCGCCGGAGGTCCGCGCGGACGGCGGTTTCACCCTCCGGGTCGAGCACGGCCTCGAGGCCCTCACGGAGGCGGACACGATCGTCGTGCCGGGGCGCTCCCCGGTGGCCGGACCGCCCTCGCCACGCGTCCTGGCGGCGCTGCGGGAGGCCGCGGCGGCCGGCACCCGGATCGCGTCCGTGTGCGTGGGCGCGTTCGTGCTGGCGGAGGCCGGACTCCTGGACGGGCTGCGCGCCACCACGCACTGGGTGGCCGCGGACGACCTGGCCCGGCGCTTCCCCGCCGTCGAGGTCCAGCCGGACGTCCTGTACGTCGACAACGGTCAGATCCTGACCTCCGCGGGCGCGGCCGCGGCCCTCGACATGTGTCTGCACATGATCCGCCGGGACCTGGGCTCGGCGGTCGCCGCGCATGCCGCAAGGATGTCGGTGATGCCGCTCGAACGGGAGGGCGGACAGGCCCAGTTCATCGTGTACGACCACCCGCCGGTGCCCCGGGGTTCGACGCTGGAGCCGGTTCTGGAGTGGGTCGAGGACAACCTGGCCCACGAGATCACCCTCGGGGCGATGGCGACCCGTTCGGGGATGAGTGAACGCACCTTCAGCCGCCGCTTCCGGGAGCAGACGGGCAGCACGCCTCTGCAATGGCTGCTGCGGGCGCGGGTGCGACGCGCCCAGTACCTGCTGGAGAACACCGCTCACCCGGTGGAACGGATCGCGCGGCAGGCGGGGTTCGGCTCCCCCACGGCGTTCCGGGAACGCTTCCGCCGGGTCGTCGGCACCACTCCGCAGGCGTACCGCGCGGCCTTTCACGCGAAAGAGACCGTCCCGGCGGGGGCGCGCTCCTGACCGCCCGCCGGGTCCGGCCCGGTGTCACCCGGCCAGCGGCAGGCTGTTCTCGCCCTCCGGGTCCGCACATCCGGCGGCCGGCAGCAGGGCGTCGGCCCTCGCGACCGCCTCGCGGACATCGGTGGTGCCCATCATCACGCACAGTGTGTAACTGACGTCCTCCAGCTCGCGAGCCGTCGCCGGTCTCTCCCTCTCCGCCTGGGCGATCCTCAGTGACGCGTAGCGGGTCAGCAGGGTTCTGACGGCCTTAGGGTCCGGAACGAGCACGAAGCGCCCCTCTCTCGAATTTTTCGCTGCGTATGCCCCCTGTGCGCCGGCCCAATCCCATCCGCCGCTCCCCGGCACGCGTTTGGCGCAATACCGTGCGGGCGGACCCGCTTCCCGAAGGGCCGCAAACCGTTGAACAAGGGGCATCCCTCGCACCATGAACGGTATACGCCCATGAACCGCTCCGCAGGTCTCCTCAGCGCCCTCTATCTCGCGACGAGCACCGGACTCGCCTGGACCGCGGTCCACGCGCTGCGCCACGACCCCCCGTGGGCGGCGTGTCTGCTGGCCGCCGCGAGTCTGGTCCCGGTCATCGCGGTCGTGCGCGAGAGCGTGCTGGGCGACCAGCGGCGCGCTCTGGCCGAAATGCTCGGGCGGGCCGCGGGCCCCGACAGGCCCGGCGCGAGGGCTGCCGACGACGTCGTCCGCGCCGAACTCGACACGGCGTGCTGCGAACGCTGGTGGACGAGCTGCGGCACCGACCACGACTCGGCGTGCCCCCGCCGGGTGCCGCGCAGCAGCGCGGCGTGACGCCCGGCACGGGGACCGCGCTCAGGCCACCTGTCCGGCGTGCAGCGCGGTGTACGCCCCGCCGCGGCGCAGGAGTTCCTCGTGGGTGCCGGTCTCCAGGATCCGGCCCTCCCCCAGCACCACGATCCGGTCGGCGCCCCGCACGGTCGACAGCCGGTGCGCGACCACGAAGGTCGTCCGTCCGCGCAGCAGCCGGGCGAGCGCCTGCTGCACGAGCGCCTCGGAGCGGGTGTCCAGGGCCGAGGTCGCCTCGTCGAGGACCAGCACCCGCGGGTCGCGAATCAGGGCCCGGGCGATGGCCAGGCGCTGGCGCTGCCCGCCCGACAGCCGGGCGCCCCGTTCGCCGACGAGGGTGTCCAGGCCCTGCGGCAGCCGGTCGACGAACTCCAGTGCGTTCGCGTCCCGCAGCGCCGCGCGCACCGTCTGCTCGTCGGCGTCGTCCATGCCGTAGGCGACGTTGTCGCGGATCGTGCCGTCGAACAGGATGGACTCCTGCGGGACGACGGACAGGAAGCGCCGATAGGTGCGCAGGTCGAGGGTGTTCATGTCGGTCCCGTCGAGCAACAGCCGCCCCGAGGTGGGCCGGATGAAGCCGATGACGAGGTTGAGGACGGTGGACTTGCCCGCGCCGGACGCTCCGACGAGGGCGACGGTCTCGCCGGGGGTGACGCGGAGGGTGAAGTCCCGTACGGCGGGCCGTCCATGGTCGTACGCGTGGCCGACTCCCTGGAACTCGACGGAACCGCGCACCAAGTCGACCTCGGTCTTGCCCTCGTTGTCCTCCAGTTCGGGCGCCTGGAGCACCTCGCCGACGGAACGGACGGACTCCAGGCCCTTGGTGATGACCGGGGCGAGCCCCGCCAACGTTGTCGTGGAGTTGGTGAGCGTGGTCAGGAACGCGCTGAGCATCACGACATCGCCGGGGGTGACGCCCCAGACGCCGTAGTACGACACCAGCGCGGCCCCGGCGAGGACCAGCACGCCGACCACGTTGAGCACGACCCAGGCCAGCGAACCGAAGCGGCCGTTGACGAGGTCGAGGCGCATCCCGGAGGTCAGCAGCCGGCGCAGGGTGCCGTCCATGCGGCGCAGCGCCTTGCCCTCCAGGCCGTGGGCGCGGGTGACCGGGATGAGGCGGGTCATCTCGGTGACCCGGGACGAGAGGGTCTCGACCTCGTGCCGGAAGTGCTCGTTGTGGGTGCGCAGCCGGGCCCTGAGGCGGGCCACGACGAGGGCCGCCGCGGGCACGACGACGACGAAGACGGGCACGAACTCCGGTGTCCGCACGGCGATGATGGCCAGTCCGCCGATGAGCACCGTGGTGGCGCCGAGGCCGGTCTCGGCGGTCTGCTGCACCATCTGCTCGACCGTCTCGACGTCCCGCACGACCTTGGCCTGGAGCACCCCGGCGCTGACCCGGGAGTGGTAGCCGATGGACAGCTGCTGCATGCGGGTGCACAGGGCGGAGCGCAGGGTGGTGCCCATGCGGCGGACACTGCCGTACAGGAGGCGGACGTAGAGGAGGTGCAGGGGGTAGTTGACCAGCAGGATGAACAGGATGACGCCGGTGCTCGTCCAGAGTCGGGTGATGGGCTGGTGCTGGACGACGGTGTCGATGATGGACGCGGTGATCAGGGGCAGCAGCCAGATCGGGCTGTGCTTGACGGTGAACACCGCGACGGCCACGGCCAGATCGCGGCGGTCGGCGCGCAACAGGTAGGCGAGCGTGCGGATCGGGTGTTCGCCCCGGTAGCGATGGTCGAG
This sequence comes from Streptomyces sp. NPDC005303, assembly GCF_040607335.1. Classification (NCBI taxonomy): domain Bacteria; kingdom Bacillati; phylum Actinomycetota; class Actinomycetes; order Kitasatosporales; family Streptomycetaceae; genus Streptomyces; species Streptomyces sp. NPDC005303. The sequence goes on along the minus strand of NZ_JBEXGM010000005.1, from coordinate 254,201 downwards.
TGGTCTTGCCGGCGACGATGCCATCGTCGGTGGTCCTTCCGGTTGCCGAGTCGAGGGCAAGCGCTTTCTCCCCCTCGCCGGCAAGGAGTACACCAGGTGACGGCGAGCACTCCTACTCGTCCAGTGTGCGGGCGAGCTCCGTGGTGGCGTGGGCGATCTCGCTGTCGTCGTCGGCCATCAGCCTGCTGAGGACACCGCTCTTGGCGGCGACGGCCTGACGGGCCCGCCGCTCCCACACCACGGGGTTCTCGCGGTGGTTGAGCAGCTTGGGGTACACGGCCGCCGTGCTCTCCCACTGGCGGGCGCCGGCGATGCTCCTGAGCAGCTGGATGATCTCCGCCCGGCAGGTCACCTGGGGCAGTTGGGCGAGCTCCCACAGGAAGGGGACCGTGGCGGCGGTGGCCTGCTCCACGACGAAGCCGTACTGGCAGATGCGCCTGCGCAGGTCGCCGAGTGCGCTGCTCGCGGTCTCGGGGTCCCCCCAGGCCACGCTGCTGAGGAGCAGGGGGATGGCCGCGGCGCAGCCGGTGGAGTCCTGGATCTCGCCCCAGGGCACGCGGCTCAGCGCCGCGAGAGGCGTGGTTCGCGCCACCCCGGTCGTGGGCACGGGGCAGCTGGTGCGCTCGTTGCTCGGCTGGTCCGAAGCGGTGCGCATGGCGTGAAACCTTTCCGCGGCGGTCATGTCAAGGAGGAGGGGTGGTCGACAGCTTGGCCCAGACGGTCTTGCCGGCCGGGGGCCGCGAGGTCCAGCCCCACTCCTCCGCCAAGGCGTCGACGATGTACAGGCCCCGGCCGTGCTCCCGCAGGGCGGTGACGTCACGGGGTGTGTACGCGGGCGGCTCGTCACCGGGGTCGGAGACGGTCACCAGCAGATGAGCGGGGTCGAACGACAACCCCAGCCACACCTCGTCGGCACCTCCCGCCGCGGGCCGGAGCACCGCGTGGGCCACGGCGTTGGCCGCGAGTTCGGTGATCACGAGGGTGGCGTCGTCGCTGCGGTGGTCCAGGGACCAGCAGCTCAGCGTCTTACGGGTGAAGGCACGGGCCCGGGCGAACCCCTCCGCGCTGCAGCTGACGAGCAGCGCGGCGGTGACGAGGGGGCCGGCCTCCGGCGGTCGCCGCTCCAGGCCGGCGGGGCCCGGACGCCGCACGGTGGCACCGGCCGGGCCCGCATCACCCACCTCCGGCACAGCCTGGCTCGGCGGCCGGAGCACGTGGTTCGCAGGTGACGACACGGCATCTCCTTGATGCGACGTCAAGACGGGGCGCAACCGCGGGGGTTGACGCTGGAGCTATTATCCACGCTGAAGGCGCCCGCGTGCAATTGCACGAGAAATTGCGCGAACGACGGGTGGGGTCACCGAGGTTGCAGTTGCGCACCTCTGTCCCGCCCCGCACGGCCGGGCACAGCGCCCGGCACAGAACGGAACAGCAAGGAGACTGCAGTGCCAGCAGTGCAGAACGGAGTGCGGGCGAGTTCGCTCGACGCCCGCTGGGTCAAGAGCCGTCACAGCAACGCCGAGGGCAACTGCGTCGAAGTGGCCTCACTGGTCGACGGCGGCGTCGCGCTGCGCAACTCCCGTGACCCCGACGGCCCCGCGCTGGTCTACACACCGTCCGAGGTCGCGGCGTTCCTGGCCGGCGCGAAGGACGGGGAGTTCGACCACCTGCTGTGAGGAGCCGGGGCCCGAGGTGTGGCGGGCCCCAACTCCCGTGCCGATACCGGCACCTACGGAATGGTGCGATACGGCCACGCTGCGTGCGATAGTGTGAGTCGTCTCTGTGCCGGTTTACTGGGAGTCAGGATGTCTGCCGCGTCCCACCGCATCTCCCGCCTGGAACCGTACCTGGACCGGTCCGAACCGGCTCCCACCCTGCTGAAGATGCTGGTAGGCGTCCAGTTGGCGGGATTCCGCGAGGATGCCGGACTCGCCCAGGACCAGGCGGCGCGGGCCCTCGGGTTCAGCCCCGCCAAGCTGTCCCGCATCGAGTCCGGCAAGGGCCGCAAGCCCCCGTCGGAAAGCGATGTCCGTGCCCTCCTGGAGCTGTACGGAACCGAGGACTACGAGTCCTCGGTGCTCCTCAAGCTGCTCCAGCGCGCCGGCGACCCGGGCTGGTGGCAGCGGTACGACAAGCGGCTGATGCCCGAGTGGTTCGACCGGCTGGTCGGGCTCCAGGAGGCGGCCGCGGCCATCCGCACCTTCGAGATCCAGTACGTCCCCGGCCTGCTGCAGACCCCGGACTACACACGCGCGGTGGTCGAGCGCGGTCTGCCGGCCGCCGCCGCGAGCGAGGTGGACCGGCGCGTCGAACTGCGCATGCAGCGCGCCAAGTTGCTGCTGCGTCCGGATGCCCCGCAGCTGTGGGCGGTGATCGACGAGTCGGTGCTGCTGCGGGTGCTGGGCAGCCGGGAGGTCATGCGGGCGCAGCTCGAGCACCTCGTCGAGATGGCCCGGCGACCCAATGTGACATTGCAGATCATCCCGCTGGACGTGACGAACGCCTCCGCCCCGGCCATCCCGATCACCTACCTGCGCTTCGGCGGCCTCGACCTGCCGGACGTCGTCTATCTGGAGCACATCAAGAGCGCGAACTTCCTGGAGGACCGGGACGAGACGGAGGAGTACCGGCTCGCCCTGGACCGGCTGGCGGACGACGCGCTCGAACCCCGGGAATCGCTGCGGCTGCTGGAGCAGACGATCGAGCAGCGCTACGGCGGCTGAGCACCCCTGTCAGTCGTCGCGCCCGAACAGGCCCGCCCACAGGAAGGGTTCGCCGAAGCACGCGGACTCGGGCGGTTCGTCGCGCATGCGCCGCAGTTCGATCTCGGTCAGGTCGCAGAAGATCCGGCGCAGGGACTCGGCCGTGTAGGCGAGACCGCCCTCCAGTCGGCCCTGCCGATAGAACTCCGTGTCCGGCAGGTCCGATCCCACGGCCCCGTCGGCGAAACAGGCGAGGCCGAAGCGGCCGGCGGGCGCGAGGTGCCGTTCGAGGAGCGCCAGATAGCTGACCCGGCGGTGCGGCGGCAGATGGTGGAAGCAGCCCGAGTCATAGATGAGGTCGTAGGTGCCGCTGAGTTCGGTGCCCGACAGCGAGAAGGCGTCGCCGCACACGAAGCGGACGTCGGCCGCGGACTCGTGCGCACGCTCGCCTGCCCAGGCGATCGCGGCCGGTGAGAGATCGACGGCGTCGACGTCGAAGCCGAGGGAGGCGAGGTACAGCGCGTTGCGGCCCGGCCCGCAGCCCAGATCGAGGGCGCGGCCGACGGTGACCAGGCCTCGGTCGACGTACGACACCAGGTTTTCGTCCGGCTTCGCCACGAAGAAGGGGACCGGCTTGGAGCGGTCCCCGTAGAAGCCGTCCCACCAGGAACCGGCGTCCGACGTCCAGCGATCGGCCTGAGAATCGAACAGGGTGTCGAGGAGGCGGAGTACGTCCTCCACCGTGCGTATCGTGCGGTCCACTCGCACCCCTCTCGTTGGAGTGAATCGTAGGGCCGACCCGCGCACGGGCCGAGGATCGGGCTGCGCCGACATGTGTACGCCCCCGGCGCGGGACCTGCGCGGTCGCGCCAGGGGGCGTCCTGTGGCCGAGTCAGACGATTCGGGCCACGCCGCCGAACTCGATCCACTCGTGGGTGAGCTGGCGGGGAGCCACCTCGGTGTCGGGGCGCCAGGTGGAGACCTCCACGAGGCCCGGGGGGAGGACTTCCAGGCCCTCGAACCACTCGGCGACGTCCTTCTCCTGGCGGACCCGGCCCCAGTGGCCCTGGGTCGCCTGGTCCATGAAGTCGGTGACGAAGTCGCGAACCTCGGGGTCCTCGCTGACGAGCTGGCACATCACCATGAAGCTTCCGGGTGCGAGCCGCTCGCGTACACGGCGGGCCAGGGCGGCCGGCCCGTCGGTCTCGCTGTCCGGGATGCAGTGCATGACCGAGTTGAACAGCACGGCCACGGGCTGCGAGAAGTCGATCAGCCGCTGGGTGTCCTCGTGGGCGAAGATCGCCTCGGTCTCCCGCATGTCCGCGTGGATGACGGCGGTCCGCTCGTCCTGCTCCAGCAGCGCCCGGCCGTGCACCAGGACCATCGGGTCGTTGTCGACGTAGACGACGTGCGTGGTGGGGTCGATGCGCTGGGCGACCTGATGGACGTTGTCCTGGGTGGGCAGACCTGAGCCGTGGTCCAGGTACTGCCGGATGCCGTGCTCCGCGGAGAGGGTGCGCACCACCCGCTGGAGGAAGTGCCGGTTGTTCACGGCGAGCCTGCGGGTGCTCGGGACGACCTTGTCGAGCTGTTCGCAGGCGGCCCGGTCGGCCGCGTAGTTGTCCTTGCCGCCGAGGTAGTGGTCGTACATGCGCGCGGCCGTGGGTACCGAGGCGTCGATCGACGTGGTCAGGTTCTTACCGGTGCTCATCTTTCCCCCAGCTTGTTCCGCCAACTGGCCTGGCAGGACAGGGAGTCCATCCTAGAGACACCACGAACACCGGTGCCAGTCCGCGCAGTTCCGGCGCCCCCGGCCGGCACCTGCCGAGGGTTCAGGTGGCGTCCAGCTCCGCGAGTTCCGCCGGGTCGAGGACGAGATCGGCCGCGGCGAGCGAGTCGCGGATCGTCTCGGGGCGGCTCGCGCCCGGGATGGGCACTACCACCGGCGACTTGGCGAGCATCCAGGCCAGGCAGACCTGCTGCGGGCTCACCCCGTACTTCTCGGCGATCCGCGCGAACGGCGCGTGCGCCGAACCCAGTTCACCCGCCCGGGAGATGCCGCCGAGGGGGCTCCAGGGCAGGAAGGCGACGCCGAGTTCGTCGCACAGGCGCAGTTCCGGCTCGCTGGAGCGGAAGGCCGGGGAGAACTGGTTCTGCACGGAGACCAGTCGGCCGCCGAGGATCTCATTGGCCAGCCGGATCTGGTCGGGATTCGCGTTGGAGATGCCCGCCTGGAGGATCTTGCCCTCGTCGAGGAGGTCGCGCACGGCGCCGACGGACTCCTCGTAGGGGATCCGCGGGTCGGGGCGGTGGAACTGGTAGAGCCCGATCGCCTCGACCCCCAGTCGGCCCAGCGAGGCCTCGCAGGCCTCCTTGAGGTGCCGGGGGCTGCCGTCGAGCGTCCAGCTGCCGTCCCCGGGACGCAGATGCCCGCCCTTCGTGGCGACGAGGACGGCACCGCCCCGGTCGTGGGAGGCGAGGGCCTTGGCGATCAGGGTCTCGTTGTGACCGACCTCGTCGGCGTCCCGGTGGTAGGCGTCGGCGGTGTCGATCAGGGTCACGCCCGCGTCGAGCGCGGCGTGGATGGTGGCGATGGAGCGTTCCTCGTCCGGCCGTCCCTCGATGGACATGGGCATGCCGCCCAGACCGATCGAGCTCACTTCGACATCACCGATGCGGCGGGTGTGCATGACCTTGGACCTCTTTCGCCTGTCACGCGGATCTGGTTTCTCTTCAGCCTGGCCGCCGCACACACCGAGGTCCAATAGAAGAACGAGAACGCATTCAGCGACGGGAGTGCTGAATGCCGGCCGCGCCGCCCTCGGGTCGACCGGGTGGCGAGACGGGCTTGCGTGTCCGCGGTGTCCGTGTGGCACCCTCGCCTCGACCGGCGGATGATCCAGTCCGGTCGTCGTGAGGTTCGGCAGTACGGCGAGAGAGGCAGCGGCATGCGCATCGGACTGCTCGGCACCGGTCCCTGGGCCAGGATGGCCCACGCCCCCGCGCTCGGCGCGCATCCGGAGCTGGACTTCGCCGGGGTGTGGGGCCGCCGTAAGGAGGCAGCCGAGGAGTTGGCCGCCGAGCACGGCACGCGCGCCTACGACGATGTCGACGCGCTCCTCGCCGACGTGGACGCCGTCGCCATCGCCCTGCCGCCGAGCGTGCAGGCGGACCTCGCGGCGCGGGCCGCGCGGGCGGGGTGCCATCTGCTGCTGGACAAGCCCCTTGCGACGACGGTCGAGCAGGGGCGGGCGGTCGTAGCGGCCGTCCGGGAGACCGGCGTCGCCTCGGTGGTGTTCTTCACCTCGCGTTTCCTCGTCGAGACCGAGATGTGGATCGGCGAACAGGCGGGCGTGGAGGGCTGGTTCACGGGGCGGGCCGAGTGGCTGGGGTCGGTGTTCACCAGCGAGAGCCCCTTCGCGGAATCACCGTGGCGGCAGGAGAAGGGCGCCCTGTGGGACGTGGGCCCGCATGCCCTGTCGGTGCTGCTGCCGGTGCTGGGTGAGGTCCGTGAGGTGGCGGCTGCCGCGCACGGTCCCGGGGACACCGTCCATCTGGTCCTGAGGCACACCGGCGGCGCGTCGAGCACCCTGACACTGAGTCTCACGGCTCCGCCCGCGGCCGCGGGCGCCGGGGTCGAACTGCGGGGCGCGGGCGGAGTGGTGCAACTACCGGACTCGTCCGAGGGCGTTGTGCCGGCGGTGACCCGGGCCGCCGACGGACTGCTGGCCGCCGCCCGCACCGGTCGGCCCCACCCGTGCGACGCCGCGTTCGGCCTGCGGGTCACCGAGATCCTCGTCGAGGCGGAGATCCTGCTGAGCGGCGGGACCGGGACGCCCCGGGCGTAGGCACCGGCCAACGCGGGTGCCGGATGCTGCACCCGCCTGCCGGACTGGCGGCATGGCGTCCCGGTCCAGGGCTCAGTCGGTGCGCGGGAACAGGTAGTTCAGACGCTCCCGTACGACGGGATAGCCCGCCTTGGCGAAGTTCGCGGCCATGGGGAAGTTCCCCCGGTCTGTCGCAGCGGTGACGAACTCGGCGCCCCGCTCGACCAGATAATGGGTGCACTCGGCCAGCAGGTCGTAGGCGTAGCCGTGGCCGCGCTGTTCCGGCACGACCCCGATGAACCCGACGCTGGGCCCCGACGGATTGTGGACCGGAATGTGGATCCCCGCGATGTCGCCCTGCGGGGTGTGGGCGAGCTGCCACCACTCACGTGGCGAGGGGCACCAGTGGAAGAAGTCGAGTTCCTCCTGGGCGGCCCGGTCGAGTCCACCCTCCTCGACGGCTTTGAGGGCGTGCGCGTCCAGCGTGGCGTGGTGGACGCGGCGCAGCAGGTCGAAGAAGACCCCGTCGTCCGGTTCGGGCCGGAACTCCAGGCGTCCGGGCCGCGCGGGCAGCCCGTGCTCCGGCGTCCACCGGTACAGGAACCGTTCGACCAGGAGCTCGTATCCGGCCTGCTGTACGGCGGTGAAGCGGGCCTCGGCGGCGGCCCGCAGCTCGGGGTCCTCGCGCCAGCCCGCGGGCAGGTTCATCTCGAGCTCGACCTGCCAGGGGGCGGTGCGCAGGAGTTCCGCGCCGGCCTCCTCCTCCCCGTCGGCCACGTCGAACCAGTTGATGTTGAGGGGTGCCGCGTCGTCGGGGCCGCCCCACCAGGCGCCGCGAGCCACGACCTTGCCGTCGCGCAGGGCGACGCGCTTGAAGTCGGGGCGGTGCCGGGTGAGCCGGTGGGACTCGCGGGCGCCGAGAGGGTCGGGAAGGGCGTCGAAGAGATGGGCTGTGCGCTCGTCGAGCGCGCGGATGACCAGTTCGGTCATGGGTGGATTCCTCCGGGATGCGAACTGCGGGGAGCGCTCCCGGTCAGACGAGGCACGCCGGGGCGGCGGAGAGGGAGCGCTGAAGGGCGGTGAACTGCACGGCACTCGCCTCCTTCCGCTGGTTCCGGGGCGTGGTGGCTGACGCTACGGGATCTTCCGAGGCCGCGTCCATCGGTTTTCGACACACGCGTGCCTGCCTGACGCTCACGCCGTTCTGCTCGCGAGAGGTCGAACCGCTCGGCGTGCGGGGCCGGGCGGGTCGTAGCAGCGTAGTGGTGTGAGCGGACTGCGCGACCGGGACCGGCGGAGCTGGCTGCGGGGCGCGCCGCCGCCCGGCTGGGTGCGGGTGCTGCCCGCCGTCATGCTGACGGGGGTGTGCGTGGCGACCCTCGTGAGCCCGGATCCCCTCGACATCGGGTTCCTGCTGGGCGCCATCCCGCCGCTGGCCGTGCTGTCGTACGGACCGCTGGCGACGGCCGTGCTCGGTGCGCTCGTCCTGGTCGTGCTGAACGTTCCGGCCTTCCGGCTGAACGATCCGGGCAGCACGGATCTGCTGACCGTCGGCTTCGTCGCGGCGCTCAGTGTGGTCGTGTCGTTCGTCCGCAGCCGGCGTGACGCCCAGCTGGTGACCGAGCGGGCGGTCGCGGAGGCCGCGCAACGGGCCGTGGTGCCGCCGTTGCCGGAGCGGGTGGCGGGCGTGCGGTGTGCGGGGCTGTACCGGGCCGCGCAGGACGGAACGCTGGTCGGGGGTGACTTCTTCGATGTGCGGGAGGGGCCCTGCGGGGTGCGGGCGGTGATGGGCGATGTGCAGGGGCACGGACTCTCGGCCGTCGCCACCGTCGCCTCCCTGCTGGGGGCCTTCCGGGAGGCGGTGCTGGACCGGCCCGATCCCGAGTCGGTGGCCGCTCGGCTGGACCGCAGGCTGGTGGTGGACTCCGCGGCCGTACGGCACTCGGAGCTGTTCGCGACGGCCGTGGTGCTGGAGTTCGGCGCCGGCGCGACAGCCGTACGGATCGTGGCGTGCGGGCAGGCCGGACCGGTCCTGCTGCGTGACGGACGGGCCGTGGAACTCGACGTGCCGGTGGGTACCCCGCTCGGCCTGGGTCTGTCCGACAGCTCGCCGCCGACCGGGGTCACGGTCGCGCTGCGGCCCGGCGACCGGCTCTTCCTGGCCTCGGACGGCGTCTGGGAGGCGCGTGACGCCGCCGGGGTGTTCTACCCCTTGCTCGACCGGCTCGCCGGGTTCGCGGGCGACCTCCCGGAACTCGTCGAGCGGGTCTGGGACGACCTCGTCCGCTACGCCCCCGCGCTCCAGGACGATGTCACGATGCTCGTTCTCGCGCCCGCGACCCCGGAGCCCCGCTGACCGTCCCGTCCGGCTCCTGCTCCCCCTCGGCGTCGATGTGCGGGAGTATCCGGTCCAGCCAGCGGGGTGTCCACCAGGCGTGCGGTCCCAGGAGGGTCATGACGGCGGGGACCATCAGCAGCCGTACGACGGTCGCGTCGATCAGCACGCTCACCGCGAGGCCCAGTCCGAGCATCTTGACCACGATGTTGTCGCTGACGACGAACGCGGCGAAGACGCTCACCATGATCAGTGCCGCGCAGGTGATGACCCGGGCGGTGATCTCCAGCGCGTGGGCGACGGACGCCTTGGCGTCCCCGGTGCGCAGCCAGGCCTCGTGGACCCGGGAGAGCAGGAAGATCTCGTAGTCCATGCTCAGCCCGAAGATGATCGCGAACATCATCATCGGCACATAGCTCTCGATGGGCACCTTGCCGGAGACGCCGAGGGCGGGCCCTCCCCAGCCCCACTGGAAGACGGCGACGACGACGCCGTAGGAGGCGGCGATCGACAGGACGTTGAGGACGGCGGCCTTCACGGCGACGAGCAGTCCGCGGAAGACCGCGAGGATGATCAGGAAGGCCAGGGCCACGACCACGCCGATGATCAGCGGCAGTCTGCTGGAGACGATGTCGCGGAAGTCGACCTGGGCGGCGGTCGTGCCGGTGACGTATCCCTTGGCGTCCGTGCCGGAGACCGCGGCGGGCAGGGTGGAGTCCACGAGGCGGTTGGTGAGGTCCGTGGTGGTGGCGCTCTGCGGGGACTGCTTGGAGTAGACCGTGGCGAGCAGGACGTCGCCGTCCTGGGTCGGGGTGAGCGAGGTGACCGCGGCGGCACCGGACACGCCGTTGAGGGTCTTCTGCGCCTGGGAGGACAGGTCCGAGCGCTGGGAGGACGGTACGGACGTCTGGTCGATGACGACGGTGAGCGGGCCGTTGGAGCCGGGGCCGAAGGCGTCGGTCATCAGGTCGTAGGCCCGCCGGTCGGTGAAGGAGGTGGGGTCGGCGCCGTCCCCGATGTGGCCCAGCTGGATGGAGAACACCGGGATGGCGAGGACGACGACGACCGTCACGCCCGCGGCCAGATAACGCCACGGCCGGCGTTCCACCCGCTGCGCGTACCGGTGCCAGGTCCCCTGCGGCGTCTCGCCCTCGACGGCGTCGGTCTCGGCGACCGGCCGACGGACCCGGTAGCGGTCGATCCGGTTGCCGATCAGGCCCAGCAGGGCAGGAACGAGCGTCAGGGCACCCAGGACGGCGGAGACGACGGTGACGGCGGCGGCGAGCCCGAGTTTCCCGATGAAGGACACCCCGGACGCATACAGCCCGGCCAGGGCGATGATCACCGTGCAGCCGGAGACCAGGACGGCCCGCCCACTGGTGGCGGTGGCCCCGCCCGCCGCGCGCACCGGGTCCTTCCCGTCCATCAGGCTCTGCCGGTGGCGGGTGATCTGGAAGAGCGCGTAGTCGATCCCGACGCCGAGTCCGATCATCGTGGCCAGGGTCGGCGAAACGGTCGCGAAGGTGAACGCCGACGCCAGCAGCCCCAGGCAGGCGAGGCCCCCGATCACACTGATCAATGCGGTGACCAGGGGAATTCCGGCGGCGATCACACTGCCGAAGCCGACGAGCAGGACGATGATCGCCACGCCGAACCCGATCAGTTCGCTCACCCGGTCGTCGGCGGCGGGCCGCGCGAGTTCACCGAGCGGACCGCCGTACTCGACGTCCGCGCCCGCCGCCCTGAGGGGCTGTACGGCGTGGTCGACGCCGGTGAGGTAGCCGTCGCCCAGGGTCGAGGGCTGGACGTCGAAGCGGACCGTGATGTACGCCGTCTTGCCGTCCGAGGACAGCGGGCCGACCTTGGAGGCGGGCGTGGACAGCGGGTTCTGCGCCGACAGGACGTGCGGCAGCTTCTGGAGATCGGTGACGGTCGTGGACATCTGCGAGTCGAGCGAGGAGAGCGACTTGTCACCGTCGTGCAGCACGATCTGGCTGCCGTACCCGCCGGCCGCCGGATCGTGCTGCTTCAGGACGTCCAGGCCCTTTTGCGACTGGACTCCGGGCAGGGAGAAGTTGTCGGAGTAATCCCCGCCGAAGGAACGGTTCAGCATCTGGAGGGCGACCAATGCCACGAGCCAGGCCACCAGGACGATCACGAAATGCCGGGCGCACCACTCCCCCAGTCGGCGCAGGGCGCCCTTCGGGCGGTTTCGTGTGGTGGTCATGGTGTCGTCTCTCTGCCGGGCCCCCAAGAGATCGATATCCCCATTACACGCCTGTCGGGTCATCGGGGCATCCGGAGGCTCCGGGGTGCGGGGCCGCTTCCGGATGCAAGGTCGGCCCAGGCGTTGAATGGTGATATCGGACCCGTTGACAGCACCGGGACCGCACAGCGATCCGGATCCGAGGAGCAGAGATCATGCCGACGTCACAGCCCGACGCGTCCCGGTCGTCCGAGGACCGCGCCACCCCGGACGACCTGCTCCACGCCCGCACCGGCACCGAGGTGTCGCCGGAGGACCTCGTCCTCGCCTCGGGCAAGGACATCACCCCGCACAGTCTCGAATGGGCCCGGCGCAAGCTGGCGGCGGAGGGCCCGGCAGCGCTCGACAAGCTGCTGCCCTAGCCGCGACCGGGTGTCCGGCTGTCCCGAGGCAGCCGGACCCGCCCGCCCGGCCCCACGGCAGGTTGCCGGCCGAGCCGCCCCGGTTCCAGGGCCGGTTCAGCGGCTGGTGCACCTCGGCGTCGGCGAGTCGGCGGCCAGTGGCCCCACGGCCCGTGGTCCGCCGGAGCTGCCGCGGTCTACGGCACGTTCCCGGCACTCCCGCGGCAACTCCCCGCAAGCTGCGGCGATTCGCGGACGGTCCGGTTTGCCGCTCACCCTTTCCGAAGAGGCCCCGCGGCTGCCAGACTTCCGAGGGTGCCCGACTTCGACATGCTTGTCATCGGATCCGGTCCGGGTGGCCAGAAGGCCGCCATCGCCGCGGCCAAGCTGGGCCGCCGGGTCGCCGTCGTCGACCGCCCCGACATGGTCGGCGGGGTCTCCATCCACACCGGCACCATCCCCTCCAAGACCCTGCGCGAGGCGGTGCTGTACCTGACCGGCCTCACCCAGCGCGACCTGTACGGCCAGAGCTACCGGCTGAAGGAGGACATCACCGTCGCCGACCTGACCGCGCGCACCCAGCACGTGGTCGGCCGCGAGGTCGACGTGATCCGCAGTCAGCTCTCCCGCAACCACATCTCGCTCTTCGGCGGCACCGGCCGTTTCGTCGACCCGCACACCGTCGCCCTGCGCGAGGTCACCGGTCACGAACGGCTGCTCAGCGCGGAGAACATCGTCATCGCCACCGGCACCCGCCCGGCACGGCCGGACACCGTCGAGTTCGACGGCCGCACGATCATGGACTCCGACAACGTCCTCGCGCTCGAACGCGTCCCGCGCTCCATGGTCATCGTCGGCGCCGGGGTCATCGGGATGGAGTACGCCTCCATGTTCGCCGCGCTCGGCAGCAAGGTGACGGTCGTCGAGAAACGGCCCGGAATGCTCGACATCTGCGACATCGAGGTCATCGAGGCGCTGAAGTACCACCTGCGCGACCTCGCCGTGACGTTCCGGTTCGGTGAGACCGTCGCCGCGGTCGAGCGTCACCCCCGCGGCACGCTCACCATCCTGGAGAGCGGCAAGAAGATCCCTGCCGACGCCGTGATGTACTCGGCGGGCCGGCAGGGCCTGACCGACGAACTCGACCTGGACAAGGCCGGGTTGAGCGCCGACCGGCGCGGCCGGATCACGGTCGACGAGCACTACCGCACCGAGGTGCCGCACATCTACGCCGTGGGAGACGTGATCGGTTTCCCGGCGCTGGCGGCGACGTCCATGGAGCAGGGCAGGTCGGCCGCCTACCACGCCTTCGGCGAGCCGGTCGGGCAGATGCACCACCTCCAGCCCATCGGCATCTACACCATCCCGGAGATCAGCTTCGTCGGGCGCACCGAGGACCAACTCACCGAGGACAGCGTGCCCTTCGAGGTCGGCATCTCGCGTTACCGCGAGCTCGCCCGCGGCCAGATCATCGGGGACTCCCACGGCATGCTGAAACTGCTGGTCTCCCCCGAGGACCGCACCCTGCTGGGCGTGCACTGCTTCGGCACCGGGGCCACCGAACTGATCCACATCGGGCAGACCGTGATGGGCTGCGGCGGCACGGTCGACTACCTGGTCGACGCGGTGTTCAACTACCCGACGCTCGCCGAGTCCTACAAGGTCGCGGCCCTGGACGCCACCAACAAACTCCGGCAGATCGACCGGATCGGGGACTGAACCTCCGTCAGGGTTCCTCGGCGGGGTCCTCGACGATGTGCACGGCGGCCTCCTCCGCGCCCGCCGCGCCCGCGTCGATGCCCACGTCGGTGGCGACCTCGTCCTTCGTGGTGGTGGTGTGGGCGCCCTCGTCGGGGGCGACCAGGCGTCCGGCGCGGTCGGTGCCGGCCTGCGGATCGACCGGCTCGCCCTCCCCGCCGGGCAGGTCGCCGATCTCGTCGCCGAGCGGCGCGGTCGCCTCGGGGACCTCCTGGGCGAGGCGTTCGTCGAGGCTCTCCCCGTCGTGCTGTTCGGCCGCCGTGGTGCCGTGCCGGGTGACGCCGAGGGGCTTCTCCGGTGGCGAGTAGCCCTCGTCGAGGGTGTCGTCGTAGGTCCGTTCGCCGAGGGCGTCCTGGAGGTCGAGCGGGGCCGCGTCCTCCTGCTCCTCGTTGGTCCCGGTGGGCTGGTAGGCGTCGTCGGCCATCGGCTCGGCAGGTGTCGGTTCGGTGCCCATGGGCTGCCTCCCTCGCGCGTCGCGTACGGTTCGATGCGGTGTCCCGATCCGCGTTTCCCCGTATGCGCTCTCCAACCTCAAAAGGCTGTTGGAGTAAGGCATTCCACAGCGGAAGGTTACCCCCCAGTTAATCTTGAAGGCTCAAGGAATGGGGATATCATCACTCGCACACATGGAGTGACCGGTCGTCCACGCAGCGGCCGCACGGTCTTCCGCACCCCCTTGGTCCCTCCCGTCACCGCCCCTGCCCGAGGCCATCCCTCTCGGGGTACGGGGCGGCGCCACCCCCCACCCCTTCTGCGCCGTACGGTCCCCTCCGCCGTGCGGCGTGCCCGACGGAAAGCAGCACAACCATGAGCATCAACAGGGGCAGAGGGCTACAGGCCAACGCCCTCGGTACCTTCGACACCGTGGTGATGGCCGTCGCGGGCAGCGCGCCGGCGTACTCGATCGCCGCGACCACCGCGGTCCTGGTCGGCTCGGTGGGCCTGGCCAGTCCGGCGGCTCTGCTGTACTGCGCGATACCCATGCTCGGTATCGCCCTCGCGTTCAGCTATCTCGGCCGTATCGACGTGAACGCCGGGGCCAGTTACTCGTGGGTGGGCCGTACGCTCCATCCCTTTCTGGGCTTCGTCTCCGGCTGGGCGCTGGTGATCTCGGCGACCATCTTCATGGTGGCCGGCTCGCTGCCCGCGGGTTCGATGACGCTGGCCCTCTTCGACCAGGACCTCGCGGACGACACCGCGCTGTCGACCGTCGTGGGCGCGGCCTGGTTCGTGCTGATGCTGCTCGTGGTGCTCGGCGGTGCCCGGCTCACCGTGCGCGCCCAGCTCGTCATGTCGGGTGTGGAGCTGGCGATACTGGCCCTGTTCGCGGTGCTCGCCTTCTTCCACACCGGCAACGCGCGCTCCTTCGAGTGGTCCTGGCTGGGCTTCGGCCACTTCGACGGCATGGCCGGGTTCGCCTCCGGCGCGCTGATCGCCGCGTTCTACTACTGGGGCTGGGACGTCACCAGCAACCTGAGCGAGGAGACCCGCAACAGCCGCCGTACGACGGGACTCGCGGGGCTCATCGGAGTCGGCATCGTCTTCCTGCTGTTCGAGGTGTTCACCATCGCGGTGAACGTCATCCTCACCTCGAAGCAGATCGAGGACAACGACGCCAACGTGCTGGCCGTGCTCGGCGAGGAGGTCTGGCCGGGCTGGGGCGGCAAGCTGCTGATCGTCGCGGTGATGCTGTCGACCATCGCCACGCTGGAGACCACCCTGATCCAGGTCACGCGCTCGCTGTTCGCGATGGGCCGGGACCGCACCATGCCGTCCGCGCTGGGCCGGGTGCACCGCCGGTGGAACACCCCGTGGGTGGCGATCGTGGTGGTCGGCGCGGTGGCGCTGCTGATGTTCATCGCCTCCAACGCCCTGGGCTCGGTGGGCGAGATCCTCTCCGACGCGATCTCGGCGATCGGTCTGCAGATCGCCGTCTACTACGGCCTCAGCGGCCTCGCGGTCGTCGTGGCGTACCGCAAGATGCTGCTGAAGTCTCCGGCCGACTTCCTGCTCGGCGGGCTGTGGCCGCTGCTGGGCGCCCTGTTCATGTTCTGGATCTTCGTCGAGTCGCTGGGCGAGCTGAGCACCGCCGCGATCACGATCGGCGTGGGCGGGCTGGCCGTGGGGCTGGTCCCGATGCTCTGGTACTGGCGGCGGGGCAGCGACTACTACCGGCCGGCACGGCTTGACGCGAGCCGTACCGTCGAGACGGACTACCTGCCCGACGGCGCGACGGCCGGGCCCTCACTCGTCCATGAGGGTTTCCCCACCGACTTCTGAGGGGTTGTGCGATGGCGAGAGACCGTTTCGCCCCCGAATTCGATCCCGACTGCGGGGATTTCCCGCTCACCAGCGCCCGCCAGGACATCGTCATCGGCCGCTGGCAGGGTCTGCGTGAACTGCTGCGCGCCACCGGGCCCGACTGGCTCTCGCGGGGCCACCGGGTGCGGATGCTCGCCCAGGCCTGCGCGGGCAGTTCGACGGTGGAGTCGTGGCTCGCGGCCGAGCCGCACAACGGCGACGCGCTGGTGCTGCGGGCGGCCACCGAGACCGCCAGGGCGTTCAACCTGGCCATCGCCGCGGGCCGGGGGGTGCCGATCGACCACCGCCGTGTCGACGCCGCGGTGATGGCCTGTCTGCAGGCGTCCGAGGCGTTCGTGGACGACCCGACGCCATGGATCTCCCTGATCTCGGTGGCCAGGCTGTACCCGGCCGGTGTACGGCGGCAGGAACTGGGGCGCTGGTGGGACGAGTTGCACGCGCGGGATCCGTACAGCGTCGAGGGCCATCTCCAGGTGCTGCACTACTACTCGTCCCGCTGGCACGGGTCGAACGGCCTGATGTACGACTTCGCCCGCGACGCGGCCGGCGTGGCCCCGCAGGGTTGCGCGCTGCCGGTGCTGGTGCAGTACGCGCGGGTCGAGGAGTACCGCAGCGCGACGGACGCCGCCGAGGACAGGCGGACGTCCGTGGGGCTCGGCCAGCACTGGAAGAACGACGGGGCCATCAGTGACGTACGGCGCACCTGGCAGCGCTGGATCGTGGGCCGCGCCGACCACACGGTGGCCCCCGGCGAGCTGCGCGACCTCAACTACCTGGCCCACGCGGCCTGCCACGCGGGCCTGCCGGAGGTCGCCGTCCCGCTCCTGCGCATGCTGGACCGCCGGGGCACCCGCACACCGTGGTCGTACACAGGCGATCCGGAGCAGCAGTTCAGCAAGTGGCGCAAGGAGTTCAGGGTGCGGGCCTGAGCGGCCGTGACCGACATCGTCAGGGCGTACTCGCCTGCTCCGTCGGCGCGCCGCCCGCCAGCCCCTCCGTCCACTTCTCCTCGATCCGGCCGACCTTCCACACCACCAGGGCGACGATCCACGTGACGAAGAACAGGCCCACGATGACGAAGCCCAGGAGGTTGAGGTCGAGGCCGCTGATCCAGGTCCAGAAGGGGCCGCGGAGGTGCAGTCTGTCGGCCAGCAGACCCAGGAGCTCGACCGTGCCGATGAGGAGGGCGACGGCGACGGAAAGGCCGGTGATCGTGAGGTTGTAGTAGACCTTGCGGACCGGCTTGGAGAACGCCCAGCCGTAGGCGAAGTTCATGAAGGAGCCGTCGATCGTGTCGAGGAGGGACATACCGGCGGCGAAGAGGACGGGCAGGGTGAGGATCGCGTACCAGGGCAGCCCGGAGGCCGCGCCCGACCCGGCCAGGACCAGCAGCGCGATCTCCGTCGCCGTGTCGAAGCCCAGGCCGAAGAGGAGGCCGAGGGGGTACATCTGCCAGGGCCTGGTGATCGACTTCATGACACGGCCGAGCAGGCGGTTCATGAAGCCGCGGTTGTTCAACTGCTCCTCCAGCGCGGCCTCGTCGTAGCGGCCGGAGCGCATCCGCCGGAACACCTTCCAGATGCCCACCAGGACGACCAGGTTGACCGCGGCGATCAGATAGAGGAACGCACCCGAGACGGTCGTACCGATCAGCGCGGTCACGTCGTGGAGGTGGGAGTCGTCGTCGCGCACCGGTCCCGCGAGAGCCTTCACGCCGAGCGAGAGCAGCAGCGCCAGGACGAAGACGACGCTGGAGTGGCCGAGCGAGAACCAGAATCCGACCGACAGCGGCCGCTGCCCCTCCCCCATCAGCTTGCGGGTGGTGTTGTCGATGGCGGCGATGTGGTCGGCGTCGAAGGCGTGCCGCATCCCGAGCGTGTAGGCGGTCACACCGATGCCGATGCCGAAGGACTTCTCGCCGACGCTGTAGTGGTGCGGGGCGACGATCGCCACGAGGGTGACCCAGCCGATGACGTGCAGCGCCACCACGACGGCGGCCATGCCGCCCGCCCTGACCCACTCCTGCCGCGTCATGGAGCCACGGACGCGGTGCCATACCGAGCCCCTCGCGGGGACGGTGGCGGGGAGGAGGGGCGGAGCGGAGTCAGGGGTGGCCGTCATCGGGCGGAGGATCCTTCTGCAGGGGGTACGGCCACGATCAGCAGCCTGATGCCATCCTGCGGTACTTGCAAGTCATGTGCAGTAAAGCCCGTGACAGGTCTTTCCCACGACTGGGGAAAGTGCCCTGTCAGCCCGTCGCGTCCGGCGCGACACGGATGTCCATCCCGGCGGCGGGGAAGGCCCGCCAGTCGCGCGCGTAGGCGGGGGGTGTGCCACCGGGCCGGGTGAGGACGGCGACCGGGAGGCGACGGGACGTGCGCAGGATCGCGGCCACGCTGCTGTTGGCGTTGGGACCGGTCGCCGCCAGCGACGAGCACCCGGCGTAGTAGGCGACGGGGATCGACAGATGACCGGTGAGCGCGCAGGGCGGGCGCACCCCGAGGCGGTGCAGCTCGGCCGCGGTGTCGGCCCAGTCACGGTGGTGGTCCGTCGTGCGGCGCACCGCGCGTTCCAGCACCACGTACTGCACCGACAGATGTCCCGCCAGGCCGAGCGCGATCAGCGTCGCCGCGATCGGGCGCCACCGGCCGGCGCCGTCGGTCGCGAGGTGGAACAGCGCGTCGGCGACCGGGATCGCGAGCAGCGCGTAGGCGGGCAGCAGGAACCGGGGGGCCGCGTATCCGATCATGAACAGGTAGGGCACAGCGACGGTCGTGGCGCAGGACAGGGCGAGCAGGGTGCGCCCGGTACGGCGGGCCCGGACCGCGACGACGAGGCCGACGCCGGCCAGCAACGGGAGGACGAACCACCAGCCCATGACCACGGGGTTGGGCAGGGAGCCGGTACACGGACGGCACAGGCTGCGGCCGCTCAGGCTGCGCAGCTGGTCGTCGACGGCGAAGTACAGACCGAGGCCGCCCTGGATGCGGGAGCCCTCGTGCAGCCGCTCGGCCAGGCCGCCGTAGCTGGTGTACGCCTCGACGACCCACTGCGCGCCCCCCGCCACCAGTCCGGCCACCAGTCCGGCGACGAGGCGCCAGTGGCGGGCGACGGCGGCCACGACGAACAGCGGCAGGGTGACGTAGACGGCGTCGGTGGGCCGCATCCATGCCATGAGGCAGGCGCCCGCCACGACCCCCCACAGCACTTTCGGGTTCTCCGGGACCCGCAGGAAGCAGCCGACCGCGCCCAGTGCGCCGACGGCGACCCAGTAGTTGGGCATGGCCTGGGGGCCGTAGAACAGAGTGATCCACAGGGTGGCGAACAGGGCGCCGCCGACGGCGAGGACACGGACCGGGAAGAGGCCGCGCCAGGCGCGCAGGGCCAGGTAGAGGCCGAGACCGGACAGCACGGCGAGGTAGACGCGCAGGAGCTCCGTCGAGGTCGACCAGCTCGCGATCGGCGCGACCAGCAGCGAGACACCTCGGGCGCGCGGAGCGCTGAAGAAGGAGGCCGGCGCCTGGACGCCGACCTGGCTGACGTAGACGGCCTCGTCCCAGCCGAGGCCCATGCCGGGGCGGACGAGGACGAGTTGGGCCAGGGTGAAGGCGGCGGCCACCGCCGCGAGCTGCCAGGAGCCTCTGGCCCGCCGTAACGCGTCGGAGGCAACCGACGGTGTACGCCGATTGCCTCCGACGAGCAGAGCACTGTCGCCGTGCGCCATCATCCACCCCTCACCCCGTATGCCGCGGGACTGGTCACATCCTCAAAGGCATGGACAACCTAACCCGGGGCCGGAGGAGTGCAGGGCGGAGTTCGGCCAAGCGGCGTCCGGCCGGATCGCCCGTCCGGGTCAGCGGGCGTGCGGGGCGCGGTGCGCGGGCTGGTCCGGGGCCGCGCGGTCCTCCGGCGGCGGGACGGGCCGGACGACGGGGCCGTCGCCGTTGACGGTCAGGGCGGTGCCGTGGTGGCTGATCGTCAGGGGCGCGCCCGCCATCAGGGTGTACGTCGCCTTGTCCGGGCCGATCTCCACCCGCAGACAGCGGCCCAGGAGCTGGAGGTTGAAGGCGAGACGGCTGAACCGCTCGGGCAGCCGGGGCGCGAAGCGCAGGGAGTCGCCGTCGCGGCGCAGACCGCCGAAGCCGGCGACCAGGGCCGTCCAGGTGCCCGCGAGGGAGGCGATGTGGAGTCCGTCGCGGGTGTTGTTCTCCAGGTCGGCGAGGTCCATCAGCGCCGCCTCGGCCGTGTAGGCGTAGGCGAGGGACAGGTGTCCCGCGCGGGCGGCTACGACCGCCTGGACGCAGGCCGACAGGGAGGAGTCCCGTACGGTCAGGGGTTCGTAGTAGGCGAAGTTGCGGGCGATCTGCTCCTCGTCGTGGAACTCCTCGAACCAGCCGCTGCACAGATACATCGCCAGCACCAGGTCGGCCTGCTTGACGACCTGTTTGCGATAGATGTCGAAGTAGGGGAAGTGCAGCATCAGGGGGTACTGGTCGGCGCGGGTGCTGTCGAAGTCCCAGCGCTGGTAGCGGGTGAAGCCCGCGTGCTGTTCGTGCACGCCGAGTTCGTCGTTGTACGGGATGTGCACGGCCTCGGCGGCGTCCCGCCAGGCGGCGCTCTCCTCGTCGTCGACGCCGAGCGCGGCGGACCGTTCCGGATGGCGGGCGCAGGCGTCGGCGGCCGCGAGGAGGTTCGCGCGGGCCATGAGGTTGGTGTACGTGTTGTCGTCGGCGACCGCGCTGTACTCGTCGGGGCCCGTGACACCGTCGATGTGGAAGACGCCATGGTGGTCGTGGTGGCCCAGCGAGCGCCACAACCGGGCCGTCTCCACCAGCAGTTCGACGCCGGTGTCACGTTCGAAGTCGATGTCGCCGGTGGCCTCGGTGTAGCGCACCACGGCGTCCGCGACGGCGGCGTTGACATGGAAGGCGGCGGTGCCGGCGGGCCAGTACGCCGATCCCTCGGAGCCCTCGATGGTCCGCCACGGGAACGCGGCGCCGTTCAGGCCGAGTTGCACGGCCCGCTCCCGGGCCGCCGGCAGCGTCTTCTGCCGCCAGCGCAGGGCCTCGGCCACCGCCCGCGGCTCGGTGTAGGTGAGCAGGGGCAGCACGAAGGTCTCGGTGTCCCAGAAGGCGTGCCCGTCATACCCGGACCCGGTCAGTCCCTTTGCGGGAATGGCCCGTTGCTCCGCGCGGGCGCCCGCCTGCAGCACATGGAAGAGGGCGAAGCGGACCGCCTGCTGGATCTCCTCGTCGCCGTCGACCTCGACGTCGGCGCGGGCCCAGAAGTCGTCGAGGTAGCCGCGCTGTTCGTCCAGGAGTCCGTCCCAGCCGCTGTGGGCGGCGGCCGCCAGGGCTGCGTCGACCTGGTCGCTCATCGCGGGCCGGGAGCGGGCGCCGGACCAGCCGTGGGCGACCAGCTTCTCCACCCGCAGCCGCTGCCCCGGCTCCAGGACGGAGGTGACGGTCAGCCGGGCCAGGTCCACCGTCTCCTCGCTGCTCGTGGTGGTGCGCTCCGGCCCTTCGATCACGTGGTCGGCGGCCACGGCGACCCGCAGACCGCTGTGCCGGGTGCGATGCACAAGGCGCAGCCGGGTGCCGTCGGCGAAGCCCTCCTCGTGCTCCAGCGGCGACTTCAGGGCCTTGGCGGCGCGCGGGTCGCCGTTCGCCCCGGGCAGGCTCTCGTTGGTGACGAGTTCGGACTGGATCACCACGCGGGTACGGCTGTCGACGGGTTCCACCTCGTAGGCCACGGCGGCCACCGCCCGCTGGGTCAGCGAGACGAGGCGGGTCGAGCGCACCCGTATCCGCGAGCCCGCCGGTGAGATCCACTCGCAGGACCGCTCCAGGACGCCCCGGCGCAGGTCGAGGCAGCGTTCGTGGGCCACGAGACGGCCGTAGCGCAGGTCGAAGGGCTCGTCGTCGACGAGGAGCCGCACGATCTTGCCGTTGGTGACGTCGATGACGGTCTGACCGGACTCCGGATAGCCGTAACCGGCCTCGGCGTACGGCAGCGGGTGCAGTTCGTGGACGCCGTTGAGGTAGGAGCCGGGCAGGCCGTGCGGTTCGCCCTCGTCGAGGTTGCCGCGCCAGCCGACATGGCCGTTGGACAGGGCGAACACGGACTCGCTCTGGGCGAGGACGTCGAGGTTCAGGGAGGTCTCGCGGACGGCCCAGGGCTCGACGGTGTAGGAGCGGTGGGTGATCACGCGTCTCCTCCCAGCTCTGCGAGGCCCTTCACGACGATGTGCGCGCCGTGCTCGTACAGGGCGTCGGTCTGTCCGACGCGGTCGAGGCCGACGACGTATCCGAAGCCTCCGGCGCGGCCCGCGTCCATGCCGGCGAGGGCGTCCTCGAAGACGGCGGACCGGGGTGCGTCCAGACCCAAGTCGTGGGCGGCGGCGAGGAAGGTGTCGGGGTGCGGCTTGCCGGGCAGCCGGCGCTCGGCCGCGACCACGCCGTCGATGCGTACGTCGAAGAGGTCCTCGGCGTCGATCGCGCGCAGTACGTCACGGCAGTTGGCGCTGGAGGAGACGATCGCGGTGCGCAGACCCTGGGCGCGGGCCGCCCTGATGTAGGTGAGGGTGTCGTCGTAGGCCTCCACGCCTTCGGTGCGGATCTTCTCCAGGACGAGGGCGTTCTTGCGGTTGCCGAGGCCGTGGACCGTCTCCGCGCCCGGTGGATCGTCGGGATCGCCGTCCGGGAGTTCGATGCCGCGGGAGGCGAGGAAGGCGCGCACGCCGTCGGCCCGCGGCAGGCCGTCGACGTACTCGTCGTAGTCGTGGTCGTCGAACGGCCGGAAGTGTTCGCCCTCGCGTTCGCGGAGGAACGCGTCGAACATCTCCTTCCAGGCGGCCGCGTGCACGACAGCCGTCCTGGTGACGACCCCGTCGAGGTCGAACAGGCACGCCTTGATCTCTTCTGGCAGACCGAGCTCCGTCATACAGGACACGGTTCCCAGCCTTTCGCTTCGTCAACAGGCGGATTCAGTCGTGCGGGAAGGAGTGGTGCTCGTGCACCACCAGCCAGCGGCCGCGTTCCTTGCGCAGACCGACGGTGAGCCTGAGCCGGAAACCGGGGTCGGCGGCGAGTTCCTCCGGGGTGGCGCAGCGCACCAGGGCGTGGGCGTACGCGACGTCCGTACCCGCGGTGACGTGGAGGGACTCGATGTCGAAGCAGGCGCCCTGGGCCTGCCAGGCGAAGAAGGGCGGCCAGGCCGCACGGTAGGCGGCGAGGCCCCGGATGCCGTGGTGGGGCGACGCCACGTCGAACATCACGATGTCCTGGGCGTGGTCGGCTAGCACGCCCGCGAGGTCACCGCGATGGACGGCCGCGGCCCACCCGGTGATGAGGGCGCGGATCCGGGCCTCGTCGGACGCGTCGGAGTCGTGGAGCACGGCGTGCCCTCCTTTCTCCCCCTTCCACATCCAGGGTGCCTGGCCGACCTGAAGTCCTCGAATGACACACTCGGCGTGTGCCGCTGACCTTCGACGACCTCGTGACCCGTGCCCGTTCCCTCGCCGAGCCCGAGGGGCGAGCCGTTCTCGGTATCGCCGGCTCGCCCGGCGCGGGCAAGACGACCCTCGCCGAGCGGCTGGTGCGGACGCTGAACGGCCCGGGCGAACCCTGGGTGGCGCACGTCCCGATGGACGGCTTCCACCTGGCCGACGTGGAGCTGGACCGGCTCGGGCTGCGCGACCGCAAGGGGGCGCCGGAGACCTTCGACGCGGCCGGGTACGCGGCGCTGCTGCGAAGGCTGCGCGAGGAGAGGGACGACGTCGTGTACGCGCCGGGCTTCGAGCGGGTCCTGGAGCAGCCGATCGCCGGGGCGATCCCGGTCATGCCGACCGCCCGCCTGATCGTGACGGAGGGCAACTATCTGCTGGTGTGGCCCGGGGTCCGGCCGCAGTTGGACGAGGTGTGGTTCTGCGAACTGGACGAGGACGAGCGGATGCGCCGACTGGTCGCCCGGCACGAGCGGTTCGGTAAGAGCCACGAGGAGGCGGTGGCGTGGGTGCGGCGCTCGGACCAGCGCAACGCGGAGCTGGTCGCGGCCACCCGGGACCGGGCCGACCTGGTGGTGCCGGTGTCGGCGCTGTCGCGCGTGGACGCGTGACCCACTCCGTCGTGCCTCAGCAGGCGGACAGCGTCAGCTCCGGCTCGCCGTGGGCGTCGCCCGCCGGGTCGCCGATCCTTGCTGTGAACGCCTCGGTGCGTACGGTCAGGCCGGCGCCGTCGCGTGCGAAGGCGGCCGTGACCGTGCCTCCGGGGCCGTAGCGCACGGCGAAGGCGTGCAGGTCGTCCGGGGCGTCCGGGGCGGGGCCCGCCTCCAGGGCCGTGGAGCTGACGAGATGGTGCCAGCCCTCGTCGGGGTTGCCGTAGCCGCGGGGGTCGGCGGCCAGCGCGAAGGCGGCCTGCTCCTGGGTCGTGTCCGAGCGGGCGTCGAAGTGGTCGATGCCCTCCGCGTCAGGATGTGTCAGCCGCAGGGCGCCCACCGCGGTCACCTCGCCCTCGGCCGTCCGGCGCACCTTGTCGCCGTCGTCCTCGGCGTACGGCAGCCCGGCCAGCAGGTAAGGCGTGCCGGGGAGGCGTTCCACGGTGACCGTGGTCCACAGGCTGGTGCCGTCGGTGACGTACAGGGACTGCAGGTGCCGCAGCACGTGGTCGCGGCCGACGACCGGTTTGGTGACCAGCTTGGCCGCGAGTCCGTCGGTGCGCACGTCACGGACCCGCACCTCGCCCATGGGACGGCACAGCAGGAAGCCGTCGACGACCGGGCCGAAGCCGTGCTGGCGGTTGACGGCCGCGGGCAGGTAGTAGGTGCCCGCGGCCTCCACGACCGCCGGGGTCATCCTGGAGTCGAAGGCGACGGAGACCGTGCCCGCCCGCAGTTGGTGGCGGGCGGTCGTGGTGGACGGCTGCCGGTGCCAGCGTGAGGTGTCCTGGATCTGCCAGACCAGCATCCAGGCGAAGTGGCCGTCCACCCCGCCGTCCTCCTTGACCGCGTGGCGGGCCCAGCGGCTGTCGCCCCGGTAGCGGCCGAGGTCAGCGCCGATGCGGGCGCCGAAGTAGCGCAGGCCGAGGACCGACTCGAAGGCGGAGTGCTGCTCGCTGTAGCGCGGGCCGCCGTTGTCGAAGCCGCCGTTGGTCAGGCGGGCGTCGAGGTAGCGGGCCAGGGTGTCGCCGTCCTCGGCGAACATCGCCTCGCCGCTGATCCGGTGGGCCTGGGCGAGGAAGGACAGGGAGATCGGGCCGTAGTTGTTGTCGTAGGCCCCGCCGTGCTCGGGGGGCAGGGCCGCGCCGCGGTCGGTGACGCGGTGGGCGCGGATCTCCTCGCGGTACAGCTGGAGCGCCCGCGCGCGGACCGACTCCCCTTCTGCCCCGGGCAGATGGGCGGCCAGCATCAGGCCGCCGACCACACAGCCGATCGCCTGGTTGCCTGCCTCCTGCGGGTTGAAGAAGGTAGCCTCGGTCAGCCAGCGCCAGTATCCGCGGGCCACGTCGAGGAGTTCGGCCCGCTGTCCGTCGTCGACCAGACCGTCCGCGGCGTCGAGGACGTTCACCGCCTGGAGCAGCGCCCACACCGTGCTGGGCCAGTCGCCGATGGGGTGGGCGCCCGCCGCCAGGGTGTAACGGGCGTACGGCAGACCGGAGTTGCGCACCTTCAGGTTGGGGTAGCCCGGGTTGTCGTCGGTGTACACGCGCTCGCGCAGATGGAAGGCGAGGCTGCGGCCGACCGCCTCCGGCAGCCTCGGGTCCTTGCCGCGCCGCCAGGCGAACGCGAGCAGGGAGGTGATGCCGAGCGAGGTGTCGCCGATGTCGTCGACACAGTCGGGGTGTTCCAGGCTGCCCTCGGGCGTGAGGCGCGCGAGGGCCTGCTCGGTGACGTCGGCGAGGACGGCGTCGTACGCCTCTGGGGTGTCCGGCAGGTCGTGCAGCGGCCCGAGCTGGCGTGGGAGGTGCAAGGAGATCAGCCCTTCATGCCTGAGATGTGGCGCGCAGTGTGAGGGTCAGTGCCTGCGGTCCGTGCCCACCGAGGTAGACGCGGTTCCCGGTCGTCGCGTCGGTGCCGCCGACCACGGTGTGGTCCTGCCCCGGGTCGTAGCGCAGTACGTCGCTCCGGTCCGGTCCGGCGAGCGGTCCGCCCGTCTCGACGGCGGCCTCGACCCGGATCTCGTCGTCGCCGACGCGGTAGATCAACGGCTCGGTCGTCAGACACCAGCTTCCGTCGCCGAGCGGTACGGCGCCCTGTGGCTCGCCGCCCGGCCGGAAGGTCAGTTCGAGGGCCCAGGGCACCGGTGGGCCGCTGATGTCGATCCGCAGGTCGGCCCCGTCCTCCCGCAGGCCGACCTCTACTCGGGTCGTGTGGGAGACCTCGTCCCGAGGGCGGTCGGGGAAGGCCATCGCCGCTGAGAAGCGGCCCTCGTCCACCAGGCGGTAGGCGCCGTCGTCGCGCCTCCGGTCCTTCGGGAGCGGCTGGTAGTAGGCGGCTGTGAGGGTTTCGGTGAGCCGGTACCGGTTGTCGGCGAGCTGTTCCATGTCGGCGGCGCGGAACGGGCCCAGGTCGAAGAACCCCCGCGAGAGCCGGACCGCGTCGAGGACTGCGGCACCGGCGAACAGGCGCAGGAAGGTGGGGTTGCAGGCGAGGCCCGAGCGGATGCGCCGGTGCTCGGGCACGTCGGAGCCGCCGTACACCACGGTGTGCGCGGTGGCCGAGACGTGTGCGGCGAGACGTGCGGTGGGGAGGTACCGGTCGCGCGGGAGCTTCTCCGCGTCCGGGGCCGGCAGGGGGCGGCACAGATCCGGGGTGAGGAGGGTCTGGGCGAGCAGGTCGGGGTCGTCGATGCCGCCGGCGGCCGCCAGGCGGGCCGCGCGGGCGAAGTCGCCCCGGCCGGTGCGGATCGCGAGCAGCCGGTAGTGCGGCAGATAGGGCCACAGCGGGAACGTAAGCTTCTGGTCCTGGCGGCGCGAGTGGACGGTCTCCACCGTGCCGTCCGGCCTGATCAGGTCCAGGGTCGTGGCGAGGTTGCGTTCGACGGCGTCCCGCAGGTCGGTACGCCCGAGCACCTCGGCCAGCAACAGCAGCGACGGGTTGGTCACGAGGGACGCGTAGACGGCGCTGCGTTCCGAGTACAGGCCCTCCGCGTCGATGTCGACGCCCTCCGCGAGCCATTCCTCGGCGCGGTCGAGGAGACGGTCGTCGGGGAACGAGCGGTGCAGCCGGGCCAGCGCCGCGGACAGCTCCCAGCGGTGGTTCGGGGTGTGCACCCCACCGGTCAGGAGACTTGTGGTGGCGGCGCCGGCGATCTCGGCGAGCGCGGCCGTGACCTCGCGCAGTTCCGGCCCCGCCGCGGCGGCGAGGACGTGGGCGTCGCACACGTCGTTGACGGTGAACGCGGAGTCCGGCGGGGACTGCACGTTGTCGCCGCCGGCGAAGAGACCGGTGGTGGTCTGCGCGGCCAGCAGGGCACGGAGGTGGGTCAGCGCGGCGGCGACGGCCCGCCAGCTGCCGTGCAGGGCCGAGTCCGGGGAACGGTACGCGGCGACCAGGGTCTTCACCCGCCGCGCCAGAACGCGATGGGTCACACCGGCGGGGTCCTCGTCCGGGCCGTCCACCAGGGGGGCGGCCAGCCGGTCGGCGGCGCGGGCCGCCGACCGGACGAACTCGTGGTCGAGCGGGGCGGCCAAGGTCAGTCCTTCAGTCCGGCGTTGATGTCGGCGCCCATGACGTAGCGCTGGAAGACCAGGAAGATGGCGATCAGCGGGATCATCGAGATGACCGAGGCTCCGAGCAGTACCGACCAGTTGATGTTCTGCGCGCCGACGATGCTCTGGATGCCGATCTGCACGGTGAACTTGTTGGGGTCGTTGAGCATCAGGAGCGGCCAGATGTAGTCGTTCCACCGCCACTGGAAGGACAGGATGGCGAGGGTCAGCATGATGGGCCGGGAGAGCGGCACCATGATCCGCAGGAAGATCGACAGCTCGCGGGCGCCGTCGATGCGTGCGGCTTCCACCAGTTCGTCGGGAACCGTCAGGAAGAACTGGCGGAACATGAAGCATCCGGTCGCCGTGAGCACGGCCGGGAGGATGATGCCGGCGAACGAGTTGTAGAGGCCGAGGTTTCGGACCACCAGGAACTCCGGGGCGAGCATGACCTCGCTCGGCAGCATCGTGGTGGCGAGGATGCAGATGAAGAACGCCTTGAGCCATCTGTTGTCGTACTTGGCCAGCGCGTACCCCGTGCAGCAGCTGACACCCACCGTGAGGATCGTCGTGATCACGCACACGATGGCCGTGTTGATGAAGTACTGGGAGAAGTTGGCGCTCTCCCACGCGGCCTTGAAACCCGACAGGGTGGGGTTGTGGGGAACCAGCGTCAGCGGATAGGAGAACAGGTCGCTGGCCGGCTTGAGGGCGCTGAGGACGAACCACAGCACCGGAAACCCGTACAGGCAGGCCATGATCCACAGCAGTGTCGTCGCGGACACCGCCTGCCGGAGCCCTCCGGTGGCCGTCTTGCGGGGGCGCTTCCTGGAGCCCCGCCGTCCGGAGTCGACGTCGGCCGGGCGCGGGATGTCTGTGGTTGTCATCGGTTCTCCACCCGCCGGTTGACCATCAGCTGGACGACCGCGACGGCCATCAGGATGAGCATGAGCACGAACGACGCGGCGCTCGCGTAGCCGATCTGGCCCCGTTTGAAGCCGGTCTCGTAGATGTACTGGACGAGCAGGTTGTTCGACGTGCCGGGTCCGCCGTTGTTGAGGGCGACGAACACCGGGTACTCCTTCATCGCGTTGATCGTGTTGAGCAGGATGACGATGAACGAGGTGGGCGCGATGCTCGGCAGGGTGATGCTGAAGAACTGGCGCCAGGGGCCGGCGCCGTCGAGCGAGGCGGCCTCGTAGTACGACACCGGGACGTTCTTGATCGCCGCGATGAACAGCAGCATCGTGAAACCCGTCCAGGCCCAGGCCGCGGCCATCACCACCACGAGCAACGAGAGGTCCGCGTTCGACTGCCACGGAACGGCGTCTCCGCCGAACTTCTCGATGACGTAGTTGACCAGTCCGAAGTTCTCGCCGAACATCCACCGCCACAGGACACCCACGACGATGGGCGACAGCAGCCACGGGATGAAGAAGAGGACGCGGGCGACCGAGCCGCCCTTGGCGTGCTTGCTCACCACCAGGTTGGCGGCGAGCAGCGAGACCACGAAGTTCAGCGGGACGAAGAGGACGGTGTACAGCAGGGTCCGGGACAGCGCGTCGTAGAAGGTGGAGTCCCCGAACAGGTTGTGGTAGTTGTCCAGCCCGACCCACTGGAACACCCCCACACCCGTGTAGTTCGTGAAGGAGTAGACGAGCCCGATCACCGCCGGCCAGACGAAGAACAGAGCGAAGAGCACGACGTTGGCCGCGATCAGGACGAGCGGCGCAAGGGTGTACTTACTGCGTCTCCTGGGCGGGCTCGCGGACACGTCCGAGGCGCGTTTTGTCATCTTCCTGACTCCGTGCTGGTGGAAGGGATTGCGATGGGCTCAGGCCATGAGCCCGGCATCACGTGGGCGGCCGGGGCCGGGCGGCGGGGTCGGTACTCCGCCGCCCGGGTGCTTGCGGCCTATGATCAGCCGCCGACCTGCTGGTTGTAGCCGTCCACGATGTTCTGCAGGGCCTTGTCGGCCGACTGCTGGCCGTTGATCGCCTTGCCGAGTTCCGTCTTGGTCGGGTCCTCGGTCAGGCTCTTGCCCTTCAGCACCCAGTTCGTCTGCGCACCGTTGAAGTAGCCGGAGATCGGGGCGTAGAGCGGGATCTCCTGGTTGTAGAGCTTGAACGCCGCCTGCGCCGCCTCGGACTTGAAGGGGTACGTCGGGTTCAGACCGCTCTCGACCGGCAGGAAGCCGGACGCCTCGCACAGGGCCTTGTAGTGGGCCGGCTCGTACAGCCAGGACAGGAACTTCGTCGCGGCCTTGGACGCGTCACCGTTGTTGTTGAAGCCCACCACCATGCCGCCGCTGTTGACGTCACTGGCCTGCACCGGCTGGGCGGGGGTCGGGACGCTCGCCCACTCGAACTTCTTGATGCTGTCCGCGAAGGAGGCGACCTGCCACACGCCGGACCAGTACGCGACCACGTCACCGCTCTGGAACATCGCGGACGGGTCGGCGCCGCTGGTCCACACCGACTTCGGCATGGTCTTGTCGTCGTTCCAGCCGACGAAGGTGTTCACGGCCTTCTTGGTCGCCGCGTCCACCGAGAACTTGCCGGAGTCGTCGGCGTGGACGTACTTGCCGCCCATCTCGTACACCATGGCGCGCAGCCGGGAGGGCGACTGGTCGAAGGTCAGGGAGTACTTGGCGCCGGTCTTCTCGCGGACCTTGTTGGCCGCGGCGATGAAGTCGGTCCAGGTCCAGGTCTTCGACGGCTCGGTCGGGAAGGAGACGCCGGCCTTCTCGAACAGCGACTTGTTGATGAACAGTCCGGACGCGGTGACGTCCGAGGGGATGGACAGCACCTTCCCGGACGAGTCCTTCGCCAGGAAGTTGGCGTTGATGTTGTTGCTCTTCTTGTCGGCGATGGAGCTGAGGTCGAGCAGCTTGCTCGACCAGATCGGGTCCAGCGCCGGGACGGCCGCCACGTCGGGCAGGGAGTTCGCCTGCGCGGCGTTGTGCAGCTTCGTGGTGTAGCCGTCGTAGGGAATGTTGACGAGCTTGAGGTTGACGCCGGTTTCCTTCTTGTACTGCGCCACCATCTTCTTCCAGCCCGCGTCCTGCCCCGGAACCGTGGAGATCCAGAACGTCAGCGACTTGGACGTGCCGCCGGAGCCGGAGTCCCCGCCACAGGCGGTGAGCGTCAGGGCACCTGCCGTGAGAGCGGCAGCGAGGGAAACCAGGCGGCGCGTGCCGCCGCGGCCGAGACGGCTAGAGCGCCGCACACCCACAGTGGTCATCTTCGATCCCTTTTTTTCGTCGTAGGGGACGGAGCACGGCGCCGACCGAGGCGGCACGGGTGCATTTTGCAGGAAGGGCTGCTTTCCGAGGGCGCGGCCTCGCCCGGCCGCGTCATCCTGACGGGCGAGGGTCCCCGGCCGCTGTGGCCGCCACCGCACGGGCACGCCCTCGTGCGGTTGCCGTACGTCGAGTACGGGCGGGACGCTCGCCCAAGCCGGCGTCCCGGCCGACTTAGAAAGCGCTTGTCCGGACATTGGCAGACCGAGTCCGAAACCGTCAATCCTTCGTCCGCGCCGCCTGGGTCACGGTTTGGACTCCTCTTGCGACCGCGAGCCGGGCGGCACCCACGACCGTACCGAGATCACCGACCTGGCTGCTGACCACCTCGGTGGGCCAACTGAGCCGCTCCAGCTCGGCCCGCACACCGGGCAGGAGCTGCGGAAACGCACCGGTGCTGCCGCCCAGTACGAGCAGTCCCGGGTCCAGTACGGCGGTCACGGCGGCGGCCAGCCGGCCCACGTCCACGGCGTGTCTGTCGACGACCGCGCGGGCCGCGGTGCTGCCCTGTCCGGCGAGGGCGAAGAGCTGCTCGGCGCTGCGCGGGCAGGCGCCGTCGGATTCCGGCCAGGCCGCCGCGGCCCTGCGCAGCAGGGAGCGCGACCCGATGTACTCCTCCAGGGCCTCGTGGCGGGGCTCCAGGTCATCGTCCCAGGGGTAGGGCAGCCTGGCGAGCTCTCCGGCGGCGCCGTTGGCCCCGGCCAGCACATGGCCTCCCACGACGATGCCGAGACCGATACCGACGCCGATGCGCAGGTAGCCGAAGGTGTGCCGGCCGCGCGCCGCACCCTCGTGCAGTTCGGCGAGGGCGGCGCAGTTGACGTTGTTCTCCAGGTGGACGGGCACCCCGGGTGGCAGCGCGACGGTCACCGCGTCGAAGACGGGTCCGGCCTTGGCCGTGGCGGGACGCATCCGCTGCGGGGCGGTGACGTCACCGACGGCCACGACGATGGTGCGCAGCGGGGCGTCGGCGGGCAGCGCGGACAGGGCGTCGCGCACCACGTCGGCGGCCTCGTCCCGGGGGCCGGTGGCCTCGGCGAGCAGGGTGCCGTCCAGGGCGCAGCCGCGGACCCGGGTGAGGGCGGGGCCGAGGTCGACGGCGAGGACGGCGCCCGCGGCCGGGCCGAGGCGGTAGACGGCGGCGCTGCGGCCCGTGGCGCCGGAGGAGGTGCCGGAGTGGGCCGCGAGATGCACACCCTCCAGTTCGGCGACGGCGGAGGAGACCGTCGGCTTGGACAGCCGCGCGAGGCTCGCCAGCTGCGGCCGGGTCGCGGTGCCGGCCTGGGCCAGCACGGCGAATACCGCGCCGGCGCTCTCGGTCAGACGGGGGGCTCTCGCCACGTCGTGTTCCACACTTCCCCCAGGTCACAGGCCGCTCTCCCGGGCCGATCGGCTCGGCGGGAGGCAGCGATGGGTTGCTCCGGCGTCATGCGTTCCCGCCCGGGGCGGGGGGCCCGGGAAGTCGGGTGCGTGACGCCTATTGACACGCACTGTACTTCGTTAGTTAACTTCCTAACGAACGTCACGGTACTCGCCTGCCGTGGTCCGTCAGAGGCCCGTCCCGGGGCTTCCCTAGTTCTTCAACTGCCTTGCTCTCAGGCACGGTTCGCCCACCGTCGCAGCACACAGCGCAACGACGAAAGAGGTTCCGTGCAGGACACCGCACCCCTGGTTGTCGGCATCGACGTGGGCGGCACCAAGACACAGTTCCGCGCGTTCGCGGGCGACACCCTTGTCGCCGACCACGTCCGCTCCAGCAGCGGCTGGCGGCCCCACGACCCGGTGGCCGCCGCCGGGTGGCTGGCCGCGCTGGCCGCCGACGCGCTTCCCGAGGGCACCCGCCCGTCCGCCCTCGCCGTCGGCGGGCACGCCTGCGAGACCCCGCGCCAGTGCGCGCAGATCCGCACCGCTCTCCAACTGCACTTCGACGCGCCCGCGCTGGTCGTGGGCGACGCCGAACTCCTCGTCCCGGCGGCGGGACTGGACAAGGGCGTCGGCCTGGTCGCCGGCACCGGATCCGTGGCCGTGGGCCGGTTCGCCGACGGCACACCGGTCCAGGTCGGCGGCTGGGGCGCGCTCCTCGGCGACGAGGGCGGAGCCGCCGGCCTCGTCCGCGAGGCCGTACGAGCCGTCTGGGCGGCGCACGACCGCGGCGAAGAACCCGATCCGCTCGCGCTCGGCCTGCTGTCCGGGTTCGACGTCCCCGAAGTACCCGCGCTCGGCGCCGCCCTGGAGCACGCCACGGCCGCCTCCGCCGACTGGGGCCGACACGCCCCGGCCGTCTTCGCCGCCGCCGAGGCCGGATCCCCGCTCGCCCGCACCGTGATCGCCGAGGCGGGCCGCGCCCTGGCCGCGCTCGTCGAACGGCTCGCCGCGCGCGGGGTGGTGGTCGACGACGTCGTGGTGGCGGGCAGTACCGTCCTCGCCCAGCCGTCGCTGTACGACGCCTTCGCGTCCGCGCTGGCCGACGGTGTGCCGTCGGCACGGCCGCGCCCCCTGCGGGCACCGCCGGTGGACGGCGCGGTGGCGATGGCCCGTTCACTTCTGTGACATCCGCCGGACGCCGAGTCTCCTCCGGTCCGACATGACTCGCCCGTAGATCTTCGCTCGTACGACTTCAGAAAGCGCATTCGCCGCACAGGCCGTCCAGCGCATCATGAGTCGCATCCGCACCACCTCCCCGGCCGTACGGCCGCAGAACTGCAGAGAGAGGCAGACCCATGCCGTCATCCGCCGGGCAGCACTCCCCCGCGCCGCTCACCGAACGCGCCATGAGGCGAAGGGGGTTCCTCAAGACGTCCCTGGGTGCCTCGGCCGGCGTCCTGGCCGCGCCCACCTTCGCCTCCTGGCTGGGCGCCGCGGACGCCAAGGCCGCCACCGCCCCTCTCGCGTTCGTGGACGACTACAAGTCCAACGTCATGGCGAACCTGACGCCCGAGACCAACGCGGTGGTGCGGGCCCTCGGCGGCTTCGCCCGGGTGTGGAAGACCGGCGGCGCCTGGAACACCGGCACCCCGCTGCGGCCCGAGATACTGCGCGCCAACATGCGTTACTGCGCCCGCGTCACCAAGGCGCGCACCCAGGCGGAGGCGAAGGACGCCTTCCTCTACGACCGCCAGCACCAGAGCTACGCCATGATCGGCGGCCTCGGCCCGCTCGCCGGCCTCTACCGGTCCGGCGCCAAGGCGGTCACCTCGATCACCAGCGCGCCCGACAGCACCCCGGCGACCACGATCAGCGACGCCGTACCGGCCGACGCCCCCGCGGGTTCCGCACTCGGCGCGGGCTCCTACGACTCCTCGCTCGGCCTGGTGGCCAAGCTGGTCGACACCGTGCGCGGCCCGTACGCCTCCGGCAACCCCGGCAAGTACGCCTTCCAGTACCCGCGCCCGTGGCGCATGAACGAGGACAGCCAGGTCGTCGACACGGGCGCCAAGGACGCACTCGGCTTCCCGGTCTACGACTCCGAGGTGATCGTCGCCCCGCAGCTGCTGCGTCAGCGCAACACCTCCCCGGTGGACGACGGCGGCTTCCCCAGCGGCCACACCAACGCCTTCCACCTGGCGGGCCTGGCGTTCGCGTACGCCGTGCCCGAGCGCTTCCAGGAACTGGTCACCCGCGCCTTCGAGCTGAGCCACACCCGGATCATGTCCGGCATGCACTCGACGGTCGACGTCATGGGCGGCCGCATCATGGCCACCGCCCTGGCCGCCGCCACGCTGGCCGACTCCGCGAACGCCGACCTCAAGGCCGCGGCACGGGCGCAGGCGCTGAAGTACTTCACCGAGCAGACCGGCACCACGGCCGACACCCTCTTCGCCTACGCCCACTCCGACGCCGCCGACGCGTACGCGGACCGGGACGCCAACGCCCGCTCCGTCAAGCCCCGCTTGACCTACGTACTGCACCGGGACGGCGGCAACGAGCCGTTCACCGTGCCCAAGGGCGCCGAGGTGCTGCTGGAGACGCGGCTGCCCTACCTGGACGCGGGACAGCGCCGTGAGGTGCTGCGGACCACCGGGCTGCCCTCGGGCTATGTCCTGCTGGACGGCTTCGAGCAGTGGGGCCGGATCAACCTGTTCGCCGCGGCGGACGGTTACGGCTCCTTCGACGCCGACGTCACCGTCACGCTGGACGCGGCCTCGGGCGGCTTCCACGCGGCCGACGCCTGGCGCAACGACATCGACGGCTGTGGCGGTCTGACCAAGCGTGGCAGCGGCACGCTCACCCTGACCGGACACAACCGGTACACCGGCGGGACCGTGCTGAAGGAGGGTGTGCTGGTCGCGGGTTCGGCCCACGCGCTCGGCCACGGCGATGTGCGGGTGCAGGGCGGGAAGCTGACGCTGGGCGGCAAGTCGCTCCAGGTCCACGGCACGTACAGCCAGGAGTCCGGCGCGCTGGAGCTGACCCTGCGCTCGGGCCAGGAGCCGGTCCTGGAGGTGACGCGGCGCGCGGTGCTCGGGGCGGGCAGCGTCCTGTCACTGAAGCTGGACGCGGACAAGCCGCCGACGGCCGGGCGCACGGTCCGGGTCCTCGGCTGCCAAGGACTGCGCGGCCAGTTCGACCGCGTCGAACTGAACTCCGACACGCTGCGGGCCGTACCCGTCTACACGGCGGAAGGTCTGTCGGTACGACTCCTGAAGCGGTGACCGCCGCGGAGGCGGGAGCTGATGCGAGAGTGGCCCTCATGAGGTGGCTCCGGATCGCTCCCGCCACCGCCCGGCCGGACTCACCGCGGGGCGGATGATGGCGAGCGAGCAGCAGACGGTCCTGGCCCCGGTCCCCGGGTCCGGGGCCCACGACGACGAGGTGCGACAGCCGCGACCGGTCCGGCGGTGGCTGGTGCCGCTGCTCGTCGTCGTGCTGCTCGCGCAGATGGCCGCCGTCATGGTGACGACCGCGGTGCAGCAGACCCCCACGATCGACGAACCGGTCTACGTGGCCACGGCCGCGGAGTACCTGCACGGTCAGGGCATCCGCTACAACCCCGAGCACCCGCCGCTCGGCAAACTGGTGATCGCCGCCGGGGTGGCGATCGCCGACCCGCACGTGGACACGGCGTTCGACGGGCCCCAGATCGACCTGGGCCCCCACCTGCTGTACGAGTCGGGCAACGACCCCTGGCGGCTGATGTTCTGGGCCCGGCTCCCTGTGATCGTGCTGACGCTGCTGTTCGGGCTGGTCGTGTTCGCCTTCGCCCGGGAACTGGCCGGACGGGCGGCGGGGCTCGCGGCACTCGCCCTGTACGCTTTCTCCCCCGACGTCGTCGCCCACGGCTCGCTGGCCACGCTCGACGTGCCGATGGCGGGTTTCCTGCTCACCTCGGTGTGGCTGCTGTGGCGGGCCCGAGCACGGCCACGGCTGTACGTCCCGCTCGCCGGCCTGGCCCTGGGGGCGGCGCTGGCGACGAAGATGAGCGCGCTGCCGGCTGTGCCGGTCCTGCTCGGGCTGGCCGCCCTCTCGGTGTGGACCGCGGGTCGCGGTGACGGGACGCGCCGGCGGCTGCTGCACGTGTCGGCCGGGGCCGCGGTCCTGACCCTGGCCGCCGTCGCCGTCGTATGGGCGTCGTATCTCGCGGTCGATCCGCGGCTGCGGTGGACGTCCCAGGACCAGGTGCCGGTGGTGCACGGGCTGCGGGGAACCCTCGTCGATCTGCTGCCGTTCCCGCAGGCCTACGCGGACGGGATGCGTATCCAGTTCCACTTCGAGAACTACCCGTGGGAGGGCTTCCTGTTCGGGCGGGTGTACACCGGGCACCTCTGGTACTACCTGCCCGCCGCGCTCCTGGTGAAGACCCCGCTGGGGCTGCTCGCACTGTGGGCCGCGGGTGCCGTCGTGCTGGTGGCGGTACGGCGGCTGAGGCCCGCCGCGCCGTATCTGCTGGTGCCCGCCGGGGTGCTGCTCGCCTCGGCCATGACGGGCTCACGCGACTTCGGCACCCGCTACGTGCTCTTTCTGCCCATGTTCCTGTCGGTGGCCGCCGGCTGTGTCCTCGCGGTACACCGGCGTTGGGCCACGGTCGTGACCGGGGCGCTCGTGCTGTTCGTAGCGGTCAGCTCACTGCTGGCCTCTCCCTTCTATCTGCCCTACTCCAACGAGGCGTTCGGCGGACCGGCCCGCACCCATCTGCGGTTGCACGACTCCAACGTCGACTGGGGCCAGGACCTCGGCCGACTCGCCGACCGGCTGCGCGAGCGCTACCCGGACGAGCGGATCTGGCTCGTCTACAAGGGCAGCGGGGTGCCGTCCGCCTACGGCATCGAGGCGTCCGATCCGCGCGAGGTGCCGGTGGACGACGTGCACGGACTGCTGGTGGTGTCGGACTCGTCGGTCGCCAAGGCGAAGGGCCGGCTGGCCGAGTTGATCGACAGCAGCCGTCCGGTCGACGAGGTCGGTCACTCGATCACGATCTACCGTCGATGACCACCGCCGCGAGGGTGACCCGGGTCCGCTCAGCGGACCGCCTGCTGGAATCCCTCGGCACTCACATGCTGCATCGCCCCGCTCGTCACGCGGTAACGGCCGTTGGGCACCTGGTCGGACCTCGTGATGTGCACGGTGAGCGGGCCCGCCCATTCGTAGCCCTGCCGCTCGCCGTGCCGGGCCAGGCTGTCCGTGAGCACCTGGCCCACACTGCTGCCCCGGCGCACCAGTTCGTCGTAGACGAAGTGCGCGAGCTCGACGTCGTACGCGTTCGGGACCACCACCCTGTTCTCACTGCACACGACCACGTTGCTGTCGCACTCGCGCCGCAGGGCGTCGAGGAGTTCGACGGGCTCCCGGTCGACGACCCGCGCCCACAGTGCCTCCCACCCGTGCTCCATTGCCTGTTCCAGCGCGCTCAGCGCACCCATGTGTCTCTCCTGCCGAT
Organism: Streptomyces sp. NPDC005303; assembly: GCF_040607335.1. Classification (NCBI taxonomy): domain Bacteria; kingdom Bacillati; phylum Actinomycetota; class Actinomycetes; order Kitasatosporales; family Streptomycetaceae; genus Streptomyces; species Streptomyces sp. NPDC005303. Next base: position 216,770 of record NZ_JBEXGM010000005.1, on the reverse strand, counting down.
AGCTCCGGTTTCGCGTGCGGCGTCACTCCTGGGCGAAGTCCTCGGGTCCCACCCGCGCTTCCTCGAACGCCTCACGCAAGGTGCGTCCGCTGCCTCCGGGGGTCTCGGACGTGTCCGCGTCGGTCCGCGGCTCGGGCCGGTCCTTTTCGGGGACGGTCATACGGGGCTGCTCCTCGGATGTCGTCGAAGGGGGGCGCCGGAGCGGGTTCCCGTACGGCGGCCACGTATCCGTCCTTCTGGGCGGTAGCCCAACGCTTTCGTACAGGCCCTGGTCACCGGGGGGGTTATGTTGACTCCCCGTGGCAGACGAAGGAGGCGCCCCGGTGTCATCGCCGCAGCAGGCACGCGCACAGGCATCCGCGATCACCTCGGGCAAGACCGCACCGGAGACGGAGGCGGCCCCGGCCTCCCAGCTCAGGACGCTCTTCGACAGGCCCCGGCTCTCCCCCGGACAGCGGCGCATCGCGCAGTACCTGATCGAGCACATCACCGAGGCGGCGTTCCTCTCCATCACCGATCTCGCCGAGCGCGTGGGCGTGAGCCAGCCCTCGGTGACCCGCTTCGCCGCCGCGGTGGGCTTCAGCGGCTACCCCGCCCTTCGGGAGAAGCTCCAGTCCATCGCGCTCGGCACCCTCGCCGGCGGACCGGTCGCCGACGACGAGTCGCGCGGCAACGAACTCCAGGCCGCGGTCGACGCGGAGATCGAGAACCTGGAGAACCTGCGCCGCGACTTCGCCGACCCCGACCAGGTGATCGAACTCGGCCGCAAGCTCTCCGAGTCGACCCCCCTGACCCTCCTCGGCCTGCGCATCTCGGCGTCCCTGGCCGAGTACTTCGCCTACGCGGCACGCCGTATCCATCCCGACGTACGGCTGGTCACCCGCGGCGGCAGCGTCGCCTACGACGCCCTCCTTCAGTCACGTGAGGCGGGCGGCACCTGGGTACTGGCGTTCTCGATGCCGCGGCACGCCCAGGAGACCCTCACCGCCCTGCGGGTCGCCCGCAGCGCCGGACTGAAGATCGCCCTGGTCACGGACCTGGCGCTCGGGCACGTGGCCGACGAGGCGGACGTCCTCTTCTCCACCGGCACGGGATCCCGGCTGGTCTTCGACTCCTACGCCGCACCCGGCGTGATCGCCGCCGCCCTGCTCCAGGCCATGACGGACGCCGACCCGGAGCGCACCCAGGCGCGGCTGGAGGAGTACGAGCAGATCTCCGACCAGCACCAGTTCTTCCTCAGGGACTGACCTCTCGCACCCCGGTCATACGCCTTCACAACGGGGCCATCCGCAATAAATCGAGCATGAATGTTTTCATACGCCTTGCCAAGCGGACGGCATATATAAATACTGCTCACGGATCACCCCGGGACAACTCCGGGACCATCCGCACCCCTGTCCCCGTCCCCACCCCCCACACCGCCCGAGAGGGCTCCTTTGCGGACATCCCGAGCCGTCGTCACCTACCCGCGTCGGCGCCCGGGGTGTTCGGTAGGGCCTCGCCTGCACGCGAGCCCGTGGCGGCCCCGGTCATCCCCTAGACCGGGGCCGCCCAACCCGTCGGACCACCCGCACGACGCCGCACACCCGGAAGCGATTCACCATGTCCCTGATGACCACGCGGACCACCACCCGTACCGGCCCGGACTGGCCCTGCCAGGTCAAGACGCCCGGCAGCTACGACTGGGAGCGATCTGCGGCCAAGTGGCTGCGTGAGCTGGTGCCGGCGCGGTACGCGAGCTATCCGGTCCTGATGCGGCACACCGTGCTCCTCGCCCGGCACGCGCAGATCCAGGTCCAGCAGGAGATCCGGGTCGCCCGCACCGCGCTGCAGACCGCCCGGGCGGACCTGCCGGCGCTCGGCCTGCCGGAGTCGGTCATCGAGCACACCATCAAGCTGTACGCGGCCGAGGTGCTCCAGCTCCAGCACATCGCCCGCAGCATCCGCGCGGTCACCCGGGCCCTGGTCGCCCACCACGGACGCTGACCCTCCCTGAGGGGCATGACCCACGCCGTATGTGGGACCCGTGGTGAGCATGAGCACCACAGAAGTACGGCGCGGCGATCCGGTCACCACGGTCCTCACGTGGGAGGTGCGTCCCGGCCGGGAGCGGGACTTCGAGCGGTGGACGCGGGGCATCACCCGCTGCGCCAGACGGTTCCCCGGTAACGAGGGCGTCTCCTGGCTGCGTCCCGAGGACGGCCACCGCTTCCACGCGGTGCTGCGCTGGTCCGACGCGCACCGGCTCACGGCCTGGCTGGCGTCCGACGAGCGGGCGGCCTGGCATGCGCGGATCGACGGCATCGCCACCGAGCTCGGCAGCGAACGGCAGTCGACGACCGGGCTCGAGACCTGGTTCAGTCTGCCCGGCACCACCGTGCGGCCTCCGGTCCGCTGGAAGATGGTGCTGACCACATTCCTCGGCGCCTTCCCGTGCACCCTGCTGATCCAGTGGCTGGTGGCGCCCCGCACGGCCGCCTGGCCCCTGCCGCTGCGGGCCGCCGTGTTCCCGGTGGTACTGCTGCCGGTGCTCACGTATCTGGTGATGCCGGTGCTGAGCCGGATGCTGCGAAGGTGGCTGTACCCGCCGCCGGACCACTGACCCGTCACGAACCGGGGGCCCGGCCGGTTTCGTCAACCCGCGGTGTCACCGGTGTGTGGGATGCGTGTCGACAAGCGCGCGATCGGCACATGGCGCATGTGCGATGCTCAACGCGTGACGAGCGAGTCGACCGGCCCCCCACACGCCGGTACCGCACCCGACATGGCCGCGCTGGCCAAGGTCGTGGCCAGACAACGCGCCGAGATGGACCGGTTGCGGGACCAGGCGGCCACCTCGGCGGTGCTGGAGCGGGCCAAGGGCGCGATCATGGCGCTGACCGGATGCACCCCGGACGCGGCCGGCGATGCGCTGCTCCAGCGCGCCAAGGCAGGCAACCGCACGCTGCTGGAGGAGTGCTGGATCGCCCTCGGCTCCCTGCCTCCGCTCGGCGCCGCCACGGAGTCCCGCGTCGGCGACGCCGTTCCCGGCGCACCCTTGTCCGCGATTCCCGGGCCCGCCGGGCCGCGGTCCGTCCGGCCCGGTACCACCGAACCCGGCGGCCGGGACACCTACGACCTGGACGACGGTTTCGCGGCGCTCGGCCGCCTCGGCAAGGCCCTCGTCCATGTGGCCACGCCCCAGGACCTGGCCGGGTGTCTTCTGGAGGAGCTCACGGCGGACGTCGACGCCGACGCTCTGCTGCTCTTCCGCTCACTGCCGGCCGGAGGGCTCGAACTGATCGGCCATGCCGGGATCGACGCCACCCTGGCCGCCCAGTGGGCGCGGGTTCCCCCGCTGGACGGCATCGCCGCGCTCGAAGCGCTCCGGGCGCGGGAGCCCCGCTGGCTGGAGGACTTCGCGACGGACCGGGAGCGGCACCTGCTCATAGGGGACCCGCCGGATCGCTGGTTGTCCCGCGCCTGGCTGCCGGTGCCGGCCGGCGACGGGGCCGAGGTCTGCGTCGGGATCCTGCGCGCGCGGAGCGGGCCGTTCTCACCGCAGGACCGGCAGATCCTGCGGTCCGTCGTCCGGCTGTGTGCCGGCTGGCTGCGGTCCTTCGGCGCCCGTACGCAGCGCAGGGCCGCCGCCTCGGCCGTCGCCCAGCCCCTGTTCGACTCCCTGCCCGGCCCGGCCATGCTGCTCACGCCGCTGCGCGGCCCCTCCGGTGAGGTCGAGGACTACCGCATCGACGCCGCCACCGAGCAGACGGTCGACGTCGCGGGCCGCACCGGCAGGCAGCTGCTCGGCCGGCGGATCCTGGAGTGCTTCCCGAGCATCGCGGGCGAGGCGGTGTGGCACGGCTGTCTGCGCACGCTGACCACCGGCGTGCCGTTCGAGGGCGAGCCGTTCGCCTACCAGGAGGTCGTGGACGGCACCCCCGAACTGTCCACGTACGCGGTGCACGCGGCCCGTCTCGGCGGCGCCCTGGTCGTCACCTGGGTCCGCCATGACTCCTCCGACCGGCAGGAACAGCGCCTGGCGGACGTACAGCGGCTGGGGAACCTGGGCTGGGCCAACTGGAACCTGGTCACCGGCGAGGGCAGCTGGTCCTCCCAGACCTTCCAGGTCATGAACCGGGACCCGGTGCTCGGACCGGTCCGGCTCGCCGATCTTTCGGGGCTCGCGCTGCCCGAGGACGCACCGGTACTGGCCCACGCCGTGCGGGAACTCGTGCGCTCGGGGCGCCAGTTCGACGTCCCGTTCCGGATCCGGGCCGGGGAAGAGGTGCGCCATCTGCGGATGGTCGCCGAAGTGGTGACGGACACCGAGGACGAACCCGTCGAGGTGCACGGCTTCGTCCAGGACCTCACCGCGCAGCGCAGCGCCGAACTGGCCCTCGTCGAGAGCGAGCAGGCGATCGTGACCCAGCATGGGGTGCTGCACGCCGAGCGGACCCTGGCCGCCCGCCTCCAGCACGCCCTGCTGCCCCTGCCCACCCGGCCGGTCAGCCTCGCCGGGCTGCGGGTCGAAGTGGCCTACCTGCCCGCCCAGTCGGGCATCCACGTCGGCGGGGACTGGTTCAGCGCCATCGAACTGCCCGACGGCGACGCCCTGTTCGTGGTCGGTGACGTCGCCGGGCACGGCATCGACGCCGTGGCCACGATGGCCCAACTGCGCTTCACCGCCAAGGGCATGGTCATCACGGGCTCGTCGCTGACCGGAGCACTGGCCCGTCTCAACACCCTGCTGCTGCACTCGCGGGACTCCCACGGCACCGCGACCATGGTCCTGGCCCGCTACGACCCCGGCGAGCGCTGCCTGGTGTGGGCCCAGGCCGGCCATCCGCCACCGCTGCTGGTGCGCGACGGACAGGTGCGCTATCTGGACCGCCCGTTCGGCATGCTGCTCGGGGCCTGCTCCGATCCGGACTTCCAGGAGGCGCACTGCCTGCTGGAGCCGGGTGACCGCATCCTGCTCTACACCGACGGCCTGGTCGAGAGGCCCTCGGAGGGCATCGACCACGGCCTGGAACGGCTCGCCGAGGCCGTCGCGACCCACCACTCGGACGAGCCCGGCTCCCTGGCCCCGCTGCTGGCCTCGGTGCTGGACGACGAGCGGCGCGACGACGTCTGTGTCGTCGACATCCGGGTCCCGTCCGGGCCGGAGTGAGCCGCCGGGACATCCGCGGTACGGGCGTCCGGGCTCAGTCCGCCGGGTGGCCGGGCGAGATGGAGGTCGCGTCGGACAGCCGCAGCAACCTCGCACCCTCGGTGTCCTCGCGCGCCCCCCACGCCTCCGGTTCCAGGACGAACCCCTCGTGGTCACCCCCCTCGACGCGCTGCACGACCGTCCCCACGAACCAGGCCGCCGCCTCCTCCAGTACGACGGCACCGCCCGCCTCCTCCCGATGGCGGACCCGGGCGAACTTGTCCGTCCGGTCGCCCGTCTCCCCGCCGAACAGCTCGGCGAGGCCACGCTGTTCGCGGGTGAGCAGATGGACGGCGAGGCGGTGCGCGGTGCGCGCCACCCGGTAGGTGCGGTTGGCCTTCGACAGCCAGACCACGTACCGCACGGGTTCGATCGAGCACTGTGAGGCGAATCCGACGAGACAGCCCGCGCGGTCGCCGTCCGCAGCGGCGGTCACGACGCACATGTCGGGGTCGAGCCGGTCGATGAAGGCGTCCATGCCCGCCATCCTCTTCGATCAGCCGCCGCCGGTGCGAGACTCCAGGTCACGCCGTGTGTCGTCGCCGTAGACGCCGTCCTCGTCGCCGCGGATGCCGTACCAGAGCTGGAAGCGGGCCACGGCGGCGGTCAGGGTGGTGTCGTAGGTGCCGTCGGTGGAGCCGTTGTCGTAGACGTTCGGGATGCGTCGCAGGCGTTCCTGCAGGTCACTCACCTCGGGGCCGCTGTCTCCCTGGCGCAGGGTGCCGGAACCGTCGGGGTCGGTGGCGCCGGAGGCTGTCGGGGTGGGGGTCGCGGAGGCGGTCGCGGTGGGCTGCGGGGCCGCCGCGGCGGTGCTCTCCCCGCGGCCGGCGAGCAGGAGCGCGCAGCCGAAACCGATCACCGCGGCCGCGGTCACGGCCGCCGCGATCACCGTGCGGCGCAGTCCTGGTACCCGCCCGCTGGGGATGTCACGGGGCCGCCGGGAGCGGTCGTCCCTGACGGGCGGCAGTTCCTCGGTCGCGTCCTCGGCCGCCGACGACGGGCCGGGCAGCGCGAACGACTCGTACCGCACGGCCGCTCGGGGCGGCATGTCCTTCATCAGTTCCGCGAGCGCGTCGGTGCGTCGCGGACGCAGCACCCGTATGGGTTCGATGGGCGGCCCGCCCTGCGGCACCCCTCGGTCGGACGGTGTCGGCATCCTGGTCTCCTTCCGTCTCGCGCACACAGGTCTGCGCCGTCCCCCGGGGAGTGATACGGCGCCACGGGCCCGGGAGTTCAGCGCTTCCGCCCCGTTCCCGGGAGCTGCCCCGTCGTCCTGGGCGTCCCGGCGAGAGGACCTCGTATGCGAACAAGAACAGCACTCAGTTCCCTGCTGACGCTGCACCGAGTGCCATGCGAGCGGTTCAGGTGCTACGTTCGCGACCATGAGCTCCACCAAGCCCGCCATGCGGGACGCGCTGGTCGCGGCCGCCTTCCAGCTCTTCCTGGAACGGGGTTACGAGCAGACCACCGTCGACGACATCGTCGCGCTCGCCGGCGTCGGACGCCGCTCGTTCTTCCGGTACTTCCCGTCCAAGGAGGACGTGGTCTTCCCCGACCACGAGCGCTGCCTGACCGACATGACGGCCTTCCTGGCCGCGAGCGACCCCGGGTGCGACCCGCTGGAACGGGTCTGCGAGGCGGTGCGGCTGGTGCTGCGCATGTACACCGAGAATCCGACCTTCTCGGTGCAGCGCTACCGCCTCACCAAGCAGGTGCCCGGTCTGCGCGCCTACGAGCTGTCCGTGGTGTGGCGCTACGAGCGCTCCTTCGCCGAGTATCTGCGCGGGCGCCTGAAGGGGCTGCACGACGGGACGCTCCGGGCCGACGTGATCGCCGCCGCCGTGGCCGCGGCACACAACAACGCCCTGCGCTCCTGGCTGCGCTCGGACGGGCACGGCGACGCCGAGCAGGCGGTGGAGCACGCGCTCGGCTATGTGCAGGCCGCCTTCGGGGCGCCCGGCGCGCCACCCGCCGACGAGCCGCCCGAGGACGTGGTCGTGATCGTCTCCCGCCGCGGCGCCCCGCTGTGGAGGGTGGTCCAGGAGATCGAGTCCACGCTCGACACGGACTGAGCCGCGGGCCCGTACGGCGGAGCGGACCCCGCCGCCCGCTCGGTGGCCGCTCAGCTCTGGAACCGCGCCGTACCGGCGGTGGACCACCCGCTCCGGGCGGCCCCGCCGACGCCGGCATGGACGCGAATCCCGGCCTTCACGGACCCGCACACCCTCGACGACACGGACGAACGCCTCGCAGGAGACGTTCACCGAAAGATGAGGGTACCGAGTACCTTTACGGCCGACACTCAGTGCCATACGCTGACGATGTGCACGGTGGCACAGGGAGCCGCGCACATCCGTGCACGGTTACCCGAGCACGTGGGATTCCGGCCGAGCGCAGGGAGTTGACCAGCGTGTACCACCACTCAGGCTTTGCTCGTCAGGCAGCCGGCTTCGGCACGGGCGTACTCGAACCCGCCGCCCCGGCCACGGACGCGATCCTCTTCCAGCGCTGCACATGGTGCGGTACGGCGATGTACCACCGCCTGCTGTGTCCGGTCTGCCAGGGCGGCGACCTGCGCACGGAACGCAGCGAGGGCGTGGGCACGGTCCGCCACTCCACCGTGGTCCACCGCAACACCCCCGCGGCCCGCAATGTGTCGCTGATCGAGCTGGCCGAGGGATTCGTCGTCCGGGGCCGGGTCATGGGCCCGCCCGCCGCGATCCACAGCGGAGACCGGGTACGGATGTCGACCACCAAGGACCCCGTCCGTGGCGAGCCGGTCTTCCAGCTGCTGGACGAGCCCTACCGCGCCTGGAGCTGACCCTTCGTCAACCGAGGTGGTGTCAGGGGCCTTCGGACCTCACCACGCCCCGGGAATCAGATCACGCACCCGCACCGGCTGCCCCGTCGCGAAGCACAGGTTGGCGGCGATGCCGACGCCCAGCGCCAGGGCACCGTCCCGTTCGGTGGCCGTCGGATGCGTCGTGGCACCGGGGTCCCCGCTCACGATCCCGGAACCGGGGTCCACGGGCCCGAAGAGCGCGTCGAGCATGCGCGGGTCTCCCCCGCCGTGCGCCTCGTGGGCGGTGACGAGCGGCACCTCGACCGGGGGCCGCCACAGGGGCCGCAGGGTGAGACGCGCGCCGCCTGCGTGGTCGGCCGCGGTGTCCCCGTGCAACGCGCCGCTCGCCGAGGTGATCCTGGTCCGGGGCGCCTGCCAGCGGCTCTCCTCGACCTCCAGTTCCAGCCGGCCCGCGCTGCCGTTGAACATGACCCGGTAGCCCTCCCACGGGGAGTAGGCGGTGAGGTGGTACGTCATCGTCGCGCCCCGGACGTGGCGGGCCACGAGTGCCATGTCGTCCTCGATGGTGACGGGCCCGTCGAAGACATTGCGGTCGCGCAGGTATCCGTCGTCCTGTTCCGCGTCGAGGTACAGGGCGCGCAGGGTGTCGTCGGCCGCGAGGTCGAGGGCGAAGGGGTCCTCGGCTGCCGGGTCGGCCTCGTGGGCCCGGGTGTAGTCGCGGCGCAGACCGTGGCGTTCGCCCGCCTCACGGCCGTAGAACCCGAGCCGCCCGTAGCCGAAGACATCCTGCGGCTCGTCGGCGAGCCACCAGTTGACCAGGTCGAAGTGGTGGCTCGCCTTGTGGACCATCAGGCCGCCGCTGTGCCGCTTCTCGCGGTGCCAGCGGCGGAAGTAGTCGGCTCCGTGCCGGGTGTCGAGGAGCCACTCGAAGTGCACGGAGAGGATCTCGCCGATCGCGCCGTCGGCGAGCAGGGCGCGGACCTTCTCGTGCACGGGGTTGAAGCGGTAGTTGAAGGCGACGGTGAGGGAGTTGCCGGTGGCCTCGACCGTGTCCAGGATGCGGACGCAGCGGTCCGCGTCGACGGTCATCGGCTTCTCGGTGACCACCCGGCAGCCGGCCTGGAGCGCGGGGACGATGTAGCGGTCGTGCTCGGCGTCGACGGTGGTGACGACGACCTCGTCGATGTCCTGCTCGGCGAGCAGCTCGGCGAAGTGTTCGGGATCCCACTGGGTGGCGGCGGGTTCACCGGCCTCGGCGAGCAGACGGTTGTGGAAGGCCATGCGGGTGGGGCTGGGATCGCACAAGGCCGCGACCCGGTGGCCGGGGCGTGCGGCGAGGGCCCGGGTGAACAGCTGGGCGCGGTGGCCGGTGCCGACGACGGCTGCGCGGAGGTGGGGAGTTCGGCTCATGGAAAGCGCTTCCCCCGTCCGGTGATCCGCTAGTCCCCGCGACCTCTCTGGCTTGATCGCATCACTCGCCCGCGAACCGCTGCTCCACACAGACAACCCACAGCCACCCCTCCCCCGTCCTACGTGACGCGAGAGGCGCCCGGGACCGACGGGACGTCTGCGCACGGGGTTTTGAGGAGAGACCATTGAACCCTGCCCGGCGAATATGTGTGACCGCCGTGGCGGTACTGGCGGCCCTGGCGGGATCGCCCGGACTGGCACAGGCTCAACAGCCGTCCCACGCGGGATCGTTGAGCGCGACGAACGACAACGGACTTCCGCCGGGGTGGCGGATCGACGGGGACCGCGGGGCGCGTGCGCTGGTCTGGCGCGCGCCGAAGTCCGTTCCCGTGGGGGACGCGCGCGTCGAGTTCCGTACCGGCGACCGGCTGCTCGGGGTGCCGAAGCCGGCGAAGGACGGGCGGACCTTCCGGCTCGCCCTCGACGAAGCCGCACCCACCGGACTGACGGACCTGCAAGTCACCGCCGCGGGACGCCGGTTGGACGCCGCCGCCGAGGAACCGGACCGTTCCGACGCACGGGGGGCGCGGCTCCCCGCGCAGGCACCGGCAAACGGTGTCGACCCCGGGAAGCCCGGCTCGTACCGCACGGTCACCGGCTCGTACGATCTCGCCCCCGTGCGCCTGCCGGGCTTCGCCACCCCGGTGGAGATGCGCGCCCAGGTGGTGGCGCCGAAGGGGGCCACCGGCAGCAGGCCCCTCGCGCTGTTCCTGCACGGCCGCCACTCCACCTGCTACAAGCCGGGCAGCGAGGACGACACGACCATCGACTGGCCCTGCGCGGACGGCTACAAGCCGATCCCCAGCGACAAGGGCTATCTGCGCGACCAGAAACTGCTGGCCTCCCAGGGCTATGTGACGGTCTCCATCTCGGCGAACGGCATCAACGCCCAGGACTGGGCGGCCGAGGACGCCGGCGCGCAGGCGCGTTCCTCGCTGGTACGGCAGCACCTCGCCCGCTGGGCCGACTGGGCCGCCCACCGCTCCACCGCCCCGGCCGCCGTACGCCAGGCGCCGAAGGCCGACCTCTCCGGGGTCCTGCTCGTCGGCCACTCGCGCGGCGGCGAGGGCGTCAACCGGGCCGCCATGGACAGCCTGTATCCGCCGCCGTCCGCCGAGGACGGTTACCGGGGGCCGGTGCGCTGGAAGATACGCGGGACCGTGCTGATCGGACCGACGATCTTCGGCCAGAATCCGGTCGCCGACGTGCCGTCCGTGACCCTGCTGCCGGGCTGCGACGGCGATGTGTCGGACCTGCAGGGCGAGGACTTCGTCGACGGCACCCGCGGCGTCAGCAAGGGCGCCGCGCTGCACAGCGCGGTCTACGTGGTCGGCGCCAACCACAACTTCTTCAACAGTGAGTGGACCCCGGGCCAGGCCGAGGCGCCGGCCCAGGACGACTTCTGGACCGACCCCGAACAGCCGGACCCCGTGTGCTCTCCGGGCGCCGCGACCCGGCTGACCGCCACCCAGCAGCACAAGGCGGGTTCCACGTACATCGCCGCTGCGGCCCGGCTCTTCCTCGCCGGGGACGACCGGGTACTGCCGCTCCTCGACGGTTCCGGCAAGCGGGCCCCGTCCGCCGACCCGGCGCGGGTGCTGACCCACGCGGTCGGCGGTCGCCGCAGCGGCGGCTTCCTGCCGGACGCCGGGCCCAAGGTGACGGGCGCCCGGCTGTGCTCGGCGATCGACCCGAGCCCGGCCGTGGCCTGTCTGGACCCGGAGACCCCCGGCTCGTCCCCGCACTTCGCGTGGTGGGAGACCGAGAAGGAGACCGGCCGCAGCGCGGTGGACCTGAAGTGGTCCAGGCCGGGCACGGCCGCGCGTGTCACTCCGGCCAAGCCGCTCTCGCTCCACGGTTCGCAGAAGCTCGCGCTGCGGGTCTTCGTACCGCCGAACACGACCGGCACGAAGTTCGACGTGGCCGTCACCGACTCCTCGAACCGCCGGGCGACGCTGGGCCGGGTCGAGGTGGCGGGCCTGCCGGGCTCCGCGAACACCGCGTCCTACTGGGCGCAGGAGCTGCGTGTCCCGCTGACTGCGGCGACCCGGGCCGGGCTCGATCTGCGGCACGTCAAGTCTCTTGAGGTGACGCCCCGTTCTCGGTCCGGGCGGGCCTGGCTGATGGACGCCTGGGGCTGGGCGCCGGGCACTCCCGCGGTCAAGGCGGCCGCACTCCCGCGCGTCGACGTGGGCCGCACGATCGTCAAGGAGGGCGACTCGGGCACCCGTACCTACCGCATCCCGGTGAAGATCTCGGGGCACGGCAGCGGTCAGGTCCGCGTGTACGTCCTCGCCCCCGACAGCGGCCGGTCCGAGAGCAGGCTGGTGACGGTACGGCCGGGCAGCCACGCGATCGACGTGCCGGTCGTGGTGAAGGGCGACACGAACTACGGTGAGGACGTGGAGCACGACATCGCCGTCAAGGCCGTGCACAACTCCGTCGTCGGCAAGCACCGGGGCGGGGTCACCGTCGAGAACGACGACCCCGAGCCGGTGATCACCCTGTCGCCGGTCGCGGACCGGGTGACCGAGGGGGAGACGCTGACCTGGCGACTGTCCATCGACGCGCCCGTGACGGTGGACATCTGGCAGCCGGTCCGGGTGCTTCCGGTCACCGAGGGCACCGAACTGTCCACCAAGGACGTGGACCCTCAGTGGCTGAAGGACTGGTCGGGTGACGTGCCCGACCCCGAGCGGCCGCTGTCCGACGCGAACCTGTGGGTGTGGCTGAACATCCCGATCGGAAGCACCAGCGTGGACTTCGTGGTGCCGACGGTCCAGGACCAGGTGGCGGAGCCGACCGAGTCGATGCGCGTCGCGCTGACCGACCGCAACGCCGAGCCGCTGCCCGACCGGCCGGTGCTGACGGGAACGGTGCTCGACCGGCCGTGAGCACTCTGCCGTACGGCAGTTCGCGCTGACCCTTTGTGCGGGGCCCGGTCCGACCGGGCCCCGTTCGTCACAAGGTCACGCGGATCCCGACCGTGCCGTCCAGCCCCCTGCGCAGTCGGCTGCCGAGCAGAGTGAGCCGGCCGAAGAGGCCGTACTTGCGGGCCAGGAGCTGCCGGTAGCGGGCGGTGGTGGCCGCGTCGCAGATCTCCGCCGTGGCCGGCATCTGGTCGCCGGTCGGGTTGCCCCGCAGGTCGCACGGGCCGACGAGGACGTCCCCGCGAGCCCTGATCCGCTTCACCTTCCAGGCGTCGGCGGCCGACCACACGCCGAGCGCCTCCCCGTCGCGGACCACCCACACGGGGGTGGCCACCGGGGTGCCGTTCTTGCGATAGCTGGTGAGCAGCAGGTATTTGCCCGCGCCAAGCCGCTCCAGCGGCGTGTCGTCCATGACGGAAGTGTAGGCGGACATGTTCGACGGGCGCGGGTGCGGTGCGCGTCGAAAGCCGCGGTGACACCGGTCCGTGCTGGTGTGGCTGCGACGGGAGCAGTCCGGGTCCGGCCGGGTCATCGGGCATTTCCCCGTTCGCCTCGTCGGCAAGGCGTCCTCCGTCGTGGATCGCAAAGGTGTTCTTCCGTGGGGTCGACGGGCTGCGCCGCGTACATCGCCGTAGACCTGGGCCGGCAACCTTCGGGCAGCCTGCGGACGACTCACCGGCGCCGAGTGCGGCCGGAGCGGAGGGGTCGCGGAGTCGGTTCGGCCTGGTGGGCGAGGCCGTGTCGAGGCCGGGCTGGGGGTGCGGGATCGATCGGCCTGCGTCCCTGCCGACCGCGTCCGCAGGGTCGCCTCCGGTGGACCGAGCGGTCGCGTCGGCACAGGCTCACCACCGAGCGTGAATGTGTGCAGGGCGACGCGCCGAGCTGGGCCCGCATGTACGGGGATCCGGCCAACACGCCTTCACGCGTGGCTGATTGAGACGCCTCATCAGGATCCCACCGCACACGAACGCCCGCTGTCGTGAACGCGCCCGGCCCGGGCCGCGTATGCAAGGAGGGCACTCAACGACCGGAGGGCCCCGCGGTGCAGACACCGCTTGTTCTGGTTCGGGAGCCATGCATGAGGCACGCACGACGACGGGTCGTCCGGCGAGTGACACGGCTGGCGGCAGTCGGCGGACTCCTCCTGGGAGGGGTGATGGTCACGCGGGCCGTGGCGAGCGAGCCTCCCGCGACCACCGCCGTGCCGCACACCTACGCCATGAAGGCAGGCCGGACGGGGGCGGAGCTCGTGTCGCGGCTCGGCAACTCCCGTACGGCCGGCACGTGGATCGGCACCGACGGCAAACCGGTCGTCGCGGTCACCGACGAGCAGGCGGCGGCCGAGGTGCGTGCGGCGGGCGCCAGGGCGAAGGTCGTCGGGCACAGCATGGACGAGCTCAAGTCGGCGGCGAAGACGCTGCGTTCCGCCCCCCGGGTCGCCGGGACCGCCTGGTCCATGGACTACCGGACCAACGAGGTGGTGGTGCAGGGCGACAGCACCGTCTCGGCGTCCGACTGGGCCGCGATGACGAAGGTCGCGGACGGCATCGGCGGCTTCGTCCGCATGGAACGCACCGAGGGCACCTTCACTCCCCGCCTGAACGGGGCGCAGCCCATCCTGTCGACGGGCGGACGCTGCTCGGCCGGCTTCAACGTCACCAACGGCCAGAGCGACTTCATCCTCACGGCCGGGCACTGCGGCCCCACCGGTTCGACCTGGTTCGCGGACACCGGGGGCACCAACCAGCTCGGCAGGACGGTCACCCAGAGCTTCCCGGGCAATGACTTCTCGCTGGTGCAGTACGCCGACGGGAAGGCCGGCGACGGCGCCGGGGTCGTGTTCATCGGCAACGGCAAGGGCGTGCAGATCACCGGCGCGGGCGATCCGTCGATCGGGCAGCGGGTGTTCCGCAGCGGCAGCACCAGCGGTCTGCGCGACGGTCAGGTGACGGGGCTCAACTCGACGGTGAACTACCCGGAGGGCACGGTCACCGGGCTGATCGAGACGAACGTGTGCGCCGAACCCGGGGACAGCGGCGGTCCGATGTTCTCCGAGGGGATCGCGCTCGGCATCACCTCGGGCGGCAGCGGTGACTGTACCCAGGGCGGTACGACGTTCTTCCAGCCCGTGACAAAGGCGCTGACGGCGCTCGGCATGCGGTTGATCGTGTCGAACCCGGCCGCCGCCGGCGGGGCCTCTCCCGCACCGTCTGCCACTTCCGCACAGGGCTCGATCGCCCCTGGTGCCGCATCTCCCGGTTCGTCGGCGGCGGTGCAGGGCGCACAGGGCACGCCCCTGCTGAGCCGGCTCACGGACACGCGCAACGTCGGACCGGGTCTGCTGGTTCTCGGGGGGAGTCTGATCGCGCTGGTGGCCACGCGGTACATCCGCTCGGAACAGGACCGCAAGGCGTACCAGCGGTACTACTCGGCGACCTGGGGCTGACATCAAGGGCTTCTCATCCCAGGCTGAGCAGGACCGTCGCCACCCCCGCCCCCACCAGGCCCACCACCTGCCTCCGGTTCAGCCGTTCGTGCAGCAGGGCGAGTCCGAGGATCACGGGGAGGGCCGGGTAGAGGGAGGCCAGGACGACGGCGACGGCCAGCAACTGCCGCTGGGCGGCGAGCAGATAAAGGACGAGCGCGAGGGCGGCGCCCGCACCGACGAGCACCGCCTGACCGGCTCGCGCGGGCGGCAGGCGCAGGCGCCGAGGGTGCCGTGCCGCCATGGGCAGCAGCACGAGTACGGCGGCCACCCGTCCCGCGGCCACCGGCCACAGTCCGCTGGAGGCATCGGCCTGGGCGAGGGCGATGTACTGGAGCGCGACGCCCGCACTCGCCAGCAGTCCGTCGGGGACGCCCCCGCCGCCGTCCTTGCCGCCGCCGCAGACCATCCAGAGCGCGGGCGCGGAGAGGACGATCCCCAGCCAGGCCACGGCGGTCGGCCGGTCGCCGAGGATCACTCCGCACACCACGGAGAGGGCGACCCCGGTGACGGCGCTCACAGGCACGACCACGCTCATCGCGCCGTGACTGAGGCCGCGGTTGAGGAAGTGCATGGCGGCGCCGCTTCCGACACCGGACAGCGCGCCCCACAGGAGGTCGACGGGATGTACGGCGTCGGCGGGAAGGAGCAGCGCGGCGGTGGTCGCGAGAAGGAGACCGCCGATCTGGCCCAGGAAGGTGACGGCGGCGAAGTGGCAGCGGCGGGAGAGCAGGCCGCCGGTGAAGTCGACGATGCCGTAGCAGACCGCCGAGGTCAGTGCGAGGAGAGGGCCCATCCCGTCAGGGGTGCCCAGGGACGGGGCGGTGATGCCCCGCGGGGGTCCGCGGGGTCAGGCCGCTCGGACCGGCTGCGGAGCGGCGGCGGCCCACTCCAGGACGAGGCGCTGATACTCCTCGCGCTGCTCGCCGCTCAGTGTCCCGCCCGCCCGGCGCCACAGGGCCCGGATCTCCTCGTTGACCTCGTCGGCCGATCGATCGGTCACGGGTTCAACGGTGGTGGACATGGTGTGAAGCATACGGCCACGGAAGTGAAGGCGCCGTGAGTAATCGTGCCAGAAAAGGGCATACCGGACCGTGTTACTGATCACGTCCATCTGTCAAGAGGCATGACCGGCTTCACACTTCGGCCACACCCAGGACCAGCACCTGGATCGCCAGCACGGCGGCCCCACGGGCCCAGTCATGGAAGTCGGACACCCTGGTCTCCAGGTCGATCGGGGTGGCCAGGGGATGGCGGTGGGAGCGGATCGCGTCCTCGACGGTCTTGCCCGCCACATCCATCAGGCCGACGCCTTCTCCGGCGAGCATGATCTTCTGCGGCATGGCGAAGTTGGCGATCTGGGCGACCAGGACACCGAGGGCGCGCCCGGCCTCGTCGATGACGCGGGCGGGCATGGGGTCGCCTGCCGCGGCGAGGGCGAGGATCTCCTCGTAGGAGTGGTCGCGGCCGGTGGCGGCGTGCACCTGATAGCGGATGTTGGGGATGGTGAGCAGGGAGACGGCGCTGCCGCGGTTGCCGTCGGGTGTGAGGGGCCCGTTGGGATCGATGATCCAGTGCCGCCCGAAGCCCCGGTCCTCCTCGGCGTAGGGGACGCGCCGGCCGCCGAGGACCAGGCCGTAGCCGATGCCGGCGCCGATGGTGAGGACGACGAATCGGTCGAGGCCGCGTCCCGCCCCGAACCAGGTCTCGGCCTCGACGAGGGCGGCGACGTCGTTCTCGACGACCACCGGCAACCCCGTGCGTTCCTCGACGAGTTCCCCGAGGGGGACGTCCCGCCAGTGCAGGAACGGGGACTCGCCGACCACGGCACGTTCCTGGACGAAACCGCCGACGCCGATGCCGATGCCGGCGAGCCGCGGGTACGCGCGGGCCAGTTCGCGCGTCATCTCCGCGAGCAGATCGGCGACTTCGGCGGGGTCGTGGCTGACGAGGGGCCGGTCATGGCGGGCGACGATCTCGCTCCGGAGGGTGGTGACGACGCCGTAGACCATGTCCTCGGTGATCTTGAAGCCGATGAAGGACCGGGACTCGACGACCACGTCGAGGGGCTGCGAGGGGCGCCCCTGACGCACCTCTCCCGGGGCGCCCGCCTCGGGAACCTCGATCAGCAGGCCCGACTCGATGAGCGGTTTGGTCAGCCGGGTGAGGCTGCCCGCGGAGAGGTCGAGCCGGCGGGCGAGTTCGGTGCGCGACAGCGGGCCGTGGACGAGCACCTCGATCGCCACCGAGCGCTCACCGGCGCTCAGCGGTAGCCAGCTGGCGGCAACTGCGGTCATGAAGGTCAGACTCCCACAAGATTTCTTTCGCTGTAAAAACAACGTGCCCAGATTACGGCGGCCAAGGCGGTCCGGAAAAGATGTTCACCGACCTCTTGACGGGTGGATTCTTTCGCGACAAAAGTAAGTGGCGCCGAGGACGAGCCACCGCAGACGAGGGAGTCTCCCGATGACGATCGCCTCCAGCAGCCCTCCTTCACGGCTGCCGCTCAGCGGCTCCGAGGAGGCACGGACCGAACCGGGCACCGACCGGGGCTCCGGCGGGGCGAGCGGGGGCGACGGGCGCCTGGCCGCGGTGTTCATCGCCCCGGCCCTGATCGGCTTCGTGGTCTTCCTGCTCTGGCCGACGCTGCGGGGCATCTATCTGAGCTTCACCCGCTTCAATCTGCTGACCCCGGCGGAGTGGGTCGGGTTCGCCAACTACGACCGGATGGTCCACGACCCCATCTTCTGGGAGTCGCTGAAGGTCACCGTGGAGTACGTGGTCATCAACATCGGCGTCCAGACGGTGTCCGCCCTCGCCATCGCCGTGCTCCTGCAGCGCCTGACCCAGTCCCCGCTGCTGCGCGGGATCGTGCTGACGCCGTATCTGATGTCGAACGTCGTCGCGGGCCTGGTCTGGCTGTGGATCCTCGACAACCAGCTCGGCATCGGCAACGAGATCATCGCCGGGCTCGGGTTCGACCGCGTCCCCTTCCTGGCGGACGAGACCTGGGCGATCCCGACGATCGCCCTGATCAACGTGTGGCGGCACGTCGGCTACACCGCGCTGCTGCTGTTCGCGGGGCTCATGGCCATCCCGAACGACATGTACGAGGCGGCGAAGGTGGACGGCGCGAGCGAGTGGCGGATGTTCTGGCGGATCACCATGCCGCTGCTCAGGCCCGTCCTGGCCGTCGTTCTGATCATGACGGTGATCGGTTCGTTCCAGGTGTTCGACACCGTCGCCGTGACCACGGCGGGCGGTCCCGCGAACGCGACCAACGTGCTCCAGTTCTACATCTACCAATCGGCCTTCGGCCGCTTCCAGTTCGGCTACGCGTCGGCGATGTCGGTCGCGCTCCTGGTCGTGCTGAGCGCGATCACCGTCCTGCAGTACCGGCTCACCCGAGCCGGCCAGACAGACCTCGGCTGAACCGGAAGGAGTCGACATGGCTGCCGTGACCACCACCACAACCACACGCATACGGCCCACCGGGCGCCGTTCCCTCTCCCCCGGCCGGGTCCTGGCCTGGACGGCGATGGGCGCGATCGTGCTCGTGACCCTCCTGCCGTTCTACTGGATCCTGCGCACCGCGCTGTCCACCAACTCCGGGCTCGCCGCCCATGCCTCCGACCCGCTGCCGGTGGACCCGACCGGCACCGGATTCGCCCGCGCCCTGGGCCTGGAGTCCACGAAGGACGCGATCGCGCAGGGCGGCGCGGGCGGCGGGCTGAAGTTCTGGCGCTATCTGCTCAACTCGGTGATCGTGTCGACCCTGGTGACCGTCTGCCAGATCTTCTTCTCCGCGATGGCCGCCTACGCCTTCGCCCGGCTGCGCTGGCGGGGCCGCGACAAGGTGTTCGCCCTGTTCCTGGCCGGGCTGATGGTGCCGACCATCTTCACGCTGCTGCCCAACTTCGTACTCATCAAGGAACTCGGCCTGATCGACAACCTGTTGGGCATCGCGCTGCCGACGATGTTCATGACGCCGTTCGCGGTGTTCTTCCTGAGGCAGTTCTTCATGAACGTGCCCCGCGAGGTCGAGGAGGCGGCCCTGCTGGACGGTGCCGGAAAGGTGCGGATCTTCTTCCGGGTGCTGCTGCCGATGGCGTCCGCGCCGGTCCTCACCCTGGCCGTGCTGACGTACATCACGTCCTGGAACGACTACTTCTGGCCGCTGATGGTGTCCTACAGCGACAGCTCACGGGTGCTGCCGGTCGCGCTGGCCATCTTCCGCGCCCAGACCCCGCAGACCGGGGTCGACTGGTCGGGCCTCATGGCGGCGACGCTCATCGCCGCGCTGCCGATGCTGCTGCTGTTCGGCTTCTTCGCCCGCCGCATCGTGTCCACCATCAGCTTCACCGGGATCAAGTGAGGGACTCGTGATGCGACTTCGTACGCTGACCGCACTGGCCGGCGCACTGGCCCTGTGCCTGACGGGTTGTGCGCGCGGCGGCTCCGCCGGGTCCTCCTCGAACACGGTGACGTACTGGCTGTGGGACTCCAACCAGCAGCCCGCCTACCAGGCCTGCGCCGAGGATTTCGAGCGGCAGAACCCCGGACTGCACGTGAAGATCACCCAGTTGGGCTGGGACGACTACTGGACCAAGCTCACCGCGAGCTTCATCGCGGGCACCGAGCCCGACGTGTTCACCGACCACATCCAGAAGTTCGGCCAGTTCGCCGACCTGAAGGTCCTCGAACCCCTCGACGACCTGGGCGTCGACGAGTCCGCCTACCAGCCCGGGCTCGCGGCCAACTGGATGGGCCAGGACGGCCACCGCTACGGCGCCCCCAAGGACTGGGACACCGTCGCCCTCTTCTACAACAAGAAGATGACCGACGCGGCCGGGCTCACGGCGGCGCAGCTGGGCGACCTCGCCTGGAACCCCGAGGACGGCGGAAGCTTCGAGAAGGCCATCGCGCACCTCACCGTCGACAAGAACGGCAAGCGGGGCGACGAGCCCGGCTTCGACAGGAACAATGTCAAGGTGTACGGCCTGGCCACCAACGGCGGCGGCGACGGCGACGGCCAGACCCAGTGGAGCAACTTCACCGCCTCCGCCGGCTGGAGCTACACCGACAAGAAGCGGTGGGGCACGAAGTACCGGTACGACAGCCCTGCCTTCCAGTCGACCATCAAATGGTACTTCGGACTGGCGAAGAAGGGCTACATGGCGCCCTTCACCGACTACAACTCCCAGTCCAACCAGGCCAACACCCAGGTCGCGGCGGGCAAGGCGGCGACCGCCTTCGACGGGGCCTGGATGATCTCGACGTACGCCGGCTTCAAGGGCCTCGACATGCGCACCGCCGTCACTCCGGAGGGCCCCACCGGCAAGCGGGCCACCATGATGAACGGCCTCGCCGACTCCATCACCAAGAACGCCCGCAACAAGGAAGGCGCCCGCAAGTGGGTGAAGTACCTGTCCTCCGACGAGTGCCAGAAGACGGTGGGGGGTTACGGCATCGTCTTCCCCGCCACTCCTGACGGTACCGCCGCCGCCGTGGCCGCCTACCGGAAGAAGGGCATCGACGTCACGGCCTTCACGAAGCCGGTCGCCGACAAGAGGGACTTCACGACCTTCTCCTATCCGATCACCAACTACGCGGCGGACGTGTTCGCGTTGATGCACCCCGCCATGCAGGACATCTTCGGCAACGGCAAGTCCGTGACCGGCCTCGACCGGACCAACGACCAGATCAACCTGATCCTCTCGCAGTGATCCCGCGACCAGTGAAGGAAACACCCCGTATGACGTTCTCCCTCGGCATCGTCGGTGCCGGCCAGTTCTCCGGCCAGTTCGCGACGCTGTTCCAGGCCCACCCCGGTGTCGGCGACGTGTACGTCACCGATCTGCTGCCCGAACGGGCCGAGCAGCTCGCCTCGGCGCAGGGGCTGGCCGGCACCTTCCCCACGTACGAGGCCATGCTGGAGTCGAAGGAGGTCGACGCGGTCGCGATCTTCACCCAGCGCTGGACGCACGGCCCCCTGGTGCTCCAGGGCCTGAACGCGGGCAAGCACGTGTACTCCGCGGTGCCCATGGCCATCACCACCGAGGAGATCTCGGCGATCATCGACGCGGTCCGGGCGACCGGGCTGACGTACATGATGGGCGAGACCAGCCAGTACAACCCGGCGACCGTGCACGCCCGCAACCAGATCGCCGAGGGCGCCTTCGGGCGGCTCTTCTACGCCGAGGGCGACTACGTCCACGACATGGACCTCGGGTTCTACGAGGCGTACCAGTACAGCGGCGGCGAGAAGTGGAAGGAGACCGCCAGCTATCCCCCGCTGCTCTACCCCACCCACTCGGTGGGCGGGGTGCTGGGGGCCTGGCAGACGCACGCGGTGAGCGTGTCGGCGATCGGTGTGGTCGACGACCGCGGGGACGGTGTGTTCGACAAGGAGGTCAGCCAGTTCGGCAACGACTTCTCCAACGCGACCGCGCTGTTCGAGGTGGCGGGCGGCGGCTCGTTCCGTACGAACGAGTTCCGGCGGGTGGGCTACCCCTCCCACATCCGGGAGTCGCGTTTCCGCTTCTTCGGGACCGAAGCGAGCATGGAGCAGCTCGCCACGGTCGCGCTGTGGCAGGACAAGAAGGGCGTGCAGGACATCAGCGAGCTCCTTGAGCCCAAGCCCACCATGGCTCCTGACGACCCGTCACTCCAGCACATCGCGCCGGACCTGCGGGCCGCGTTCACGTCCGGGTCGGCACCGGTGCACGACCGGGCGCGGCTGCCGCGTGAGTTCGACAACCTGCACAACGGCCACGAGGGCAGCCACCACTTCCTGGTGGACGACTTCGTGACCGCGGTGAACACCCGCACCCTGCCGTCGGTGAACGCCTGGGTGGCGGCCCGCTACACCCTGCCGGGCATCGTCGCGCACGACTCGGCGCGGCAGGGTGGGGCGAGGCTGGAGATCCCGGACTTCGGGGACGCGCCCGAGGCATGACCGTGTCGTCGCGCCGGGCGCCTGGTGGCTCAGGTGCCCGGCTTGCGGCCGTACACGAAGACGTCGTCACCGGTCTTCAGCAGGGACCAGTACTTCTTGGCGTCCTTGGGGGTCATGTTGGTGCAGCCGTGGGAGCCGGGCGGGTTCCACATGCTGAGATTCACCGAGTGGAAGGCCTGGCCGCCGTCGAAGAACTGGCTGTAGGGCATCGGCACGTTGTAGATCGACGAGACGTGGTCGATGTCGCGCCAGTAGATCTTCTTCAGGCCGGTGCGGGTCTCGTAGCCGTTGCGGCCGGTGCGGACCGGAACCGGGCCGTAGACGAGCCTGCTGCCGTCCTGGATCCAGCTCAGCTGGAGGGTGAGGTTCACGCAGGCGATGCGGCCCTTGTTGGTCGGGCACTTGCCGTCCCTGTTGGGGTTGCCGCCGACGGCCTTCTGCTTGTTCATCAGGTCCATCACGCCCCAGGTGACGGATCCCGCGTAGCCGATGTTCGGTGTGATGCCGTGCTTGGTCTGGAAGGCCCTGATCGCCTTGCAGTCGGCGGTGGACTGCCTGCCGTCGACCGGGCGGCCGAGGAACTTCTCGACCTTCTTCTGGTACGGCCCCGCCTGCGTGGTGCAGCTCGCGGCCTGCGCGGGCGCGGCGCCCAGCGCGATGGTCAGCGGTGCGACGAGTCCGGTGATGCCGAGTGCGACGGCACCTCGTCTGCGTATGTCCCCCATGGCCCTGTCCCCTTCATAGGTCCTTCATAGGTCCTGCGATCTCATACCTCTAGACAGGACTTCGAGCCACTTCGTTGTACCGCAGGGCGCGCTGGGACGGAACGGTGACAATGTTCACGACGAAGCCCCGCGGTCCGGATGGACCGTCGCGTGGAAGCCGGTGTTGACCGCGGTGAGGCCTCCGTCGACGACGAGCGTGGTGCCGGTGATCCACGCGGCGTCGCGGGAGGCGAGGAAGGCGACCGCGGCGGCGATGTCCTCGGGCTCACCGACCCGGCCAAGGGGGTACAGCCGCCGCATCTCGGTGAGCTCGTCCTCGCGCCCTTCCCAGGCGGAGGTGCGGACCGTGCCCGGGACGACCAGGTTGACGCGTACACCGCGGGCGGCCGCGTGTCCGGCGAGGGTACGGGTCAGCGAGCCGAGGCCTGCCTTGGCGGCGCTGTAGGCGTGGTTGCCGAAGTCCTGGAGACCGTTGACGGAACCGATGTTGACGATCGCTCCCCGGCCGGAGGCGACCAGGTGCGGCAGCGCGGCGCGCGAGCAGCGGTACGGACCGCTGAGGGTGACGTCCAGGTCACGCGCCCACTCGTCGTCGAGGTCGTCCTCGAAGAGCGCGGTCTCCGGGGTGCACCGGGCGGCGCAGTTGACCAGGACGTCCAGCGAGCCGAACGCGTCGACGGCGTGGGCGACCGCCGCCTCGACGGCCGTACGGTCCGCCACGTCGCACTCCAGGGCCTGTGCGGGAAGACCCGCTGCACGCAGGCGCGCGGCCGTCTCCTCGACCACCGGTCCGTCGCGGTCGGTCAGCAGTACCCGCGCCCCTTCCTCGGCGAGTCGGCGGGCCACGGCCGCGCCGATACCGCGAGCGGCGCCGGTGACCAGTGCCGCGTGTCCCTCGAACCGCTCGGTGTGGGTCATGGGCCGAAGATAGCCCCTCGCCGCGGCGGCGCCTTCGGTTCGTATGTGGCGGTCGTGCGCAGCGATCGCGCGCGCTTCCAGCGGGAGCAGGCGGCCCGCTGAAGAAGTCCGTCACGCTGACGTACCGGGTCGCCGCCCGCTTCGGCGGGTCCCTGCCGGGGAGACGCTGATCCTGCTCGGCAGTCCCACGGTGGTGGAGCGGGCCCGGACCTGGGTCGTCACCGCGATGGGGATGGAGGCCCTCCTGCGCGCGCAGACGCGCGGCCCGGCCGCGTGGGGGCACTGATGGACCGGCGCGCATCGGACGCGAGGGGTACTACCGGGCCGTACGGAAGGATCTCGCGCTGCCGCCGGGCCACTCGGCGCGCTGGGCCCTGACGTCGAGCGGCCCGCCGCCTCAGCGGTAGCCCGTGGTGTCCGCCGGCTTGTCCGCGTCCTGGACCTCGACCAGATAGCGCCAGGCGTCCGGACGGCTGCCGTCGAGGTCCGTGAAGCCGTACGTCCGCGCGAGCGAGCCGCTGTCGAGGGACTGACCGTTCCAGCGGGCCACATCAAGGTCGGCGGCCAGCGCGGCGACGGCGCGGCCCACATAGTGCGGGGTCTCCGAGATGGCGAAGTGGGGGACGCGGTCGAGGGCGTCGCGCCAGTTGTCCTCCCGCACGCCGAAGGTGTCGAGCATCATCTCCGAGCGCAGCCAGCCCGGGGTGAGCGCGACGGCGGTGGCGCCGCGCGGGCCCAGCTCGTGTCCGAGGGCGAAGGCCATGCGGATGACGGACGTCTTCGCGAGGTCGTAGAAGAAGGAGACGCGGTAGTTCTCGCGGTTGTAGGCGTCGGTCCCGTCGGTCATCTCGACGACCAGGCCGCCGGGCCGGCGCAGCAGCAGGGGCAGGGCGTGGTGGTTGGTGATCGCGTGGGTGTCGATCGCGAGCCGGAGCAGCCGCAGACCGTTGTCGAGGTCGTGCTCCCAGACTGGACTGTCCCACTCGAAGAGCTTCTCGCCGCCCCAGATGTCGTTGACGAGGACGTCGAGGCGGCCCTGCTCGTCGGCGACGCGGACGACGAGCGTGCGAACCTGCGTGGAGTCCAGGTGGTCGGTGGGGACCGCGATGCCGTGGCCGCAGGCGGCGGTGACGAGGTCGGCGGTGTCCTCGACGGTCTCGGGGCGGTCGTACTCGGAACGGCGGGCGCGGGTGCTGCGTCCGGTGACGTAGACGGTGGCGCCCGCCGCCCCGAGCTCCACGGCGATCCCGCGCCCGGCTCCGCGTGTCGCCCCGGCGACCAGGGCGACCTTGCCTTCCAGCGGCTGTGACATGCCCGACCTCCCGTTGTGTCCGATGTCTCTTCGAGCATGGCCGGGAAACCAGACAACCTCTGTCGTGATTTACGGGAGAGTCACCCGACCGCGCGCAGTTTCTCGTCCAGGGTGTCCAGATCCGGCAGGAACCAGATGTGGCCGCCCTGGTTCGTCTCGTGGACGAAGTCCCTGAGGGCCGTGCTGTCGTCGAGGTGGCGGCCGACGTCACCGACGACCGCCAGCCGGACCCGGTAGGTCACGAACTTCTGCATCACCGCGCCCGCGACACCGGACCGCAGCCGGAAGAACTCCTCGGCGACCCGTGCCACGGGTACGGCGACCACCTGGGCGTCGCGGCCCATGGCGTCGCCGATCAGGTCGAGGGCCGACCGTTCGCCGTCCAGCGGTGGTCCGTCGGGCGCGCAGTGCAGGACGTTGACACCGTTCAGGTGCACGACGTCGTCAGTGGCCACGGTCGATCCATTCCTGCAGATGCGGGGCCTCGGCGCCGATCGTCGTGGGGTCGCCGTGGCCGGTGAGGACCTTCGTCTCGGGCGGCAGGGCCAGCAGCCGCTCGCGGATCGAGTCGATGATCGTCGGGAAGTGGGACCAGGAGCGGCCGGTGGCGCCGGGGCCGCCCTGGAAGAGGGTGTCGCCGGTGAAGACGGTGCCGAGGCCCGGGTCGTAGAGGCAGACCGCGCCCGGGGCGTGCCCGGGGGTGTGCAGCACCTGGAGGTCGGCGCCCGCGGCCTCGATGACCTGGCCGTCGCGCAGATGGGCGTCGGGGTCGCGGTCGGGGTGGGTCTGCTTCCACAGCGGCAGGTCGTCGGGGTGCAGCCAGATGGTGGCGCCGGTGCGGTCGGCGAGGGCGGGCGCGGCGTCGATGTGGTCGTTGTGGGCGTGGGTGCAGACGATCGCGGTCAGCCTGCGGTCGCCGACGGCCTCGAGGATGGCGTCGGCGTCGTGGGCGGCGTCGATGACGATGACCTCGTGGTCGTCGCCGACGATCCAGACGTTGTTGTCGACGTCCCAGGTGCCGCCGTCGAGGCTGAACTGCCCGGAGGTGACGAGGCGTTCGATGCGGACGGCCATCAGAACACCACCACCGAGCGCAGGACGTCGCCGTGGTGCATGCGCTCGAACGCCTTCTCCACCTCGTCGAGCTGAATGGTCTCGGTCACGAACGCCTCCAGGTCCAGGCGGCCTTGCAGATGCAGGTCGATCAGCATGGGGAAGTCACGGGAGGGCAGACAGTCGCCGTACCAGGACGACTTGAGCGACCCGCCGCGCCCGAAGACGTCGAGGAGCGGCAGCTCCAACTTCATCTCGGGGGTGGGCACGCCGACCAGGACGACCGTGCCGGCGAGGTCGCGGGCGTAGAACGCCTGCTTGTACGTCTCCGGGCGGCCGACCGCCTCGATGACGACGTCGGCGCCGAAGCCGCCGGTCAGTTCGCGGATCGCCTCGACCGGGTCGGCGTCCTTCGAGTTCACGGTGTGGGTCGCGCCCATCGTGCGGGCCTTCTCCAGCTTCCGGTCGTCGATGTCCACGGCGATGATCTTCGCCGCGCCCGCGAGGTTCGAGCCCGCGATCGCCGCGTCACCGACGCCACCGCAGCCGATGACGGCGACGGTGTCACCCCGGCCGACGTTGCCCGTATTGATCGCGGCGCCGATGCCGGCCATCACGCCACAGCCCAGGAGCCCCGCCACCGCGGCCGAGACCGAGGGGTCGACCTTGGTGCACTGTCCCGCGGCGACCAGCGTCTTCTCGGCGAAGGCGCCGATGCCCAGGGCGGGCGAGAGCTCGGTGCCGTCGGTCAGGGTCATCTTCTGCTTCGCGTTGTGGGTGTTGAAGCAGTACCAGGGCCGACCGCGCAGACAGGCCCGGCAATTGCCGCACACGGCACGCCAGTTGAGGATCACGAAGTCGCCGGGCGCGACTTCGGTCACCCCCTCGCCGACCGACTCCACGACACCGGCGGCCTCGTGGCCGAGGAGGAACGGGAACTCGTCGTTGATCCCGCCCTGCTTGTAGTGCAGATCGGTGTGGCAGACCCCGCAGGCCTGCACCTGGACGACCGCCTCCCCCGGTCCTGGATCCGGCACCACGATCGTCTCCACCCGCACCGGCTCGTCCTTGCCGGGTGCGATCACTCCGCGTACCTCCTGCGCCATGGTCCTGACCCCTTCTGTCGCCCGGTGCACGTCCCTCCGACCCTACGCGTGACTGATCAGTAACGGCACCGGATCCGGGCGAAAAAATACCCCCCGGGGTACCTCTGCTACCGTGGAACGCATACCCCAGGGGGTACTCCACCCCGGGTTATCGTGAGGAGAGGAGTGCTGTCGTGTACTTCGTCGACACCATCGAGGTGCCGGGGCTGGGCAACCGCGGCTACCTGGTGGGCGGTGCCCGCAGCGCCGTGGTGGTGGATCCGCCGCGGGACGTGGACCGGGTGATCGCGGTCGCGGCCCGGCGCGGGGTGCGGATCACCCACGTCGTCGAGACGCACGTCCACAACGACTACGTGACCGGCGGCCTGCAGCTGGCCCGGATCACGGGGGCCGCTTATCTGGTGCCGGCCGGGGCGCGGGTCGCGTTCGAGCGGACACCGGTCGCCGACGGGGACGTGGCCCGGATCGAGGACGACCTGACTCTGCGGGCGCTGGCCACACCGGGCCACACCCCGCATCACACCTCGTACGTCCTGGAGGAGGCCGGGCGGGCGGCGGCCGTCTTCACCGGCGGCTCGCTGCTGATCGGCACGGTCGGGCGGCCCGATCTCGTGGAACCGGGGCTGACCGGGCGGCTGGCGCGGGAGCAGTACGACTCGGCGCACCGGCTGGCCGCGGAGCTGCCCGACGAGACCGAGGTGCTGCCCACACACGGCTTCGGCAGTTTCTGCTCCGCCGGGCAGGCGCAGGGCGGGGCGACGACGACCATCGGGCACGAGCGCGGCTCGAACGAGGCGCTGGTGAAGGATGTCGACACATTCGTCGCCGAACTGCTCGCCGGGCTGGACGACGTGCCCGCGTACTACGCGCACATGGGACCGGTGAACGCGCAGGACCCCGGGCCGGTGGATCTGACCCCGCCCCGCCGTGCGGACGGCGAGGAGATCGCGGCGCGGCTGGCGGCCGGCGAGTGGGTGGTGGATCTGCGGAACCGGCGCGCGTTCGCCGAGGGACATGTGGCCGGGTCGTTCAACTTCGAGGCCGAGGGGCAGCTCGCTACTTACCTGGCCTGGCTGATGCCCTGGGGCAAGCCGGTCACGCTGCTGGCCGCCACGGCCGCCCAACTCGCCGAAGCCCAGCGCGAACTGGTCCGCGTCGGCATCGACCGGCCCGCCGCGGCGGCGACCGGTTCTCCGGCCGAGTGGATACGGGAGGGGGACACGCCGCGCTCTTTCCCGCGTGCCACGTTCGCCGACCTGGCCGCCCAGGACTCCCACCGAGTCGTGGTGCTGGACGTGCGGAGGGACTCGGAGCGGGCCGGCGGTCACATCAGGGGCTCGGTGCACATCCCGTTGCACCGGCTGCGGGACCGGCTGTCGGAGATACCGGACGGCACGGTGTGGGTGCACTGCGCGGGCGGAATGCGCGCGGGCGTGGGCGCTTCGATCCTCGACGCCGCGGGGCGTGACGTGGTCGCCGTCGACGACGGGTTCGCCTCGGCGGCCGCGGCCGGGCTCCCGATGGCGAGGATCACGGCGCAGGAGGCTCACGAGCGGACGGGGGCCGAGACGGCGGCCGTACTCCTGGACGTCCGTGAGCAGGAGGAGTGGGCCGCGGGGCATGCGCCCGGGGCTGTGCACGCCCCGCTGTCCGAGCTGTTGGCGGGCGGTCGGCTTCCCGAGGCTGCGGAGAGCCGCCCGGTGGTCACGATCTGCCGCTCGGGCAAGCGGTCCCGGCAGGCGGCCGAGCTGCTGACGGCGCGGGGAGCTGACGCGGTGGACGTCCTGGGCGGGATGGGGGCCTGGGAGGCGGCGGGGCTCGCGGTGGTGGGGGGTTCGTCGCGCGGGGAGATCGCGGTGGGCGGTTCGTCTGCCGCCGACGGTGCCTCCGGCGCGCTCGACGCGGCGGACGACGGTTCGCCGGGCAGGTCCGACGCCCGCACTGCGGCCAACGCCTCCTCGGCCGCCGACTGCGCCTCCCCCACGCCGGACCCCGCGGCACACGGCAGCCCGGTCGCCGAAGCGGCGATCGACACCGCCGCTCACCGCACGTGAGCGCCCTCGTTCTCGCCCTGCTCGCCGGGGGTCTCACCGGTCTTGCGCTCGGCGCGCTCGGCGGTGGCGGCAGCATGCTCGCCGTACCCGCGTTGATCTATCTGCTCGGATTCAGCCCGGCCGCGGCCACCACCGCCGGACTCGTGGTGGTCACCCTCACCTCCGTGACGGCGCTGGTCAGCCACGCCCGTGAGGGCGCGGTGCGCTGGCGTGAGGGTGCCCTGTTCGCGGCGGCGGGACTCCTGCCCGCGGCGATCGGCGGGGCGGTGTCCGGGTGGCTGCCCTCCGGAGTGCTCACGGGAGCGTTCGCCGTGGTCGCCGCCCTCGCCGCCGCCCGTATGCTCCGGCCCTCGGCATCCGTACGGCCGGACGACGTGCCGGTGCGTACGAGTCATGTCGCCCGGACCGGGGCGGGGCTCGGCGCGGTGACCGGTGTGCTGGGGGTGGGCGGCGGGTTTCTCGCCGTACCGGCCCTGGTGAACGTCGTCGGACTGCGCATGCGGGCCGCTGTCGGAACCAGTCTCCTGGTCATCACCGTCAACTCCCTGGCCGCACTGGCGACCCGCGCGGGCACGACCGTGGACATCGACTGGGCCGTCGTCGCCCCGTTCGCGGGGACCGCGGTGCTCGGCGCCTGGGACGGCCGGCGCCTGGCCGGCAAGGTGTCGGCAGGCGCACTCCAGCGGACGTTCGCCGTGGCACTCCTGGCCGTGGCCGCGTTCATGCTCGCGGACGCCGTCCTGTGACGGTCACGCCAGGGACAGGAACAGCTTCTCCAGCCGGGCTTTCATCTGCTCCGTCGTCTCGCCGTCGACCCGGTTCCCCTCGGGATCCGTCAGACACTGCTGAAGCCCCGTCGCGATGATCGCGAAACCGGCCCGGTCGAGGGCGCGGGAGGCCGCGGCGAGCTGGGTGACCACGTCCTCGCAGTCCCGGCCCTCCTCGATCATCTTGATCACTCCGGAGATCTGCCCCTGCGCCCGGCGCAGCCGGTTCAGCACGGACTTGAGCTCATCGCCCTCGAACTGAAGCTCCACCATCACTCCTCTACATACCCTTGGGGGTATTTTACCTCCTCGGGGTCACCACCGGCTGTCACCAGCCTCTCAGGAAGGATCGCGTACGACATGACCCCCACCGCTCTCGACGCCTCGCAGGCAGACGCCCGCCTCGACGAACTGACGGTCGTCGACGTCCGGACCCCCGGCGAGTACGCCTGCGGACATCTGCCCGGCGCGCTCAACATCCCCCTGGACCAGCTCCGTCGTGCCCTGCCCGCACTGCGGGACGTTCGTGGCGAACTGCTCGTCGTCTGCGCCTCCGGCGCGCGCTCACTGAACGCGTGCGGGCTTCTCGCCGAGCACGGCATACGGGCCCTCACCCTGACCGGCGGTACACAGGGCTGGGCGGCATCCGGGCAGCGGCTCGACCGGCCGGCGACGAGGGACCGTACCGTCTGGGCCATGGAACGCCAGGTCCGCTTCACCGCGGGCACCGTGGTCCTCGTCGGGCTCGGGCTCGGACTGCTGCACCCCGCCTGGCAGTTGCTCTCCGCGGCCATCGCGGGCGGACTGGTCTTCTCCGCGCTGACCAACACCTGCGGCATGGCCGTTCTGTTGGGCAAGCTGCCGCACAACCGGCCGCGGGCCGCCGATCTCGACACGACCCTGGCCGCGCTCGCCCACCGCTGACCCCGACGGCGCCCGGAACCGGCAAGCCGCGCGCGGGAGCGCCGACGTAGCCTGAAGGCTCCGCACGCCGTCGGGACCCGAGGAGCGCCGTGAGCAGTACCGAGACCGAGACCGCGCCGCCGACCTGGCGGCTGCTCCTCGGATACGTACGGCCGCACCGGTGGACCCTGCTCGCGGGCGCCGTGCTCTCGCTCCTGACGGGGGTCACCGGTCTGCTGTTGCCGCTGGTGGCCCGGGAGTTGATCGACGACCTGTCCCACGACCGCACGATCACCGGCGCGTTGTTCGTCATGTCCGGGCTGGTGATCGCCAACGCGGCGCTGGGCGCGCTCGGTTCATACGTGCTGCGGCGCACCGCTGAGTCGGTGGTGCTCGGTGCGCGGCGCGCCCTGTCGTCGTATCTGCTGCGCCTGCGCATCACGGCCGTGGACCGCACCGAACCCGGCGATCTGATGGCCCGGATCACCTCGGACACCACCCTGTTGCGCGAGGTCACCACCGACTCGCTGGTGGGCCTCGGGACCGGCGGGCTGACGCTGGTGGCGACCGTGGTGATGATGGGTCTGGTCGATCCGGTGCTGCTGGGCGTCACTCTGGCGGTGATCCTGGTCGCGGGCACGGTCCTCGGGGTGATCGTGCCGCGCATCAACCGGGCGAGCCGGCAGGCGCAGGACGCGGTCGGTGTGATGGGCGCCTCACTGGAGCGCATCCTCGGCGCGCTGCGCACGGTCAAGGCGTCCGGCGCCGAACACCGGGAGGAGCGGACGCTGCACGCGGCGGCCGAGGAGTCGTGGCGGCAGAGTGTGCGGGCCGCCAAGTGGTCGGCGGCGGCGGGCAACACGGCGGGGCTCGCGATGCAGATCGCGTTCATCACGGTGCTCGCGGTGGGCGGCGCGCGGGTCGCCACGGGCGCCATCGACGTCGGCACGCTGGTCGCGTTCCTGCTGTACGTCTTCTACCTGATGTCGCCGATCCAGCAGGTCGTCGGGGCGATCACGCAGTACCAGACGGGAGCCGCGGCCCTCGCCCGCATCCAGGAGGCGCTACGGCTGC
The DNA here is from genome assembly GCF_040607335.1 of Streptomyces sp. NPDC005303. Lineage (NCBI taxonomy): Bacteria > Bacillati > Actinomycetota > Actinomycetes > Kitasatosporales > Streptomycetaceae > Streptomyces > Streptomyces sp. NPDC005303. The sequence continues at coordinate 185,021 of NZ_JBEXGM010000005.1, read as the reverse complement.
CCGCCGAACCGGCCGCTCTGCCCGCCCCGTTGCCGGCCGACGGGGCCGCGCCGGCTTCGGTCGCCTTCACGGACGTCCGGTTCCGGTATGCCGACGATCTGCCGTACGTCCATCACGGGGTGACGTTCGATGTGCCCGCGCGGGGGATGACGGCGTTCGTCGGGCCGTCGGGGGCGGGGAAGACGACGGTGTTCTCGTTGATCGAGCGGTTCTACGACCCCGAGGCCGGGGTCGTGACGCTGGACGGGCGGGACCTCGCGGAGTGGGACCTGCCCTTGCTCCGGTCCGCGATCGGGTACGTCGAGCAGGACGCGCCCGTCCTGTCGGGGTCGCTGCGGGAGAACCTGCTGCTCGGGAATCCGGACGCGGACGAGGACGCGGTGGCCCGCGTGCTGAAGACGACCCGGCTCGACGGTCTGGTGGCCAAGCTGCCCGCTGGGCTGGAGACGCTCGTCGGGCATCGGGGGACCAAGCTGTCGGGTGGGGAGCGCCAGCGGGTGGCGATCGCCCGTGCGTTGCTGCGGCGGCCCCGGCTGTTGCTGCTGGACGAGGCCACGTCCCAGCTGGACGCCGTGAACGAGGCGGCCCTGCGGGACACGGTGGCTGACGTGGCGCGTACGACCACGGTGCTGGTCGTCGCGCACCGGTTGTCCACGGTGACGATGGCCGACCGGATCGTGGTCATGGACGCGGGGCGGGTGCGCGCGGTGGGGACGCACGGGGAACTGGTCGCGGGAGATCCGTTGTACGCGGAGCTGGCCGCCACGCAGTTCCTGGCGACCGCTGGTCGAGACGTCTCGCGGACGACTTCCTGACGCACCCCGCCCGGGTTCCACCTCCCGGGCGCGAGTGTGGACATGCGGCGAGGGCCGCCCGGTGATCCGGGCGGCCCTCGCTCCGCGGGCGGGAGGCTCAGCGGACGCCCGGCACCAGCCCCATGACGGGGGCGACGAGGCCGGTGACCTGGCCCAGCTGGTTCAGGTCGTCGAGCCGGTTGAGACCGGCCAGCTGCTCGGAGACCGGCGGGATCTCGTCCTTGCGCTCCGCGGGGATGCGGCTCGTCGCGAGCGAGTCGATCACGGCGATCGGGTTGAGCTGCCCGCCGTCCGGGGTGGCCGCGTCGGCCGCGTTCGCGAGGGGGGCGGTGAGGCCGGTGACGCCGACGGCGAGACCGACGGCGGCAACGATACGTCGAGTTGAGATCATGCTCCCAGCAACGCGGGCGGGCCTCGCCCGGACACGGCCGGGCGATGCCCCTCACCCGTCGGGCGGAGTGCCCGGTCTGCGCTTGCCGTGGCCGCCGGGGCGGAGGAGTCTCGAAGAAAGAGGCCCTACGGCCCGCTCCTTGTCGGCCGGGGCCTTCGAAGGAGGTCATCATGGGCACCGCGGCACGACCCGGCTTCGACACCGACATCCTGCGCCAAGGCATCGAAGGGCACACCCCGGAGACGCTTCTGTCTCTGTACGCGGACGACGCGCAAATACGCCTCGTCAACCGGAACGCCACACCCAGCAACCCCAAGGTCCTGCACGGCCGTGACGAGATCGGCGAGATGCTGAGCGACGTCTACAGCCGCGACATGACCCACAAGCTGGAGGGGTGCGTGGTCCAGGGCGATCGCGCGGCCTACAGCGAGTCCTGCCAGTACTCGGACGGCATGCGCGTTCTGTCGGAGTCGATGGTCACCCTGCGCGACGGCAAGATCTCCGAGCAGATCATCATCGAGGCATGGGACGAGTAGCAGTCAGAGCCGGGAGGGCCCCGTCACATCGCTGCTGACCTGGGCCTTCTCGGGTCGTCCGGGGCTGACTCGGCGGCCACGACCAGTTTCCGCAGCAGGTCCGCGAGTGTTCGCCGCTCTGCCGGGGTGAGTGCGGAGAGCAGCGCGAGCTCACCCGCTTCCTCAGAGGTGACCTGCTGTTCGAACGCGGCATGCCCGGCCTCGGTGAGCCGGACCCGCACCCGTCGCCGGTCGTCGTCCTCGTGCGTCCGGACGATCAGCCCGGCGTCCTCCAGCGGCGCCAGCCGGGCCGACAGGGCTCCCCGGGTCAGTCCGAGGTGGTCGGCGAGGAGCGAGGGGCTCCCGGTGTACGGCGGGCCGAGCCGGCGCAGGGTCAGCAGCACCTTGTACTGCCAGTTGCGCAGTCCGTCGGAGTCGAGGGTGTCGCGGCGGGCCTGGGACGCGTACCGGGCCAGGATGGCCAGCCGCGCGAAGATCGCCTCCTTGACGGGGTCCATCCAGTCGAGTTCCTTCGCCCACACCTCGACGTGCCGGTCGACCGAGTCCCGCATTACCCGCCCCCTGCAATGGTTTTCTTGTGGATGGTTTTTCGTCTGACTACCTTCCCCTGTCATGACGAACACCACGGGCACAACCGTCGAGTTCAACGAACTCCTCGCCTCCGCACGCGAGTTGTCGCTGGCGGGACGGTGGGACCGGGCACTGCGCCTCTTGGACGCAACGACCTGTGACACCGCCGGGGACCGCGCCCGGCTCGCTCTCGCGGCGGCCGAGGTCGCCCTTCAGAGCGACTGGTTCGGCGGTACGGACCTCACCGCCGGCCGTGCCGAGCACGCGGAGAAGGAGTCGACGGGCGCCGACTGGGATCTCGCCTTCGTCCGGCTGCGGCACGCCTACTTCCGGCTGCTGCGCAGCGAGGGCATCTTCCGGCCCGGCCCCGAGGGCAAGGATCCCGAGGCACTCGCCGGCCTCCGGCGCGACGCGCACGACCTGCGCGAGGAGGCCCCGGACGAGGTGCGGCGCGGTTGGGCCTCGATGTACCTGGGGCTGATCGCCGACAACCTCTTCGCCGAGCGTACGGCCGCCCCCGCCCACTACGAGGCCGCCCTGGGCGCCGGTGAGTCGGGCGGCGACGATCTGCTGGTCCGGGAGGCACTGCGGCATCTCGGCGACCACGACCACGACGCCGGCGATCACGACGGCGCCCTGGAGCGCTGGCGGCGGGCCACCGCCCTGGGCGCTCGGGCCGGGATGGTCCCAGGTGTGCTCACTCAGCAGATGCTCCTCGCGGTCCTCGCCCGCGACACGGGTGACGAGGCAGGGGCGACCGCGCTGGCACGGGAGATCGCCCGCTGGGCCGGGGCGATCGGCGCCGACCACGTCCACGCCCAGGCGGCCGACTTCCTCGCGGGGGCCGATCCGACGGCTCCGCCGCAGGAGAGCGGGGCATGACCGCCGGAGCGCGTCGGCTAGTCTGAGGTACGGACCGTGACTGGCGCTGAGGTGGAGCACCACCGGGGAGCGGTCCGCACACTCGATGCCGTGCGCCTGGGCGATTTCTTTGATCGGCTCAGGAGTGGATCATGTCTCAGGCACGGCTCATCGACGGCACCGCACTCGCCGGGCGCATCCTCGAGGAGACCGCCAAGCGGGCGGCCGACCTCACCGAGCGCACCGGACGGGCGCCCTGTCTCGCGACGGTGCTGGTCGGTGAGGACCCCGCCTCCGTCACCTACGTCCGTATGAAGCGCAACCGCTGCCGCAAGGCGGGTATCGAGTCGCGGCACGTGGAGCTGCCCGCGGCCACGACCACCGAGGAACTCGTCGGCACGCTGCGGGAGTTGTCGGCCGACCCCACCGTACACGGCATCCTGCTCCAGCACCCGATGGGCCCGCACATCGACGAGCGGGCGGCGTTCGAGGCGATCGCTCCGGAGAAGGACGTCGACGGCGTCACCTTCGCGTCCTTCGCGACGATGAGTTTCGGACTGCCGGGCTTCGTGTCGTGCACACCCGGCGGCATCATGCGACTGCTCGACGAGTACGACGTCGACCCGGCCGGCAAGCGGGCCGTGGTCGTGGGCCGCAGCGCGATCCTCGGCAAGCCGGCCGGCATGCTGCTGCTCGCCCGGGACGCCACGGTGACCTACTGCCACTCCCGTACGGCGGACCTGTCGGCGGCCGTACGGGAGGCGGACATCGTGGTCGCCGCGGTGGGCCGGCCCCGGTTGATCCGGGGCCAGGACATCAAGCCCGGCGCGGTCGTCGTCGACGCCGGGTACAACGCGGGGAACGTCGGTGACGTCGACTTCGACTCCGCGGTGGAGCGGGCCTCGCTGATCACGCCGGTGCCGGGCGGGGTCGGTCCGATGACCATAGCCACGCTGCTGGAGCAGACCGTCGACGCGGCGGTGTCCGCCGCCCGGCAGGGCTAGATCAGTTCAGCGTCCACTTCTGGTTGGCCTGGCCGCCGCACGACCACAGGACCATCTGGGTCCCGTTGGTCGTGCCCGCACCGTAGGCGTCCAGGCAGAGACCGGCGTTGACGTTGGTGATCGTGCCGTCGCTGTTGACGTTCCACTTCTGGTTGTTCTGGCCGTTGCAGTCCCAGATCACGACCTTGGTGCCGTTGGTCGTGCCGAGGTTGTAGGCGTCCAGGCACTTGTTGCCGTACACCACGAGTTCCTTGCGGGAGGTGTACGTCCACTGCTGGTTCTGGCCGCCGTTGCAGTCCCACAGCTCGGCCTGGGTGCCGTTGCCGATGGTGTTGTCGTACAGGTCCAGGCAGCGACCGGACTGGGTGCCGACGGCGAGGGTGCTGTTGGTGCCGGGCAGCGGGCGGACCGTGATGTCGGCGAGCGTCGGGGCGCCCGTGAAGGTCAGCGTGTTCGAGGAGCCCTTGGACAGGGCGACCTGGACCGAGACGGTGGCCTGGGAGGAGCCGGTGGGCGGGAAGGACACGGTGGTCGCGCCCTGGCCGTTGACCTTGAGGGTCGCGGTGCGGGCCGTGGAGGCGGTGTTGGTGTAGGCGATGTCCACAGTCTTGATCCCGGTGTTCCCGGCGACCACACCGGAGAAGCTCGACGTGCCGGTGTAGGTGCTGCTCGCGGCCTCGGTGCCGCCGGTGACCGTGAGCATCACCGAGCCGCCCGCCGGGACGCTGGTGGTGTAACCCGTGCCGTACGAGCCGACGTCGGCCCGCGCCCACAGGTCACGGACGGTCGCGTTGGCGTTGGTCAGGCCCAGGTCGGACCAGCGGACGGTGATGTTCTGGGCGGCGGAGGTGCGGTTGAGGAGGACGACGGCGCGGTTGCCGGTGCCGGACAGGACCTTGCCGTAGACCTGGAGCCCGGTGGTGTCCTCGGCGACCTTGACGCCCTGGAGGCCGCGCGGGTCCTGGTCGACGCCGATGACCTCGGGGTTCTTGAGGATGTTCGCGGTCTCGGTGGTCATGGTGGCCAGGTTGTTGCCGGCCAGGAGCGGGGCTCCGGAGACGGCCCACAGGTTCATATGGGTGCGGTTCTGGGCGGCGGTGAAGCCGTCCATGCCGACCATCAGCATGTCCGGGTCGTTGTAGTAGCCGGTGTGCTGGGCGGTCGGGTGGAGGTTGCGGTCGTAGTTGGTCAGCAGGTTCGTCATCGACGGCTTGTTGCCGTAGAGGATGATGTCGTCGTTGGTCCGCCACATCGCGCCCTGCCCAGGCGCCCAGTTCCACGGGTTCTGCCGGCCCCAGTTGCACAGCGACAGGGTCATCGGGCGGCCCGTGGTCGCGGTGGCCCTGGCGATCGCGTCGCTGATCGACTGGTACGTCGTCTTCGCGTCGAGTCCCTCCGCGTCACCGCCGCACCAGTCGACCTTCACGAAGTCGAAGCCCCACCGGGAGAACTGGAGCATGTCCTGGTCGTAGTGGCCCTCGCTGCCGGAGCCGGGGGCGGCGGGGCGGCCCGTCGGGTAGTAGTAGCCGCAGCCGTCCTTGCCCGCGTCGGTGTAGATGCCGGCCTTGAGGCCCTTGCCGTGGATGTAGTCGGCGATGGCCTTCATGCCGCCGGGCCACTCGGACTCGTCGACGGTGATGTTCCCGGCGCTGTCGCGGGTGCCCTGCCACCAGCCCTCGTCGATGTTGATGTACTTGTACCCGGCCGCCGGGAGCCCGGACGCGACGAACGCGTCGACCTGCGCCTTGATCACGCCGTAGTCGATCTTCGCGGCGAAGCTGTTCCAGGAGGCCCAGCCCATGGGCGCGGAGGGCACCGGTATCTGCCGAGCGGTCGCCGCCTGCGCGGGGGCCGGCTGGGCGAAGAGCAGCGCGGCGGCGGCGGTCAGGGCGAGGACGAGAGCGCGGACGGCCGCGGCTCGGAAGCGTTCTGCGAGACCTCTGCGGGTCGTTCGCGGCGGGGGGTACATGCGGCTCCTTCAGCGGGGGGAACACCAATGCCCGGTCGATATATCGAACCTGGACCGGTGATTCGAACATCGTGCGCGCTGAAGCTAGAGCCACGGGAGGGTGAAGTCAACGGATGCGACACGGGTGAACTGGCCTGAGAACAACGGCCTTTCGCGCGGGACGGCCGCCTGCGGCGCCATACGGTCCGGCGTGCGGGCAGGTCGGGGACGCCCCGGCTCGGGCCGGCCCGAGGTCACCCTGGTCTCCCACGAACGTTGCGAGCCGCACGGTCGGCAACGGCGGCACCGCACGCGACCGCCGCCGCGCTCATCCCCGGGCCGGCTGCCACCCCGTCGGCTGAAGGATCCCCAACAGCTGTCGCACGAGTTCCTCCACGACCTCGTCCAGCGTCGCGTCCACCCACCCGGCGCTCCAGTCGTGCAGCAGCCCGTTCACGCTGCCGATGAACCCGGTCGCCGCGAGCCGGTAGTCCCGCTGGGCCGCCTCCCCCCGCGCGACGGCCCGGTTCGCCTCGGCGCAGACCAGGTCGACCCAGTGCGCCCGACGGGCCAGCCGCTGCTCCTCCAGCCGTGCGCTGACGCCGATGATCTCCACGAACGTGATCCGCACCCGGCGGGGATCGGACGTGACGTTCGCCGCGTACGCGCGGAAGATCGCGGCCGCGCGCTCGGCGAGCGGCAGGTGGTCCGCGTCGGTCACCGCGGTCACCACGGCCGCCGTCGCCCAGTCGTTGACCTCGAGGTGAAGCGCGGCCAGGACGTCCTCGAGGGTGCGGAACTCCTCGTAGAACTGGCGTGTGGAAAGGGCTGCGGCCTCGCTGAGGGCCGCGACGGTCGTGGCGCGGTAGCCGGGAGCGTCCCCGAAGAGCTGGAGTGCCGCGTCCAGGAAACGGCGGCGCCGCTCGGCCTGCCGCTCCGCGGCCGTCTTGCCGCCGTAGCGACCGGTCGGGGCCCTGAGCCTGCCCGTCACGGCACCTCCTGTCCGGGCCGGAGTGTCCGGCCTCCCGTATGAGCGCCAAGTTTGTCGTGTACGCAGTCTTGTGGAGAAGGGCCCCCCTTCCTTACTTTGCAGTAAGTTAACTCTGAAAGCACGCGTCTTCAGTTTTGCCGTCTTGGCATGCCCCCGTCATGAGCCGCCCAGAGGGAGACCCGTCATGCCTGTTCTCAAGCCCAGACACCTGTGTGCCATGGCCGCCGCCGTCGTCCTGACCGCCACCGTCCCCGCCACCGCCACCGCCGCCTCCGCCGCGGACACCGCCGCCCTGCGCGAGGTGCTGTTCGTGGGCAACAACTGGGACGGCACCGCCGACGTCATCAAGTCCTCCGGCGACCTGGCGAAGATCGGCCGGATCAACGTCGTCCCCGACAAGGACGCGCGGATGGCGGAGATCAACGCCGATCCGATCAAGTGGATCTACTTCATGGCGATCCGCAACAGCGTCGGCGAGGGGCACGACCAGTTCGTCGACGACATGTACTCCACGCCGGACGGCAGGTCGGTGGTGGTCTCACGGCCGAGCTTCGCGGACGTGGTGTCGATCGACCTGGCCACCGGGAAGATCAACTGGCGCTTCAAGGTCTCGGGTTACCGGGCGGACCACATGGCGGTCTCCCCCGACGGCACCCGGGTCGCGGTGTCCGCCTCCACCGCGAACACCGTGCACGTGCTGAACATCAACACCGGTGACCAGCTCGGCTCGTTCGCCACCGGGGACAAGCCGCACGAGAACATCTTCACCAGGGACGGCAAGTACATCTGGAACATGGCGATCGGTGACGTGAACACCGACTCCGACGCGCCCTGGCTGGACTGGACGAAGGGCGACCGGCACATCACGGTGGTGGACGCGACCACCTACAAGCAGGTCAAGACCATCGACATGCGGGACAAGCTGGACGCGATCGGCCTCACGGACTACTCCGACGCCGTCCGCCCCGCGGTGTTCTCGCCGGACGAGTCCAAGCTGTACTTCCAGGTGTCGTTCTTCAACGGCTTCTTCGAGTACGACGTCGCCACCGACAAGATCACCCGCACGAAGACCCTGCCGAAGAACCCGGCGACCAGCGACGACCGCACCACCATGGTCAACGACTCCCGCCACCACGGTCTTTCGATGAGCCCGGACGGCAGCAAGCTGTGCGTCGCGGGCACCATGGACGACTACGCGACCGTCGTGAACCGCACCACCCTCCAGGAGGGCCCGCTCGTCCCCGCCTCGAAGCCCTACTGGGCGACCGTCAGCGGCGACGGCAAGAGCTGTGTCGTGTCCGAGAGCGGCGCCGACCAGGTCACCGCGATCGACTTCGCGACCGGACAGAAGACGGTGTCCGTGCCGGTGGGCGACCATCCGCAGCGGGTGCGGCTGGGCCACGTGGCCGCGAACTGGACGAGCCCGTCCTCGTAGGACACGTCCGCCGTCACCGGCCCGAAGACCGCGGGCACCCCGGCGTGCAGCCCCACCGCCGGGGTGCCCGCGCGACCCTTACCGGCGGGGCGAACCGGGGAACCTTCGGCTCCGGGCGAAGCCGACACGCCCCCCGGATGCCCTACCGACCCTGTCCCGCCAGCCCGAACCGGAGGAACCCTGCGACTCCGGACGGAGCCGACACCGCCCCGGCACCAGACCGACGGCTTGGTCGCCTCGTGGGCCGGGGCGTCGTCAGCGGCGGTGCCTGCAGCCGCTGCGATGGAGACGGAGTCGGGCCGGGTACGCCCCGTCATGGAGACACACCCGGCCCGGCTGTCACACACCGTGGTGATCACCCCAGCTTCTGGCTGACCCACGTGGCGAGTTCGGCCTTGGCCGCGCTCAGCGCGGACGCGGAGGGCGAGGTGGGCCCGTTGGTCACCAGCGCGTAGTGCAGGACGCCGGAGTCCGAGTCGGTGAGCAGCAGGCGGCGGCTGCCCGTGCCGCCCGGTTCCGGCGCCGCGCCGACCGGGGTGGACGAGCTGTACGCGGGCGGGCCGTACACCGTGCCCAGGTCGGAGACGACGGTGGTGGTCGCGGTCGGGAAAGTGGCGGGCAGGTGGAGTTCCGTGGGCGCCGAGCCGCTTCCCGAGCGCCACACCAGCACCGAGTACTGGCCGGACCCGACCAGTGAGGACACGTTGGGCAGGCTGCTCGGCACCGGGTTCCAGGTCAGGGTGGTGGAGCCGTCCCGTGAGCGGTCCTCGTAGGTGAAGGCGACCGAGGTGCCGGAGGTGGCGCTCGGGTAGACCCGGTCGAGGAGGCGGGCGTCCTGGCGGAGCACCGCCGTCCCCGAGTCGTCGAGCTTCACGGCCGACAGGTCCTCGTCGTTCCAGGCGTCGCCCGAGGTCATGACCTTGTCCGGATTGTCGTTCATCAGTTCGTGGTGGCGGCCGTTGTAGATGTCCCACTGCCACTGCGTGCCGGAGAGGACCGGCCCCGAACCGGCGGGCGTGGACCACCAGTTGGCGCCCTTCACCCGGGAGTCGAGGGCCTGGTACATGGCCTTGAGGACGGTGGGCGTCTTGCCCGCGGTCGAGCCGTTCAGCGGGTGCCCGAACTCACTGACCACGGCCGTCGTCCCGGCCGCCGCCGCACGGTCGCGGACCGTGCCGAAGTCGCCGACGTACTGGCCGTCGGACGCGTTGCCCCACATCAGGATGCCGGAGATGGCCTTCTGGTCGTAGAAGTGGGTGTTGAAGACATACCGGGAGCCGAGCGTGCCGACGTCGAGTAGGCCGCCCTCCTCGTTGCTGACGTTGCCGTTCCAGAAGAGGTTCGGCTCGACCATCGCGGGCTTGTCCGTCCAGCCCGCCGCGTCCATCCGGGCCCGGAACTTCACGTAGAAGGGCCACAGCAGGTCGCGTTCCCAGGTGCGGCTGTTCTGCCCGGAGTCGTAGGTGCCGGCGTAGGGCTCGTTGTACGGGTCGAAGCCGACGACTCCGGCGAACTCCTCGGCGGCCAGGTTCGCCTTGAGGTACGCCATGGTCTTCTGGGCGGTGGCCAGGAAGGAGTCCTGGAGGCCGTACCTGTTGTGCCAGAAGTCGTACTGGGCGGCCTTCACCGCGCCGTTCTGGGTGATGTTCTGACCCCACACCAGACAGATGCCGCAGGACTCGGCGGAGTAGTTGCCGAGCGCGACCGCCCACGCGGGAGCGCCGTCGCCGGTGTACCAACTGCCCGAGTTGAACAGCCAGCGGGAGTACAGGTCCTGGTGGAAGTCCGGGTAGACCCGGATGCCCGCGTCGAGGAACGCCCGCATCTGCGCGGTGGCGTTCGCCAGGTACGTGGTGTCGACCTGCCCCTTCACGGGTTCCGCGTAGGCCCAGGAGAGCAGGAAGCGCACGGAGTTGCCTCCGCCGAGGGTTCTGAGCGCGGTGGCCGACTTCCTGGCGTCGGCGACGGAGGCGAAGGGCAGGCCCTTGTTCTCGGCGAGCTTGGTCTCGCCGGAGACGTTGTAGCCACGCAGCACGACCTCTCGGCCGTTGCCGTCGACGAACCGTCCGTTCTGGACGGTGAGGGGGGTGTCGTCGAAGGAGAGGGAGTTGGCGAGGGCGTCGGCGGGGACGGGCCGGGCGCCCGCGAACGTCAGGAATCCACAGAGGACAACCAGAACAACGAGCAGACGTGCGCGTTTATTCGGCATGTCCATTACAGTCCGACCATTTCGGTACAACGTCAACACCATCTGACTGATGAGTAAGTTTCACTTTCGTCGCATCTGCCGCCTCACCCGCCGACTCGACGTGTCACGTTCAACAGATACTCCTTGCGGTTGAGGGGGTTGTGATCACTGCGTGGGCGTCGCGGAACGGTTCCGTGCGAGACCGGCGCGTAGTGGTCGAAGCCGCTCTCCAACTCCCCCTCGCCGCGCGTCAGTCCGGGCAGCCGCTGCTCGAGTCCGTGCACCCGGGCGGCCGGCACCGCACCCTCCAGGACACACCGGTCGCCCCGGGTCCGCGTCGTCTGCGGTACGGCCCGCAGCGCGGCCAGCACCGGCAGCAGGGCGCCGAGGGTGTCGGCCGGGGCCTCGATGCGGAACCGGTGCATCGGCTCGTACACCTGGGTGCCCGCCCGGCGCAGCGCCTCGACGAGGACGAGCGGGGTCAGGCCCCGGAAATCGGCTCCGGTGCTGGACATGCTCTTGTCGAAGCCCTGGTGGGCGTGGCTCTGCCGAGGGCAGTAGCCGCTGTGGGTCATGGTGACCGTGCAGTCGGTGACCTGCCAGCCGTCGAGTCCCTGGCCGAGGGTTTCGCGCACGCTGTCCTCGACGGCCTTGAAGAAGGCGTACGGCATCGCGCCGAGCTCCACCTCCAGCCGGAAGGTCACGCCGGAGCCGACCGGTGCCGGGTCGACGCGCAGGCCGACGGTGGCCAGGAAGGGGTTGGCGTCCTTCTTGACGAACTCGGCGGCCGCGCCGGTCCCGGCCGGGCGCTCGATGCACAGGGGCGTGGTCTCCCGGAAGGTGACGTCGAGGCCGAACTCCTCGGCGAGCGTGGCCTGGACGACCTCCTTCTGGACCTCGCCGTAGAGCGAGACGGAGGTCTCCTGACGGACCTCGTCGTGGCGCAGGTCGATCAGCGGGTCCTGCTCGGCGAGCTGGGTCAGGGCGAGGTGGAGGGACCGGGCGTCCGTGTCCGGGCCCGGCACGACGACCGTTTCGAGGGAGGGCGGGGCGAAGAAGTGACCGTGGGCCTTTCGGGGTTCACCGAGTGCGTCGCCGATGCGGATGTCATTGAGGCCCCAGAGCTTGGCGATCCGTCCGGCCGGGACCGCTTCCCGGCGGGTCTCGGTGCCGCCGTCGAAGACGCTGATCGCGGTGATACGGCCCTCGACGCGCGCCTCACCGAACGGCACCCGGTCGCGGACGCCGAGCGTGCCGGAGAACAGGCGCGCGTACGCGATCTTCTCCCCCGCCGGGCCCCGCTCGACCTTGAACACCGTGCCCGAGACGGGCCCTTCGGGGTCGCCGTCGGCGGCGGGCAGCAACTCCTTGATTCCGGCGATCAGTTCGGGCACGCCCGCGCCTGTGACAGCGGACCCGGAGTACACCGGGTGCACCAGGGCCTGCCGGGTCTGCGCGACCAGTGCCCCGCGCAGCAGATCCGCACCGACCCGTTCCTCGACATAGGCCGACAGCAGGTCGTCGTCCTGGTCCGCGAGGACGTCGTAGGCACCGATCCCAGGGAGGAAGCGGGCCTCGCGCGTGCCGGGTGCGTCCACGGTGCCCATGGGCACGATCGCCGGGGTGAGCCGCTCGGCGACGGCTCGCAGGACCTGGTCGGGCCGGGCTCCCCGCCGGTCGATCTTGTTGACGAAGACCAGGGTCGGGATGCGCAGCCGCTGGAGGGTCCGCATCAGGACGCGGGTCTGCGCCTGGACGCCCTCGACGGCCGAGACGACGAGCACGGCGCCGTCGAGCACACCGAGGACCCGCTCCACCTCGGCGATGAAGTCCGGGTGGCCCGGGGTGTCGATGAGGTTGACGGTGACGTCGTCGACCGCGAAGGAGACGACGGCGGACTTGATGGTGATGCCGCGCCGGCGCTCCAGCGCGAGGGTGTCGGTCTGTGTGCTGCCGGCGTCGACACTGCCGATCTCGTCGATGACTCCGACCGAGTGCAGCAGCCGCTCGGTCAGGCTGGTCTTACCGGCGTCGACGTGGGCCAGGATCCCGAGGTTGAGCAGGTGCACGAAGCGTCATGTCCTTTGGAGAGAGGGAGATTCCTTCCGGGTGGGACATGGACGCAGTGCGCATGACGGCTCCTGGATCGTGCGACGGCAAGGACATGAGAAGTGGAGCAGGTGCGCGCGCTCGACGGCAACGGATTAATGCTCGTCGCGAGCGGGGCGAGCGGCCCCGCCGGGTCGTCCTGCGCGTGGACGTCAGAGGCTCGGTGGCGGGGGTACCCGGCCCGGTGAGCTGCTGCGGGAGCTCCCGAGCCGCCGGGCCGCGGCGCGCGGGGCGTTCGTGGTGGTCCTGCCGGACGGCTGGGAGTGTGGCGGTCCGGAGCCGTTCGCGGCCCGGATGCGAGGCTTGCACCGGCCGGCGCACCGGGTGATCCGGGCCGAGCCGTACCGAAATGCCCGGCGGCGCTGGTGAAAGGAGCCGACGATGCGTGACATCCTCCCGGTGCTGCACGGCTGGTACACGGCCGGAGTGCCGTTCGGGCTGGCCACGGTCGTCTCGACGAGCCGCAGCGCACCCCGCGAATCGGGTGCGGCCATGGCCGTGGGCCCGGACGACGAGGTCGTCGGCAGTGTGTCCGGCGGCTGTGTCGAGGGCGCCGTCTTCGAACTGGCCCAGGAGGTCGTGGCGAGCGGTGAGGCCCGTCTGGAGACCTTCGGGTACAGCGACGAGCACGCGTTCGCGGTGGGTCTCACCTGCGGCGGCGAGATCACCCTTCTCGTACGTCCCGTGACGGCCGCCGGCGATCCCGCGTTCGGTGAGATCGCGGAGTCGGTCGGTGCGGGCCGCCCGGTGACCGTGGCGACGGTGACCGACGGCCCCGCACCCCGCGGTGCCACGCTCGCCGTGTGGCCGGACCGCGTCTCGGGCACCCTGGGCACCACCGGCCTGGACGTGGCGGTCACCGCCGACGCCCGCGGCGAACTCGCCCTGGGCGCGACGGGATTGCGGCACTACGGGCCGCACGGTGAGCGCCGCGAGGACGCGGTCGGCGTCTTCCTGCACTCCTTCGCTCCGCCGCCCCGCATGCTGGTCTTCGGCGCGATCGACTACGCGGCCGCGGTCGCCCGGATCGGCGCCTTCCTCGGCTACCGGGTCACGGTCTGCGACGCCCGCCCGGTCTTCGCGACGCCGAAGCGCTTCCCCGAGGGCGTGGAGGTCGTCGTCGACTGGCCGCACCGCTACCTCGGCGGCACCGACACCGACGAGCGCACCGTGATCTGCGTCCTGACCCACGACCCGAAGTTCGACGTGCCCCTGCTGGAGGAGGCGCTGCGCCGGCCCGCGGCGTACATCGGGGCGATGGGCAGCCGCCGTACGCACGACGACCGGATGAAGCGGCTCGCCGAATCGGGGCTGACCGAGGCCGAGTCGGCCCGGCTGCGCTCGCCGATCGGCCTCGACCTCGGGGCCCGTACCCCGGAGGAGGTCGCGGTGTCGGTGGCCGCCGAGATCGTCGCGCTGCGCTGGAGCGGTAGCGGTGCCCCGCTCACGGCGACGGCGGGGGCCATCCACCCGCCCTCGTGAGGCCTGCCCGTACCGCCCACGGTGACCGGCCGGTCGGTCGGGAAGAGGGCGGAATCGGAAGGTGTGAACCGCGCTCGAAGGAGTAAGGTGCGAACTACGGGAAAGGGTGTCCGAGCCCTACCCCACCTCCGATCGGGAAGGAGGTCCGTGAGAACGCACACTCGCAGCGTCCGGGCCGTCTCCCCTGCACTCGGAGCGGCCCGGATCTATGGGTGCCGGCGCTTCGATCCCACCACGCCCGGCAGCAGAGTCGGCGCCGCGGCAACCGCGTAGACGCAGGCCGAGCCGAGCGCCACGGCATGGAAGCCCCGCAGGAATCGCGTAGGGTCCTCGGGCTGTCCCGCGACGGCGCCGGTCACCGCGATGCCGATGGCGCCGCCTGTCTGCCGTGCGGTGTTGCCGACCGCGGCGGCGAGGCCCGAGGGATCGGCGGGGACCGTGGCGACGGCCGCCGCGACGACCGCGTGGGTCAGCAGCCCGCAGCCGATCCCCCACAGCAGGAACGCCGGCAGCAGGTCGGCGTGCCCCGACTGGTTCCCGGCACGGGCCGGCAGCGCGAGCCCTCCCGTGGCGACCAGCCCCGCGACCGCGGGCAGCCGGGGCCGAACCTGCTGGTGACGCGACCACCGACGGGAGCCATGCCCGCGAGCGGGGCGAACACAGGGACGACGGTGAGGCCCGCGAGCACGGCCGAGCGGTCCCTAGGGCGAAACTGACCGCGGCGGCAGGCGGTGCAGCGTCACGTCCGTGAGGCGGCCGTCGGCCACCGTCGCCGTCATGTAGGTGCAGTGGGGCTGGCGGCGGCGGTCGGTCGGCGAGCCGGGGTTGAGGAGCCGCAGTCCGCCGGGGGCGGTGGTGTCCCAGGGAATGTGGCTGTGGCCGAAGACCAGGACGTCGGCGTCGGGGTAGCGGACGGCACAGCGGGCCTCGCGCCCCTGGGCCGTACCGGTCTCGTGGACCACGGCGAAGCGCAGGCCGCCGAGGTCGGCGTACGCCACCTCGGGCAACCGCGCGCGCAGCTCGGGTCCGTCGTTGTTGCCGTGGACCGCGACGAGCCGTGCGCTGCGGCTCTCCAGCAGGTCGAGGGTGGCGGTGTCCACCCAGTCACCGGCATGGAACACGACGTCGGCATGCGGGAGTTCGGCGAGCAGCGGGGCGGGGAGCTGCTTGGCCCGCTTGGGAAGGTGGGTGTCGGACATCAGCAGCAGGCGCACGGAATCACCCTAGAGGGGCCGCGGCCGGCCCCGCAGCACATGGACGGCGTGCCGGGGAGCGACATCGGCGTAGGTGCGGGGGTGTGGCTCCCGCGTGTCCGTCGGGATCGTTCGTTGTGGATGGAGCCGCCGGCGAGGCCGTAGGAGCCGCGCGCCGGGTGGGTCGCCGAGGTGTTGACCGCCGCCGTCCCGCCCGTCGGGTGCACCGGCAACCGCTCCCCTCGCCGTCGTCCGTCCCCGACCGCGCCCTGCCCCCTGTGCACGCACTCTTCAGCAGGACCGTTTCTCGACGTCCTCCACACGCCCGTCAACTTCCTGACGCTCCCGTCCGGGTGATTTTTGCGCCTCGAAGTCGCGGCCGTCGGCCGCGTCGCCCGCCTGCGGACGGTACGGACGCGCTTCGACCCCCGCACGCCGCCTCGTCCCGGCGGTGCCCGGCCGGAGCTCGGCAAATCGGGAACGTCGGTGTCCCCAGCACCCCCCCGACGCCACCGCCATCCGCATCGGACCCGCCTGGAGGACCCGGAGCCCGGAGCCCCTCACCACCGCGGCTCCGCGACAGGACTCTCGTCACACGTCGTTAACATCAGCGCACAATGCGTCATATGTGACGCAAGCCACAAGCCACCCAAGGAGACCGGACACCGATGACGGTCAAGGTCAGCGTCGTCATCCCCGTCTACAACCCGGGGACCTACATCGAGGACTGCATCGCCTCGCTGCGCAGGCAGTCCCTGCCCCCGGACGAGTTCGAGGCGATCTTCGTCGACGACGGTTCGACCGACGGCACACCGGCCCGGCTCGACGCGCTGGCCACCGAGGTCGCGAACGTCACGGTCATCCACCAGGAGGCCTCGGGCTGGTCCGGCAAGCCACGCAACGTCGGGATCGCCGCCTCCCAGGGCGAGTTCGTCATGTTCGTCGACAACGACGACTACCTCGGCGACGAGGCGCTGGAGCGCATGTACGACTACGCGGTCGCCAACGGCGCCGACGTGGTCGTGGGCAAGATGGCAGGCAAGGGCCGGGGCGTGCCGGTGGAGCTGTTCCGCCGCAACCACCCCCGTGCCACCGTCGACAGCGCCCCGCTGATCGACAGCCTGACCCCGCACAAGATGTTCCGGCGGGCCTTCCTCGACCAGATCGGCCTGCGCTTCCCCGAGGGCAGGCGCCGGCTGGAGGACCACGTCTTCGTCACGGAGGCGTACCTGCGCGCGGACAACGTCTCCGTGCTCAGCGACTACGTCTGCTACTACCACCTCAAGCGCGACGACGCCTCCAACGCGGGCTTCCAGCGCTTCGACCCGGTGGGCTACTTCCAGAACCTGCGCGAGGCGCTCGACGTCGTCGAGAAGTACACCGACCCGGGGCCGAGCCGCGACCGGCTGTTCCGTCGCTGGCTGCGCAACGAGATGGTCGAGCGGATGCGCGGGAAACGGCTGCTCGCCGCGCCCGAGGACTACCGCAAGGAGCTCTTCACCGAGATCCGGGGAGTGGTCGTCGAGCGCTTCGGGCCCGGTGTCGCGGCCGGCCTCCCGCCCACCCAGCAGGTCGTCGCCGCGCTGATCGCCGACGGCCGGCTCGACGACCTGGTCGCGTTCGCCGAGTGGGAGGCCCCCGTCACCTCCAGGGCCGAGCCGGGCGGCGTCGAGTGGCAGGAGGGTGTGTTGCGGGTCGGCCTGTCCGCCGAACTCGTGTCCAGCGGTATGCCGATGACGTTCCCCGCCGAGGGCGGCGCCACCCCGCTCACCAAGCCGCCGGCCTCCGTCGAGGAAGCCGTGGACTGGGTCGGCGCTCACGCCGTGGCCGGCTTCGAGCGTGCCACGGTCGATCTGCTGCTGCGGAAGCGCGCCAGCTCCGCCCAGTACTTCCAGCCCGTGGAGTTCACCCGGGAGACCGTGCCGGGTCAGGACGGCCGGGTGCGGCTGGTGCTGCGGGGCACAGTAGTCCTGGATCCGGCCACCGCGGCCGACGGCGGTCCGCTCGACGCCGGGCTGTGGGACGTGTTCGTCCGCGTCAAGCTCGGCGGTTGGACCAAGGAGTCCCGGCTGGGACCGGTTCCCCTCAAGGGGTGCAGGGCCGCGGACGCGGGTGTCGCGGGCGGCCGGGTCGTGCTGCCGTACTGGACCGGGAAGCAGGGCACCCTGGCCCTGGACGTCGACACGGCGAGTGAGCGCCTGGGCCTCGGGCGGGTCACGCCCGGGGAGGTCACGGCGACCGGTGACCGCATCGAGGTGCCGGTGCCGTTCCACGTGCCCGGTGACACGCCGGTACTCCTCGAACTCAGCCGTGGTTCCGGTGCCGCGCCCGTGAAGGTGCCCGGCACGCTGCGTCCCCAGGGCTCCGCGGCCCTCCTGGAGGCGGTGCTGCCGCTCGACGACCTGGCCGGAGCGGACTGGCGGGTCACGCTGAGCCCGGCACCCGAGGCGGGGAAGCCGCGCTTGCATCCGCTGCCGTTCGCACTGCGGGTGAAGGGGGGCCGGGTCGAGGTCGTGACCGTGCGCGCCCCCCGGCCCGCGGCCGGACAACCACTGGTCCGCAGGGCGCGGCGGCTGGTCGGGAGGCTGGTCCGCCGGCTCAGGGCACTCGGCAGACAGAAACAGAGCCGCAGGTAGTAAACCGAGCCGGGGAGGACGCGGAACGCGTCCTCCCCGGCTCACTGCGCGTCGCTCAACCGGCGTCGGTGAGCTGCTTCAGGCTGGTTCGCAGGTGCTCCCAGCTGCGGTCCCGCTTGCTGCCGCGGTTGCGGGCGTTCACCAGCGGCTTCCAGAAGGCGGCGTCGATCAGCGCCTCCGGCTTGATCGCCACGGTCCGCTCCAGGACCGTCTCGGGCACCTTCTGCGGGTCGGGGACCACGTACTCCGCGATGATCTCGTCGTACTTGTCCGTGAGCACCGTGTTGGTCGGGTCCGCGCCGAAGACCACGAGCTGCCCGGTGGGCTCGGTGTCGACCAGGACCGCCACCAGGTCGGGACGGTGGCGGTTCAGGACCTCGATCATCTTGTAGACGTCACCGGTCCAGGCGTCGGTGTGCCGGTCGCGGGCGGCCTCGTCCACGTTGCGCGGGAGCATGTCGTCGAAGACGATCACGCTGGCCCAGTCCGAGTACTTCTCGACGTTGATGAAGTCGCGCAGCGCGTACTCGAACAGGTGCATGCCGTCGATGAACGCCAGGTCGAGCGTGACGTCCTTCCAGTAGCCGAACGGGCTGCGGTTGCGGACGATGTTGCGCAGTGGGTGACGGCCACCCTTGAGGTGCTGCAGGGGGTTGTCGCGCGCGAAGAAGTCGTCGCTGGTGGCCTTCGCCAGATGGACGTCGCAGCGGATCTCCGAGACCACCTTGAACGCCGGGTCGATCGCGATGCTCGGTACCCGGGAGAACGTCAGGCTGCGGCCGTCGTTGACGCCGATCTCCAGGTAGTTGCGGTTCGCGCTGGCTTGGTGGAGCCCCCGCAGGAACTCGTGACGTTTCACTGGGAAATCTCCTTGCGGATGTGTGGCAGTGCTTCGTGCAGGTGGACCGCCGGTCCCGGTTCGAGGCCGGCGCGACCTCCGTCCACCGGTCGCGCCCTGTGGCGCTGTGGGCGGGGCGTGGTGCGGGCCCCTTGAAGGCCACGCTGCGGGTGGGGCCGACCCTGACCGGGTCGGCCGAGGTACCGGAACATCGCCCGGCCGGGTCCGTGCCCGGGCCGTTCCCGGGGCACATGGATCCGCACCTTGCTGCGGTCTCCGCGGACGAGACGGTGGGCTCGGGACACACCCGGAGCGGGGGTCACCTCGACATGGCGGCCGACGTGCGCGGGCTCGACGCGGGGCACGCACTGGTGGTGCGGGGCGTGGGTGGTCTCCGACTCGCCCCTGCGGCACTGCTCGAGGGCGCGTACGGCGTCATGGATCACCGGCGCGGACAGGTCGCGCGTAGGGCCGGTGACCACGCCGACGAGGGCGAGGCCTCTCCCGGGCCGTGCGGGCTGCTCCCCCGGGCCGATCACCCGGGCGCCGGGAGGGCTGCAGCGGAACTCGTGGGCGAAGGTGCTCTCCAGGCCGTGCGCGGGGCCGTCACCGATGGCCTCGTGGAGCTTGGCGGCGGTGCCGACGACGATCCGACAGACCTGGGCGGTGGATTTCTGGCCGTGGAACAGGACGGCCTTGAGGGCGACGGGCACCGGTTTTCCGACCGAGGTGTGCGTGCTCGGCCGCGACCGGGTACCGGCCCCGCCGGACAGCACGAGAGCCTTCATTTGCGTCACCATAGCCCGGATCCGGAGGAACCGGGCTGTGCAGAGGGTGACTGGAGGGTCGCGCGGAGTGCTCAGTCCTCGCCGCGGAAGATGTTGCCTTCTCCCGTGTGCGCCGTGGTGGGTCCGATCCGGTCCTCGACCGCGGGCAGGCAGGTCCGCAGGTCTCCCTGGCCGTGCAGGCGGCGGGCCCTGGACCAGCCCGTCTCGGGGCGGCGTGCGACGGGTTTCTGGGCGGTCTGCGGGGTCACGGCGGTTCACCGTCCTTCCATGTGGCCTCCGGGTCCCCCGGAGGGCACGGGCCAAACGGACCGCACGGCCCGTCAGCCCGTCACCCCCGCACACACATTCGCCGAGCATTCGGGACCCCGGAACTTGACGGACGGCCGAACCGGCCCGCCCCGCTCAGGTGTTGGGCCGTGCCACGCTGATGTCGCCCAGGGCCGATCCGGGATCGCGTTCCATGGCCGTGTCACCGAGGGAGACGATGCCGACGGCGTGGCCGTGGTCGACGACCGGGATCCGGCGCACGGCGTGCTCACGCATGAGCTCGATCGCGTGGTCCAGGTCGTCCTCGGGCGTGACGGTCACCAGGTCGTCGCTGCATGCGCCGGCCACGGTGATCTGTGCCGGGTCGCCGCCCTCGGCGAGGGAGCGCACGACGAGGTCGCGGTCGGTGACCAGACCGCGCAGGTCGTCGCCGTCGGTGACCAGGACGGCGCCGAGGTCCTGGTCGCGCATGATCCTGGCGACCTCCGTCACAGAGGTCTGCGGTTCCACGGTGACCGGCGCGCTGGTCATGATGTCGCTGACGTGCTGAGTCATGACGTACCTCTCTGTCCGCTGGGATGGTCCGCTCCGGGTACCCCTCCTCAGGCGTCCAGTGTGATCTCGCTCCACACCTGTTTGCCGCCGCTGACCGGGACGCTGCCCCAGGCCGCCGACACGGCCTCGACGAGGAGGATGCCGCGTCCTCCGGTGGCCTCCCAGCCGATGTTGGTGGGCTTGACCGGGGTGCGGGGTGAGGCGTCGGCGACGGAGACCCGCAGCCGCGTGCCGATGAGGGTGAGGTCGAGCCGGACCTGGCCGGCGGTGTGCACGAGGGCGTTGGTGACGAGCTCGGAGACGACGAGCAGGGCGGTGTCCATGGCGTCCTCGGGGACGCCCCAGACGCGCAGGGTGCGCCGGGTGAAGCGGCGGGCGTGCCGGGCCGCCTCGGGGACCCGCCAGACGGTCCAGCTCTCCCGGAGCGGCTGGGTGGCCATGCCGTCGTAGCGCAGCAGGAGCAGGGCGACGTCGTCGCTGCGGCGGGCGCCGCCGAGCAGGACGTCCGCGACGAGACCGAGGTGGGCCGGGTCGGCGAGGGCCAGCCCGTGGGCGAAGCGGTCCATGCCCTCGTCGATGTCGGCCTCGGTGGACTCGACGAGCCCGTCGGTGGTCAGGGCGACCACGGTGCCGGGCCCCAGCCTGAGCGGGGTCATCGGGAAGTCGGCCTGGGCCACCACGCCGAGCGGGGGCCCGCCGTCGCTCTCGGCGATCTCCGTGGTGCCGTCGGGGTGGCGCAGCACCGGGGGCAGATGTCCGGCGCGCACACACCAGGCGGTGCCCTCCTCCATGTCGAGGTCCACATAGGTGCAGGTGGCGAAGAGGTCGGTCTCCAGGTCCATGAGGAGCCGGTTGGCGTGGGCGACCACGACGTCCGGGGGGTGGCCCTCGACGGCGTAGGCGCGCAGGGCGGTACGCATCTGGCCCATGAGGGTCGCGGCGGCGGCGCTGTGGCCCTGGACGTCGCCGATGACCAGGGCCACATGGTTGTCGGGCAGCGGGATCACGTCGTACCAGTCGCCGCCGAGTTCCAGGCCCGCGGTGCTGGGCAGATAGCGGGCCACGGCGACCGCGCCGGGCAGTGTGGGCAGGCGGCGGGGCAGCAGCTGGCGCTGGAGCATGCCGACGAGTTCGTGCTCGGCGTCGAGGGCGTGGGCGCGCATCAGGGCCTGCCCGGCGAGCCCGGCGGAGGCGGTGAGCAGGGCGCGCTCGTCGGGGTCGAAGTGGTGGGGGGCGTCCCAGCCGATGACGCAGGCGCCGGCCATGCGGCCCGCCGCGGGCAACGGCAGGACGGCGAGGCCGCCGGGGCCGACGTCGGCGAGAGCGGGTTCGAGGACGGTGCCGGCGGGCCAGATCTGGGCGCGGCCCTCCCGCAGGGCACTGGCCAGGGTGGGCATGGCCCGTACGGGTGCCTCGGGCCACTCGCTGCGCCACTCCAGGCGCCACAGCTCGGGCCATGATTCCGGTTCGGGCGGGTCGAGGACGGTGACGACGAGCCGGTCGTTCTCCAGCTCGGCGAGGGCGATGCGGTCGGCCCTGAGCGGGGCACGGAGGGCCGAGACGACGGCCTGGCTGACGTCGCGGACGGTGCCCGCCATGGAGAGGGCGGCGGCCAGGCGCTGGACCCGGGCCACGTCGGTGACGTCGGAGCGCAGGGTGGAGGCGTCGGCGACGGTGCCCACGAGCCGGGCCGGACTGCCCTCGCCGCCGGCCAGCATGCGGCCGCGCAGCCTGAGCCATTTGGGCGGCCCCGAGGGCTGGAGGATGCGGAACTCCAGTTCCCGGTCGCCGATGGACATGTGACCGGCCTCGAACAGGGACATCAGCGAGGGCAGGTCCTCGGGGACGGTCATGCCGAGCAGGGTCTCGATCTTTCCGTCGAAGGCGGCCCGGCTCATGCCGAACAGTTCCAGGATCCCGTCGCCGACCTCGACCCGGCCGGTGTCCATGGCGAGGCTGAACGCGTTGGAGCCCAGTTCCGCGCCCTCGGGGGCGACCACGGGGACGGGGCAGACGATCGCGTCGGCGATCAGTTCGAGGCACTTGCGGTCCTCGTCGTCGAATCCGTGCGGGTCCTCACCGACGGCGACGAGACAGGCCCGGCCGTCGTCGCCGTGCGCGGGCAGCACGGCCAGGTGGAAGTCCCGCCGGGCCACCCTGCGGGACTCGGCGCAGGCGGCCAGCTCCTCCGGGCCGAGGAAGACCGGCCGGCCCGAGCGGTGCGCCTCGGCGGGCGGGGAGCCACCGGAGCCGGGATAGCTGTCGCGCAGCCCGTACACCGTCCGGGGGACGCCCACCGACTCGACGAGACCCAGCACGTCCCCGTCCTCACCGGGCGTGTACACGGCGGCGAGGGTCGCCCCGGTGAAGACGAGCGCCTGTTCGAGGACGCGGCGCAGCCGTTCCGGCGATCGGGGACTTTCCGTGAGCGAGGTCAGCGCATTTTCGGCACGCAGCGTTCCCCCTCTGCGTCGCGCAGCGCCCTCACTCACCACGTTCGCCATTACAGCGCTAATACGGCAGGTGCGCAGCCCCTGTGAACCTTCGGTGGAGCGCCCGCGGCCGCCGCGCTCGAAACCCCTCGAACAAATCTTGACGCATGCGTTTCGCACGGGGATCTCGTGACAGCCGTGACTGTCCGTGGCCACCGCCCCGCTGGAAGGCTCTGTGGTGGGCCAAGGAGGGGACGCATGGACAAGCGCTACGAGGTGTACGCGCTCGCCGACAGACACTTCTACGAGACGCCCGACCGGATCTCTGCCGGCGAGGCGCCCGTCTATGAGACGGCGCGCCGCGCGGTGCCGGACGGGTGGGACGCGGCACGCATCGGTGACTGGCTGACACTGACGCCGCTCGGCGCGGACGGGAAGCCGGCGCCGGGTCCGTCGCAGGGCTGGAAGATCCACGCCTCGGCCACCCGGGAGAACGCGGAGCGGATCGCCGCGATCGTGTGGGACTACTGCGTGCCCCGGCGCATCTCGTTCAAGTTCGTGCCGGGCCCGCATCTGCTGCACCTGCGCAACACCAAGTACGCGGCCCGCGACACCAGCGGCAAGTTCGTCACGATCTACCCGGCCGACGAGGAGCAGCTGCACGAGGTGCTCCGGGAGCTGGGCAAGCTCCTGGAGGGCTTCGAGGGGCCGTACATCCTCACCGATCTGCGCTGGTACGAGGGCCCGCTCTACGTCCGCTACGGCGCGTTCGCGCGCACCTTCGTCGTCGACGACCGGGGCTCACTGGTGCCGGCGGTGCGGGACGGCGAGGGCAAGCTGGTGCCGGACCGGCGGGAGCCGTCCTTCCAGGTGCCCGACTGGGTGACGCTGCCGGACTTCCTGGAGCCGCATCTGGAGGCGCGCAACACCACGACGGTCGGCGAGCTGCCGTACAGGATCGAGAAGGCGCTGCACTTCTCCAACGGCGGCGGGGTCTACACGGGCACCGACACCCGCGACGGACGCAAGGTCGTCCTGAAGGAGGGCCGGCCGCACGCGGGCCTGGCCGCCGACGGGGCGGACGCGATCGCCCGTCTGGAGCGGGAGAAGGACGCCCTGGAGCAGGTGGCGGGGACGGGCGTGGTGCCCGAGGTGCGGGACTGGTTCACCCTCGGCGACCACCGGTTCCTCGTCATGGACTTCCTGGAGGGGCGCCCGCTGAACTCGTTCTTCGCCGAGCGGCACCCGCTGCTCACTCCGGACCCCGATCCGCGGGCCGTCGCCGACTACACGGCGTGGGCGGTGCGCATCCACGGGGCGGTGGAACGGGCCGTGGAGGCGGTGCATGCACGCGGGATCGTCTTCAACGACCTGCACGTCTTCAACATCATGGTCGGCCCCGACGAGGAGTCGGTCTCCCTGCTCGACTTCGAGGCGGCGGCGCCGGTCGAGGAGAACGGCCGCCAGGTGGTCGCCCACCCCGGCTTCTTCGCCCCACCGGACCGCAAGGGCATCGACGTCGACCGCTACGCCCTGGCCTGTCTGCGGATCGCCCTGTTCCTGCCCGTCACCACGCTGTTCGTGGTCGACCGGGGGAAGGCGGCCCATCTGGCTGAGGTGATTCTGCGTCAGTTCCCGGACGTGCCGAAGGAGTTCCTCCACGAGGCGGTCGCGGAGATCACCCGGGACATCGCCACGGACACCGGCGGCGCGCGTACGGCCCTGAAGGCGGTGCCGTCCTTCGTCGAACCCGGCGACTGGCCCAACAGCCGCGACTCCATGGTCAAGGCGCTCCTCGCGTCGGCCACCCCGGAGCGCGAGGACCGGCTCTTCCCCGGTGACATCACCCAGTTCAACGACGGCGGGGGTCTCGGACTCGCGCACGGCGCGGCCGGGGTGCTGTACGCGCTGGACGCGGTCGCCGCCGAGCGGTACGAGGAGGGCGAGCGCTGGCTCCTGGCCCGCACCGCGCCCCCGCCGACAGGCACACCGCTCGGTCTCTACGACGGTCTCGCGGGCGTCGCCCACGTCCTGGACCGGCTCGGCCACCGGCAGCGCGCCCTCGACCTGGTCGGGCGGGTGCTCGCGGAACGCTGGCAGAACCTCTCCTCCGACCTGCACGGCGGCCTGGCCGGACTCGGTCTGGTCCTCGGCGAACTGGCCCGCACCACCGGCGAGTCGGAGCTGCGGGACCGCGCCGCCGAGGCCGCCGACGTCCTCGTACGGCGACTCGCGCAGCCCCCCGCGGACACCAAGCGGCGCCGGGCCGGGCTGCTGAAGGGGTGGACCGGGCCCGCGCTGTTCCTGCTGCGACAGTACGAACACACCCATGAGCCGCTGCTGTTGAGGGCGGCCGAGGTGGCGTTGCGCAGGGACCTGGAGTGCTGTGTGACGCACCCGAGCGGCTCGATGGAGGTGGACGAGGGCTGGCGGACGCTGCCCTACCTCGGCGAGGGAAGCGCCGGCATCGGGATGGTCCTGGACGACTACCTCGCCCAGGGCGCCGACACCGAGGGCGAGTTCGAACGGGCGCGCGCCGGTGTGCTGACCGCCGCCACCAGCCGCTTCTACGTGCAGCCCGGTCTCTTCCAGGGCCGTGCCGGAATGATCCTGCACCTCGCACGCACCGACACTCCCGGTGCGACCCGCGAGCGGCTCGCCGAACAGATCGACGGGCTCGGCTGGTTCTCCATGGACTACCAGGGCCAACTGGCCTTTCCAGGGCACCAGATGATGCGGCTGTCGATGGACCTGGGCACCGGAACGGCAGGGTGCCTGCTCGCGCTCGGCGCGGCCCAGGCGGCCCCCGGCGCCCCGACCACCGCGCACCTGCCGTTCCTGCC
Organism: Streptomyces sp. NPDC005303; assembly: GCF_040607335.1. Lineage (NCBI taxonomy): Bacteria > Bacillati > Actinomycetota > Actinomycetes > Kitasatosporales > Streptomycetaceae > Streptomyces > Streptomyces sp. NPDC005303. Next base: position 159,139 of record NZ_JBEXGM010000005.1, on the reverse strand, counting down.
GCCCCTCGGGCGGCCCCCCATACGCGGTTCCGCGACTTGACGGAGCCGTGACCCAACCCCGTCCCCACGGGTGGACGACACCGAGGAAAGGAAACCGAGATGGCACTTCTCGACCTGCAGACGATGGAGTCCGACGAGCACACCGGCGGCGGCGGCAACAGCACCCTGAGCCTGCTGTCCTGCGTCAGCGCCGCGAGCGTCACGCTCTGTCTCTGACAGGCACCGTGCGCCCTTGACTCCGGGCGGTCCACTCCCGCGAGGGAGGGACCGCCCGGGGTTCTGCACACCTCGGGAAGGCCGCCGTATGACGACTCGTACCTCGCCGCCGGCCACGCACGGCCTCCTGGGTCCGGCTCCCGCCCGCTGTCTGGCCCTGTGCCTGGTGAGCACGGCGGCCACCGGCGCCGGACTGCTGCTGCCCGCGGCCCTCGGCCGCACCCTCGATCTGCTGCTGGCGCAGGCACCCGCGACCCGCTGGGTCCTCTGCTGCGGCGCACTGGTCCTCCTCATCGCCCTGCTCGACGCGGCGGAGACCGTCCTCGGCGCCACCCTCGACGCCCGCACCACCGCCTGGCTGCGCCGCCGCCTCACCCGGCACGTCCTGGCCCTCGGCCCGCGCGCCACCGCCCGCTTCGGGCCCGGAGACCTCGTCGCCCGCCTCGTCGGCAACGCCGCACAGGCCGGCACCGCGCCGACCGCCCGCGCCGCCCTGCTGGCCGCGCTCGCCGGACCGGTCGGCGCCGTGGTGGCCCTCGGCCTCATCTCCCCCTGGCTCGCGGCCGTGTTCCTCGCCGGAGCGCCGGTGCTCGCCCTGCTGTTGCGCGCCTTCGCCCGGGACACCCGGGAATGCGTGACGCGCTACCAGGAGGTGCAGGGCCGGATGGCGCAGGCCCTCGCGGAGGCCGTCGGCGGACACCGCACCATCCGGGCCGCGGGCACGGAGGACCGGGAGACGGCCCGCATCCTGCGCCCGCTGGCCGAACTGTCCGAGGCCGGTCACCGCATGTGGCAGGTGCAGGGCCGGGCCTCGGGACAGTCCGTCGCCGTGGCCCCGCTGCTCCAGTTGGGGGTCGTCGCCGTGGCAGGGATCCTGCTCGCCCGGCACCGCGTCACGGTGGGCGAGGTCCTCGCCGCCTCCCGCTACGCGGTCCTCGCGACCGGCGTCGGGGTCCTGGTGGGCCAGCTCGGCGGTTTGGCCCGGGCCCGGGCGGCGACCGGACGTCTGGACGAGGTCCTCGCGGAACCGCCCGTCGTCCACGGCGAGCGCAGTCTGCCGCCGGGGCCGGGGCGCCTGGAACTGCGGGGCGTCACCGCCCTGCGCGGCGCACGTGCTGTGCTCGACGGGGTCGACCTCGTCGTACCGGGCGGGACGACGCTCGCGGTGGTGGGCCGCTCGGGGGCGGGCAAGTCACTGCTCGCCGCGGTCGCCGGGCGACTCGCCGAACCGGACGCCGGGGAGGTCCTGCTCGACGGCGTACCGCTGCGCGAGCTCACCCACGACGAACTGCGCCGTTCGGTCGGCTACGCCTTCGAACGCCCCGCCCTGCTCGGCGGCACCGTCGAGGAGGAGATCGGCCTCGCTCTCCCGTCCCCCTCCCCCGCCCGCGTCCGCGAAGCCGCCCGCACGGCCCACGCGGACGACTTCGTGCGCCGGCTGCCCGACGGTTACGACACGCTCGTCGCCGACGCCCCACGCTCCGGCGGGGAGTCCCAACGGCTCGGTCTCGCCCGGGCGTTCGCCCACGGTGGCCGTCTGCTCATCCTCGACGACGCCCTCTCCAGCCTCGACACGGTCACGGAGTCGCGCATCGCCGAGGCCCTGGTGAGCGGCGGGGCGGCAGGCACCCGCCTGCTGGTCGCCCACCGCACCGCCACGGCGGCCCGCGCGGACGCGGTGGCCTGGCTGGACGGGGGGCGAGTACGGGCGGTGGGGCCGCACGAGGAGCTGTGGCGGTCGGCGGAGTACCGGGCGGTGTTCGGGGGCGGGGCGGAGGGCGCCGACGCCTCGGACGGGGGGCTGTCATGAGCGGCGGCTCGGCGTGGCGGCACGGGATCCACGGGCGCGGTCTGCGGTTCCTGCGGGCCAGGTGGCGGGTTCTCGTCCGGCTCGGCGGGTGGTCCGTACTGGAGACCGGGCAGACCTTCCTCACCGGGTACGCGCCCGCCCGTGCCCTGGACGAGGGGTTCCTGGCCGGGCGGCCCGGCGTCGGACTCGGGTGGCTCGGGGTGGCCGGGATCGGGGTGCTCGTCGGCGCGTGGGGGACGGTGCGGGTGTACGCCGCCGTCGCCGCGCTGGTCGAGCCGCTGCGGGACGCCCTGGTCGCGCGAGTGGTGGAGCGCGGGGTGCGGGAGGCGGACGCGGGGGCGCTGTCCGGGCTGACGCAGCAGGTCGAGATCGCGCGGGACACGTTCGCCGGGCTGGTGATGGTGTCGCGGTCGTTCGTGTTCACCGCCGTGGGCGCCGCAGTCGGACTGGCCTCGCTCGACCCGCTGCTGCTCCTGGTCGTGGGGCCGCCGCTGGCCGCAGGGCTGGGGCTGTTCGCGGTCACTCTGCGGCCGTTGGCCCGCCGCCAGGAGGAGTTCCTGGTCGCCGACGAGGCGCTGGCAGACGGCCTCGGCAGGATCTGTCCGGGGCTGCGGGACATCACGGCGTCCGGTGCGGAGAACCGGGTCGCCGCCGGTACCGGCCGACTTGTCGACACCGAGCAGCGGGCCGCGTACTCCCTCGCCCGCTGGTCCGTCCTGCGCGTGGCCTCCCTCGCCCTCGGCGGCCAGTTCCCGATCGTCCTCCTCCTCGCCTGCGCGCCGTGGCTCCTGGCCCGAGGCGTCACCACGGGCGCCCTGGTCGGCGCCCTCGCTTATGTCACCCAGTCCCTGCTCCCCGCCCTGCGCAATCTGGTCCACGGCCTGGGCACGAGCGGCTCGCGACTGGTGGTGGTGCTACGGCGACTGGTACGCGAGCCCACGCCTGCTGCAGCCGCAGGGGAGTCGGTCGTACGGACCCGAGCACAGGGCAGCCCTCCTCTGCCCAGCCGCATCGCCACCCCCGGTCCGGGCGGCGACGGCCCCGACCCCGAGCCCGTCGGCGTCGCCACAGCCTCATCCGCTCCCGAGCAACCCGACACCCGCCCCGACACCCCGATCCCGGCCGGCACCACGCACCCCACGGCCCCCGCCCTCTCCCTCACTGCCGTCTCCTTCGCCTACGGCCCCGCCGCCACACCTGTCGTCGACCACCTCGACCTCGTCCTTCCGGCCGGCGCCCACCTGGCCGTCGTAGGCCCCAGCGGGATCGGGAAGTCCACGCTCACGGCCCTGATCGCGGGGCTCCTCCAGCCCACCGGTGGCGGCATCCGGCTGTGCGGGCACCCCGTACCCTCCCCCGACGCGGCCGCGCTGCGTGTGCTCATTCCGCAGGAGGCGTACGTCCACACCGGCACGCTCGCCGAGAACCTCGGGCACCTAAGGCCGGACCCGGTGCCCGAGCCGGAGCTGCTCGCGGCGGCCGAGGCCGTCGGGCTCACCCCGCTCCTCGAAGCGCTCGGCGGGCCACGGGCGGCCGTGGATCCGGCCGCCCTCTCCGCCGGTGAGCGGCAGTTGGTCGCGCTGACCCGGGCCTATCTGTCGTACGCCCCCCTCGTCCTGCTCGACGAGGCGACCTGCCATCTGGACCCCAGGGCCGAGGAACGTGCCGAGCGGGCCTTCGCGAACCGGCCCGGCACCACGTTGGTGGTCGTCGCCCACCGGATCAGCTCGGCCCGCCGCGCCGGCCGCGTGCTGCTGATGGACGGCCCGCGCACGGCGTACGGCACGCACGACGAGCTGGTGCGCGACTCACCCGCGTACCGCGAACTCGTGGGTGGTTGGACGGCCACGGCCGCCGAGCGGTCAGAGCCAGCCCTGGCCCTGCGAGATCCGGATCGCGTCGATGCGGTTGCGGGCCCCGGTCTTGCGGGTGATCGCGGCCATGTAGTTGCGCACGGTCCCGTGGGACAGGCACAGGCTGCCCGCGATCTCCGCGATGGAGGCACCCTCGGCCGCGAGGGATAACACGCTCAGCTCCCGTCTGGTCAGCGGCATCTCGGCGGCCTGGAGGAAGCCGAAGCCCAGCGAGTCATCGACGAAACGTTTCCCCTCGGCGACCCGCCGGATCCCGCGCACGAGCCGCTCCGGCGCCGCCCCCTCCTTGTCGACATAGCCGAGCGCTCCCGCCTCGACGGCCCGCTTCAGCAGCCCCGGCCGGTTGGCGCTGGCGATCACGAGAAGGCGCGGCGGACTCCGGTCCGGCTCGCGCAGGGATAACTCCCCCAGGGGCGGAATGCCGTACGTGTCCGAGCATTCGAGGTCGGCCGCGCAGACATCGGGACGTACGGAGCGCAGACGGCCGGGCGCGGTCTGCCACGGGGTGTCGAACACCCCGAAATCGGGTTCCCGGCGGAGCCACTCCGCCAGGGCCGATCTCACCAGACACGCGTCGTGCACCAGAAGCACCCGGATCACTGCTCGTCCCCCTCGATTCGCCCTACTTGTTTCCGTGGCATGAACGCGTGCCCCATTGTTCGGGTCCCGGACCGCCCTCGGGCGCGAAGAATCGGCCATCAGGGTGCGCGGGGGCGCACGAACGGCGCCCGTGTGCCGTGGCGCGCTTCGACTGTGGGGGCATGGTCCGGGGCCGAGGGGGTACTGGACCGCCCTCGCCGTCGCGTGGGCACCCGTGTGCCCGCACACGGCCACGTTCGCCGTGCGGGACGCGCCGTGAGGGGGGAGATTTGATCCCTGGGGCGCGGCACGCGACAGCGGCCCGCGCTCCTTCCGGGACGCGCCCGTGCGAGGAGGTGGTCGGCGTGTCCGACGGGCATAGGTCCGCCCCGTCGCCGACGGGTGCCCGGACCCGGGTGGGACGGCCGCTCCTCTCCCTCGCTCTGGCGTCGATGATGGACGAGGTGCACGCCCACTCCGGCGCGGTGTATCTCAGAGCCGCCGACGAACCCGTACTGGAGATGGCGGTGATGGCGGGCCTGCCGCGGGCGTTCGCGGCGCCCTGGGAGCGGGTGGGGCTGAGCGCGCCGATCCCGGTGGCGGAGGCGGTGCGGGAGCGGCAGCTGGTGTGGGTGGGCGGCGAGCAGGAGATGGCGCGCCGCTTTCCGCGGATCGCCGTGGTGCTGCCGTACCCTTTCGCGCTGGCCGCGGTGCCGGTGGCGACCTCGTCCAAGGTGTACGGGGCGGTCTTCGTGACCTGGCCCGGTTCGCATCCGCCGGACCTGTCCGACCGGGAGAGGGACCATCTGACCGCGGCCTGCGGACGGCTCGCGGTACGGCTGGAGCGGGCGGTGGAGGACAGCCTGGCACCGCACGCCGAACCGGATCTGCTGGCCGCGCCCCACGTCGCCAGCGCGGCCGGGACGCTGGGCACGGTGGAGGCGGCGCGGATGGTGGCGAGGCTGCCGTACGGGCTGTGCTCGCTCGATCTGCACGGCCGGATCTCCTTCGCCAACGCCGCGGCGGCCGAGCTGATCGGCGCCCCGGTCTCGCGGTTGCTGGGCTCGCAGCTGTGGGCCGCGGTGCCCTGGCTCAACGACCCGGTCTACGAGGACCGTTACCGGGCGGCGCTGCTCAGCCAGCAGAGCACGTCCTTCGTGGCGCTGCGGCCGCCCGGGGACTGGCTGTCGTTCCGGCTGTACCCGAGCACGACCGGGCTGAGCGTCCGGATCAGCCGGGCCCGGGCGGTGGCGGAGCTGACCCGGGCCGGTCCGCAGCCGGGCGACTCACCGTCCCGGCTGGTCACGATCTCGCAGGTGCTGAGCCTGGCCGGGGCCCTGACCGAGGCGGTCGGCGTGCAGGACGTGGTGCAGCTGGTGGCGGACGAGATCGCCCCGGCGGTGGGGAGCCAGGCCCTGGCCGTGCTCGGTTCACAGGCGGGACGGCTGCATGTGCTCGGGCACCGCGGCTATCCCGACGCGCGGGTCGTGGAGCGGTTCGACGGGCTGCCGCTGACCGAACCGACGCCAGGCACCCATGCCCTGACCACCGGGGTGCCCGCGTTCTTCGAGTCCCGCGAACAGTTGGAGCGCCTGTACCCGAGGCGCCTCGCCACCCCCGACGGGTTCGCGGCCTGGGCCTATCTGCCGCTGATCGCCTCCGGGCGCCCGGTGGGCACCTGTGTGCTGGCCTACGCCGAGCGGCACCCTTTCCCCGCGGACGAACGGGCGGTGCTGACGAGTCTGGGCGGCCTGATCGCACAGGCCCTGGAGCGGGCCGTCCTGTACGACGCCAAGCACCAGTTGGCGCACGGTCTGCAGGCGGCTCTGCTGCCGCACACCCTGCCCTCGCTGCCCGGCATCGACGCGGCTGCCCGCTATCTGCCGGCCACGCAGGGCATGGACATCGGCGGCGACTTCTACGACCTGGTGCCGGTGGACGGGCTGGCGGCCGCCGTGATCGGGGACGTGCAGGGACACAACGTGACGGCGGCCGGGCTGATGGGGCAGATCCGGACGGCGGTACGGGCGTACACGACCGTCGGCCAGCGGCCGGAGGAGGTCATGCGCTCGACCAACCGGCTGCTGATCGACCTCGGAGCCGACCTGTTCGCGAGCTGCCTGTATCTGCGGCTCGACCCGGAGCGGGGGCGGGCGGTCATGGCCCGGGCGGGGCATCCGCCGCCGCTGCTGCGGCGGCCGGACGGCCGGGTGCGGGTACTGGACCTGGCCGGAGGCCCGCTGCTGGGTATCGACGGCTCGGCGGTCTATCCGACGACGGAGGTGGATCTCGCGCCCGGTGCCATCCTCGCCCTGTACACCGACGGCCTGGTGGAGTCACCCGGCGTCGACATCGAGGACGCGCTCGCCGAGCTGGGAGGGCAACTCGCCGAGGCCGGTGACCGTCCGCTCGACGAACTGGCCGACGAACTCGTCAGCCGCAGCGCGGCAGCGCGGGAGCGGATCGACGACGTGGCACTGCTGTTGCTGCGGGCGAGCGGCTGACACGGCGGAGAGCCGACGTCCGGCCGGGTGCGAACTCACGCCGGTCCGGCCCTCCCGCCGGAGGGCCGGACCGTTGCACCTCCCGGGCCGGAACGCAGGGTGGCCGGGAGGTGGTCATAGGGCCTGCGTCGGCAGCGGAGGGTGTGGGGGGGACCGCTGCCGACGCGGCCGGTTCAAGGTGTGGTGCTGCCGGACCGCAGCGGTCAGTTGTGCGACTGGCCCGCGGCATCGCCGGTGCCGTTGCCGGTCTCCTGGCCGTTGCCGGTCTCCTGGCCGTTGCCGGCCTCCTCGCCGCCGATCACGTCACCGCCGGCCTGCTGCTCGCCACCGACTTCCTGACCACCGCCGACTTCCTGACCGGCACCGGCCTCGTCACCGGGGCTCGCACTGGCGTCGCCACCGGCACCGGCCTCCTGGCCCGCGCCGGCGTCACCACCGGCGCCCGCCTCGTCACCGGCACCCGCACCCGCGTCGCCACCGGCCTGGTCGCCGCCCGCGCCGCCGGCCGCGTCACCCGCGCCGAGCGTGGCACCGACCGCCTGAAGGGCCGTGGTCACCGGCTGGAAGAAGGTCTCGCCGCCGACGGTGCAGTCGCCGCTGCCGCCGGAGGTCAGACCGATCGCCGATCCGTCCTGGGTGAACAGCGAGCCGCCGCTGTCGCCGGGTTCGGCGCAGACGTCGGTCTGGATAAGACCGGTGACGGTGCCCTCGGGGTAGTTCACGGTGGCGTCGAGTCCGAGGACCTGGCCGTCGGCGAGGCCCGTGGTGCTGCCCATCCGGAAGACCTGGAGGCCGACCTCGGCGTCCGCGGCCTGGCTGATCGCGACGGTCTGGCCGCCGCCGACGTTGACCTCACTCGGTGCCTGGGTCGCCGGGTCGTCGTACTTGACCAGGGCGAAGTCGCCGTCGCCGGGGAAGGTGGCCTGGTCGACGGTGGCGATCGGCTGGCCGTCCTGGGTGTCCGACCACTGCTCGGCCGCCACCCCGCAGTGACCGGCGGTCAGGAAGGCGGGGCTGCCGTCGCCCGCGGTGACGTTGAAGCCGAGCGAGCAGCGGGCGCCGCCGCCGAAGATGGCGTCACCGCCGGACACGAAGGTCTTGAAGGTGCCCGCCGACTTCTTCACGGTCGCCATGTCGGAGCCGAGGCTCTTCACGGTCGACTCGAGGGTGTTCCACTTGTCGCCGGTGACCGTGCTGTCGGCGGTCACGAGGATCTTGTTGGTGCGCGGGTCGACCGCCCAGGCGGTGCCCGGGATGGTCGCCTCCTCCTTCAACGTCTTCGCGCCGGCCGCAAGTTCGGTGAGGCTGTTGTCGACCTGGCGGACCTGCGCGCCGGCCTTCTTCGCCTGCACGACGACGTTGTTGTCGCCGGATATGACGTTCACGACGAGCTGTTTGCTGTCGGAGTCGTAGTAGGACCCGGCGAAGGCGTCGCCCAGCAACTTCTCGAGCTGCGAGGCGAGGTCCGAGGCGTCCGTCGCCTTCAGAGTCTTCGGCGCGATGGCTGCCGCGTCGTTCGACGAGCCGTCCTGGGACGCGTTGGCGTGGGGCAGCAGAATCGCGGCGGCTCCGAGCGCCACTACGGTGCCTGCCGCGAATGCGGCCTTGCGCTTCGGAATTCGCTTGTGACTCAAACTTCTCGACCTCCTGGGGGACCGGAGTCTGTAACCGCCGTACGGCAGTCGGTTGTTCGGGGCGCCTGGATGGCCATGGGTACGCACGGTGCGCACGGGGCGTTCAATGCCGTTTCTTTACGCGCCGATTGCCACGCCGATTCGGCCACGGGCCGTGCCGGGCGGCCCGCGGGCGGGAACAATCCCCCATATGACGATGACGCCCGCCGAAGCCGACAAGATCCTCGCCGACAACTTCGCCCCTTGGGTCCTCGACCTCGGCCTGACGGTCGAGACACTCGGCGACGACCACGCGGTCCTGCGTCTTCCCTGGTCACAGCGGCTGGCCCGGGAGGGTGGCGCGCTGTCGGGCCAGGCTCTGATGGCCGCCGCCGACACCGCGACCGTGATCGCCGTCTCTGCGATCCGGGGCGCCTACGGTCCGATGACGACGGTGCAGCAGTCCACCAGCTTTCAGCGGGCGGTGTCCGGTTCGGATGTCCTGATCAAGGCGGTCGTCACCAAACTGGGCCGCCGCATGGCCTTCGCCGACATCACGATGACCGACTCCGCGACGGGTGACCTCGCGGCCCGGGCGAGCACCGTCTACGCACTTCTGGGCTGACACGCTCAGCAAGCGCTCGGCAACGGTCCGTTGTGGACACCGCCCCGAATCCTCCCTCCAGCGAATCTGCACATCGAATGCGCAACCAAGTCACCGCGAGCGGGAGTTCTGCACAAGCGCGGACCGGCGCCCGTGTCATTGGCGAGGTGTGTCGCTTTCGCCACGGCGACGGCAAGGGCCACTTCACGCCGCGGCGCCCGCACATGTGAAGAAGTCGGCACCAAGGCGTGCGCAAGCCTGCACGGATCGAGGCTTCTGTGCCTCAAGTTCCCTGGTGAGGCCGGTGGTTAATTGGAAGGGCGGAGCCGCAGCGTGCTTTGATCCATCGCACCGCAGGGCCGTTGGGTTTCCCGGAAACGGGATCCGGCGCCATGCGATTGCGGCCGTCATCTGCCCCAGAGGGGGCCGCTCCCCCCTTGTGAAATACCCATACGAAGGGAAGTTCCATCATGAACTCCACCCCCCAGGTTGAGACCGTTGAGATCTCGGACGCCGACCTCGACAACGTCTCCGGCGGCCTGCAGCTGAACGCCCTTGGCACCGTCACCAGCCTGGTGGACGGCGTCGCCCCGGTTTCCGGCCTGGTCAACACGGCCGTCGGCACCGTCGAGGGTGTGACCGGCCTGAACACCGCCCCGGTCACCGGCCTGGTCGCCGGCCTCTGATCACACTTTGTGATCTGATCACTCTTTTGTGGTCGACCCGTCCCGGAGCCGCAAACCGGCGGTTCCGGGACTCTTGGGTGCCGTAAATCCGGCCGGCTCGGGTGAGTCGGTCCTTTGTCATTGGCAGCATGCGTAGCAATTCGCACGCTTTCGCAGGTGAGGGAAGACCCGTGCAGTTCCGCCAACAGGCCCTCGCCAAGCTCCAGTCACCGGAGGAGCTCGACCTTCCGGTGCGCTTCGCCCGCCCCCAGGGCTGGCTGGTGATGTCCGTGACGGTGGTCGTGATGGCCGCCGCGTCCGTGTGGGCGGTGACAGGCTCGGTGGCCTCCACCGTGAGCGCGCCCGCCATCCTCACCCACGGGCAGGGCAGTTACATCCTGCAGAGCCCGGTCGCGGGCCAGGTCACCCAGGTGATCGCCAAGGAGGGCACCCAGCTGCCCGCGAACTCCCCCGTACTGAAGGTCCGTACGTCCGACGGCGACACCGTCGTCCGCACGGTCGCCGCGGGGCGGCTCACCGCGCTGGCGGCCACCATCGGGCAGATCATCTCGACCGGCGCGAACGTCGCCGCCGTGGAGAAGGTCGCCCACGCCTCCGATCCGATGTACGCCACGGTGTACGTGCCCGCCGAGAACGCGGCCGCCATTCCGGAGAACGCCGCCGTGGACCTGACCGTCTCCTCGGTGCCCACCCAGGAGTACGGCGTGCTGCGCGGTCATGTGAAGTCGGTGGACCGCTCGGCCCAGTCGGCGCAGCAGATCGCCGCGTTCCTCGGGGACAGCCAGCTCGGCGAGCAGTTCACCAAGGACGGCCGGCCGGTCGCCGTACTCGTGAAGCTGGACAGGTCCAAGAGCACCAAGAGCGGCTACAAGTGGTCCTCGGCCGAGGGCCCGCCGTTCACCCTCACCTCCATGACCGTGGCCTCGGGTTCGATCCGGCTGGCCGATCAGCGTCCCGTCGATTGGCTACTGCCGTGAGCACCGCACAGGACACCCGGAGCAGACGCCGCTCCGCCCCGCCCAAGCGCCCGGTCCCCACGGGGAAGGCGAAGACGGTCCGCACGCCCACCGTCCTCCAGATGGAGGCCGTGGAGTGCGGCGCGGCCTCCCTCGCGATGGTGCTCGGCCACTACGGCAAGCACGTCCCGCTGGAGGAGCTGCGGATCGCCTGCGGTGTCTCCCGCGACGGCTCGCGCGCCAGCAACCTTCTGAAGGCGGCCCGCAGTTACGGCCTGACGGCCAAGGGCATGCAGATGGACACGGCCGCGCTCGCCGAGGTGAAGACGCCGGCCGTGCTGTTCTGGGAGTTCAACCACTACGTCGTCTACGACGGCATGGGCCGCCGCTTCGGCCGCCGCGGGGTCTACATCAACGACCCCGGCAAGGGCCGCCGTTTCGTCCCCATGGAGGACTTCGACGGCAGCTTCACCGGTGTCGTCCTGGTGATGGAGCCCGGCGAGGGCTTCACCCGGGGCGGCCGCAAGCCGGGTGTCCTCGGTGCGATGCCGGCCCGGCTGCGCGGCACCGCGGGCACCATGCCGGCGGCGGTCCTCGCGAGCCTGCTGCTGGTGCTGGTCGGCGCGGCCACCCCCGCGCTGAGCCGCACCTACATCGACATGTTCCTGATCGGCGGCCAGACCTCGCTGCTCGGCGTGCTGTTCACGTCGATGGGGGCCTGCGTGGCCCTCACCCTCGCCCTGACCTGGCTCCAGCAGGCGAACCTGCTGCACGGCCGCATCATCTCCTCGACCCTCTCCAGCGCCCGCTTCCTGCGCCATCTGCTCCGCCTGCCGGTGACGTTCTTCTCCCAGCGCAGCCCGGCCGACCTCGTCCAGCGCCTCCAGTCCAACGACCAGGTCGCCGAGACCCTGGCCCGCGACCTCGCGGCGGCGGGCGTCGACGCGGTGGTCGTCGTCCTGTACGCGATCCTGCTCTACACCTACGACCCTCAGCTCACCTACGTCGGCATCGGTGTGGCCCTGCTCAACGTGGTGGCCATGCGGGTAGTGATCCGGTTGCGCTCCACCCGTACCGCGAAGCTGCGTGCCGACAGCGCCCGGCTCACCAACACGGCTTACACCGGTCTTCAGTTGATCGAGACGATGAAGGCGACCGGCGGTGAGGACGGCTACTTCCGCAAGTGGGCGGGCCAGCACGCCACCACGTTGGAGGAGCAGCAGCGGCTCGGGGTGCCGAGCGCCTGGCTGGGTGTGGTCGCGCCGATGCTGGCGACCTTCAACAGCGCGCTCATCCTGTGGATCGGCGGCATGCGCGCGATCGAGGGCGGTATCTCGGTCGGTCTGCTGGTCGCCTTCCAGGCCCTGGTCACCCGCTTCACCGCGCCGATCACCCGTCTCAACGGCGTGGCGGGCCGCATCCAGGACTTCGCGGCCGACGTGGCCCGGCTGAAGGACGTCGAGAACTTCAAGGCCGATCCGCTCTACGGCCGTCCCGGCGCCGGTGATTCGACCCGCCGGCTGCACGGCCATGTCGAGCTGCAGAACATCACCTTCGGCTACAACCCGCTCGACAAGCCGCTGCTCACCGGCTTCGACCTGACCGTGGGCCCGGGCCGCCAGGTGGCGCTGGTCGGCGGCTCCGGCAGCGGCAAGTCGACCGTCTCCCGGCTGATCTCGGGGCTGTACGCGCCCTGGGAGGGTGTGATCCGCATCGACGGACAGCGCCTGGACGACATTCCGCGCGGCGCGCTCGCCTCCTCGGTGTCCTTCGTGGACCAGGACGTCTTCCTCTTCGAGGGCTCGGTCCGCGACAACGTGGCGTTGTGGGACCCGTCGATCCCGGACGACGCCGTGGTGGACGCGCTGCGGGACGCGGCCCTGTACGACGTGGTGATGCGGCGGCCCGGCGGCATCCACAGCAGGGTCGAGCAGGACGGCCGCAACTTCTCCGGGGGCCAGCGTCAACGCCTGGAGATCGCTCGGGCGTTGGTGCGCCGCCCCAGCATCCTGGTCCTCGACGAGGTGACCAGCGCGCTGGACGCGGAGACCGAGCAGGTCGTCATGGACAACCTGCGCAAGCGCGGCTGTGCCTGTGTGGTGATCGCACACCGGCTCAGCACCGTGCGCGACAGCGACGAGATCGTCGTACTCGAACACGGCACGATCGTGGAACGCGGGCGGCACGAGGAACTGGTCGCGCGCGGCGGCGCGTACGCGGCGCTGGTCAAGGAACGGTGAGATGACTACCGCACACGAAGGGGACGTGGTCCTCACCGCCCTCGGTCAGATGGGCACGCGCATCGACTGCGCCGGGTTCAGCCGCATCGATCTCGAAGGCCCGCAGGTGCTGTGGCTGGTCGTGTCGGGCGCGGTGGACCTGTTCGCGGTGGACGCCGAACAGCAGGGCCACTGGCACCACCTGGGCCGCCTGGAGCCCGGCGCGCTGCTGCTCGGCCCGGTACCCGGCCCTCAACACACCTTGGTGGCACGGCCCTTGCGGGACTGCGTCGTCCACCGCATCGGCCTGCGCGAACTGTACGAGCCCGCGAACACCCAGACGTGGTCGTACGACGAGTACGGCAACCCCCAGTACGTGCCGCCGACGACGAGCCCGCTGGAGTACGCCCTGGCGCTCGGGGTGGGCCGGAGCCTGTCGATCCTCTTCCAGGCGCCGATGGCCGACGAGCGGGCCGCCGCCCCGACCGACGACGACGTGTTCTGGATGCAGGTGCCGCCGGGCAGCGTGCAGTACGGCTCGCTCTACGGCGCCGAGGCCGCCGCCGACCTGCTGATGGACCCTGCGGTCTGGCAGTCCATGGTCGACCAGCAGTACCGGCTGCTCACCACGCTGGACCGCTGGATCGAGCAGTTGGAGCGCACCCACGAGACCCGGACGGCCGCCGGCATCAAGGCCGGTGAGGCGGTGCGCGCCCAGGCCGACCGGACGCTGCTCGCGTCCATCGGCAAGTCGAAGCAGCGGGCGACGGCCGCCGACGCGGACGCCAGCTACGCGGCGTGCAAGCTGGTCGCCGACGCGGCGGGCATCCCGCTCGCCGAGAACGCGCACAGCGGCACCGAGAGCGACCGCCTCGACCCCGTCGAGCGCATCGCCCTGGCGTCCCGCGTCCGCATCAGGTCCGTACGCCTGGACGGTCGCTGGTGGCGCGACAACATCGGCCCGTTGGTGGGCCACCGGGCGCTGTCGGGCGCGCCGGTCGCGCTGCTGTGGCGGCGCGGCGGCTATGTGGCGGTCCATCCGGCGACGGGCCGCGAGACACCGATAGAGAAGGACAACGCGGAGGAGTTCGAACCGCGCGCGGTGATGTTCTACCGTCCGCTGCCCGACCGGAAGCTGAGCCCCGTCGGCCTGTTGCGGTTCAGCATGCGCGGCACCGGCGGCGATGTGACGAACCTGCTGCTCAGCGGTCTGGTCACGGTGGCGATCGGCGCGCTGGTCCCGATTGCGACCGGCAAGGTGCTCGGCGAGTTCGTGCCCAAGGCGCAGACCGCTCTGATCGTGCAGGTGTGTCTGGCCGTGATGGTCAGCGGTGTGGTGACGGCGGCGTTCATGCTGCTGCAGAACCTCACCATGCTGCGCCTGGAGGGCCGTATCGAGGCGACCCTGCAACCCGCGGTGTGGGACCGGCTGCTGAGGCTGCCGACGAAGTTCTTCACTGAGCGCTCGACCGGCGAACTCGCCAGCCAGGCGATGGGCATCAGCTCGATCCGCCGGATGATGGCGGGCATCGGCCCGACGGTCGCCCAGTCGGTGACCGTCGGCGCGATGAACCTGGGCCTGCTGTTCTGGTACAGCGTCCCGATGGCCATGGCGGCGATCGGCATGCTCGTCGTCATCGCCGCCGGGTTCCTGGGACTCGGGCTGTGGCAGGTGCGCTGGCAGCGACGGCTGGTGGTGCTCAGCAACAAGCTGAACAACCAGGCCTTCCAGACCCTGCGCGGTCTGCCCAAGCTGCGGGTGGCGGCGGCGGAGAACTACGCCTACGCGGCCTGGGCCTCGGAGTTCGCCCGCAGCCGCGAGCTCCAGCAGAAGGTGGGCCGGATCAAGAACCTCACCTCCGTGATGGGATCGGTCTATCTCCCGCTGTGCACCCTGCTGATGTTCATGCTGCTCGCGGGCCCGGCACGCGGCTCGATGTCGGCGGCGGAGTTCCTCACCTTCAACACCTCGGTGACGATGCTGCTGACCGCGGTCACCTCACTCACCGGCGCCTTCGTCTCGGCGGTGGCCGCGCTCCCGCTGTTCGAGGAGATCAAGCCGGTCCTGGAGGCGCAGCCGGAGGTGCGCACCGCGAGCACCCGGCCGGGGCCGCTCACCGGCGCGATGGAGGCCCGCAGGCTCTCCTTCCGCTACTCCGACGACGGTCCGCTGATCCTGGACGACGTGTCCTTCGAGATCCGGCCGGGCGAGTTCGTGGCGATCGTCGGCCCGAGCGGCTGCGGCAAGTCGACCCTGCTCAGGCTGCTGATCGGCTTCGACCGCCCGGTCTCCGGGAGTGTGCTGTACGACGGCCAGGACCTGGCCGCTCTCGACCAGTCGGCGGTGCGTCGGCAGTGCGGTGTCGTCCTCCAGCACGCGCAGCCGTTCACCGGCTCCATCCTTGACGTCATCTGCGGCACCGAGCCCTACACGCCCGAGGAGGCGATGGCGGCGGCCACGATGGCCGGGCTCGCGGAGGACATCCAGCGGATGCCGATGGGGCTGCACACCATCGTCTCCGGCAGCGGGGCGATCTCCGGCGGCCAGCGTCAACGGCTGATGATCGCCCAGGCGTTGATCCGGCGGCCGCGGATCCTCTTCTTCGACGAGGCGACCAGCGCCCTGGACAACGACACCCAGCGCACGGTCATCGAGTCCACCAAGGCCCTCAACGCCACCCGGATCGTCATCGCCCACCGGCTGTCCACGGTGCTGGACGCCGACCGCGTGATCGTGATGGAGAACGGCAAGGTCGCCCAGCAGGGGCCGCCCGCGCAGCTCCTCGCGGACACGGGCGGGCGGCTGCACGAGCTGGTGCGGCGGCAGATGGCGTGAGGGGTCAGTCCATGCCGGGGACCGGCGCCCCCGAGGGCACCCCCGCGTCGACGTACGCCTGGTAGAGCTCCTGCCACTGCCGCCCGTCCCGGCGCTCGCCGCGGGCGCGTGCGTCGAGGCCGGTCAGGCACACCTCCCACCCGGCGCCGTTGCGGGCCGCGGTGTCGGCGGCGCTCAGCACGTTGGTCAGCGTGAAGCGGGTCCGCTTCTCGTCGAGGGGCTCCAGGTCGAAGCGCAGCTCGTCGCCACCCCACTCGAAGGACAGATGCCGGGGCTCGTCCACGGCGATGACGCGGCCCGTGGAGTCCTCCATGTGAGGATCACCGCTGAACTTGATGGTCCCGCCGGGTCGCAGCTCGATCTCGGCGCGGGACGGGAACCAGTGGGCGAGTTCGTCGACGTCGGTCACGAGCTGCCAGACGCGGGCGACGGGGTGGTCGTAGGTGCGGCTGAAGCGGACGGCGGGGCGTCCGTCGTCCAGGGTCAGGTACGTGCCGGTGAGGTCTGCGGCCATGTGGATCAGTCCTTCGGGGCGGGTTCCTCGGGGGTGTCCGGCGCCGTCTCGTCCAGGCGGTCACCGAGGGCGTCCAGGCTCGTGTTCCAGAGCTTGCGGTAGGGGGCCAGCCAGGCGTCCAGCTCGGCGATCGGGCCCGGGTCCAGGGTGTAGACACGCCGCTGCGCGTCCTGCCGTACCCGGACCAGGCCCGCTTCCCTGAGCACCTTCAGATGCTTCGACGTGCCGGGCTGACTCAGTCCGCACGCCTCCACGATCTCCCCGACGGGCCGGGGCCGCTCCAGGAGCAGCGCGACGATGGCCCGCCGGTGCGGGTCGGCGAGGGCGGTCCAGAGCAGGGCGTCGGACATGGGTCCAATATGCCGTGACAGTTATATGCCAGTCAAGGAATAGAGGAGCTGACGTCGCCCACTAGCGAAACGTTGCCGTTTCGCTCGGCATGGGCTAGCCTCGACGTGTACGAAACCGTTTCGTTTATGAACCGGCTGCGTCCGGCCGACTTTCCCTGGAGTTGTTCCCATGTCCCAGAAGACTCTGACCGAGAGCGGGCGGGAGAGTGCCGTCGAGGCACCGGCCGACGCCTCGGCCAAGCGGTGGTGGATTCTCGCCGTCGTCGCGCTCGCCCAGCTGATGGTGGTCCTCGACGCCACCATCGTGAACATCGCCCTCCCCTCGGCCCAGGCCGACCTCGGCTTCTCCGACGGCAACCGGCAGTGGATCGTCACGGCCTACGCGCTCGCGTTCGCCTCCCTGCTGCTGCTCGGCGGCCGGATCGCCGACCTCTTCGGGCGCAAGACGGCCTTCCTCGTCGGGGTCGTCGGCTTCGCGGCCGTCTCCGCGCTCGGCGGCGCCGCCACCAACTTCGAGATGCTGGTCACCGCCCGTGCCCTGCAGGGCGCCTTCGGCGCGCTCCTCGCACCCGCCGCGCTCTCCCTGCTCAACACGACGTTCACCGACGCCCGCGAGCGGGCCAGGGCCTTCAGCGTGTACGGCGCGATAGCCGGCGCCGGTGGCGCGGTGGGCCTGCTGCTCGGCGGTGTCCTGACCGACGCGCTCGACTGGCGCTGGACGCTGTACGTCAACGTCGCCATCGCCGTCGTCGCCTTCGCGGGCGGCTGGCTGCTGCTGCACAACCACCGTGACGCCGCGAACTCCAAGCTGGACGTGCCCGGCACGGTACTGGTCGCCGCCGGTCTCTTCTCCCTGGTGTACGGCTTCTCCAACGCCGAGACGCACGACTGGGACTCCCCCGCGACCTGGGGCTTCCTGATCGCGGGCGGCCTGCTGCTGGCCGCGTTCGCCTGGTGGCAGACCCGCGCTGCACACCCGCTGCTGCCGCTGCGCATCCTGCTGGACCGCAACCGCGCGGCCTCCTTCCTGGCCGTGCTGATCTCCGGCGGCGGCATGTTCGGGGTCTTCCTCTTCCTCACCTACTACCTCCAGCTCAACCTGGGCTTCAGCCCGACCAAGACGGGTCTGGCGTTCCTGCCGATGGTCGCCGCACTGATGGTCGGGGCCCAGCTCAGCACCACGATGCTGGTCCCGAGGATCGGGCCGAAGGTGGTCATCCCGGCCGGCTTCGCGGTCGCCGCGGTCGGCATGGCCTGGCTGACCGGGATCGGCGTCGGGTCCAGCTACATGTCCCACGTACTGCCGCAGCTGATCGTGACCGGCTTCGGCCTCGGCCTGGTCATGCCGCCGGCCATGCAGCTGGCCACCGGCGGGGTCGCCGCCGAGGACGCGGGAGTCGCCTCCGCCACCGTCAACGCCATGCAGCAGGTGGGCGGTTCGATCGGTACGGCGCTGCTGAACACGCTGGCCGCGAGCGCCGCCACCGACTACCTGGCCGGCAAGGACCCGACGAACAAGCTGGTCCAGGCCCGGGCGACGATCGAGAGCTACACCACCGCCTTCTGGTGGTCGGCGGGCCTCTTCGCCGTCGGCGCGCTGATCGCCTTCCTCCTCTTCCGGCGCGGGGTGCCGGAGCAGGACGCGGACGCCGCACCCGTCGTACACATGTAACCGCCGCAGCAGGAGCCGCTGTTGCTCAGGGCCGCCGTCAGCAGGGAGACGGCGGCCCTGCTTGCTGCCCGTCGCCACCACTGTCGACGGACGGTGCCCGGACGGTGGCCGAGAGCGACGCCCTGTCGGCACGCCGAACGTTGAAAGGGACTTTTCCTGGGTACCCACAGGGCCATGCGGACAAGCGTGGTGGATGTGGGGTCGAACACGGTGCGGCTGGTGGTGGCGGATGCCGAGGACGGGGTGCCACTGCCGGTGCACACGGCCAAGTGGCGGCTGAGACTCGCCGATCATGTGCGGCCCGGCGGCCCGGTCCCCGAAGAGGCCGTGGAACGCCTGGTGGAGGCGGTGGAGGGGGCCGGCCGGACCGCCGCCAGGTGGGGCGCGGCCGGACCGCTGGCCTTCGCCACCGCCGTCGTACGCTCCGCCCCGAACCGCCAGGAGGTGCTGCGCACCGTCCGCGCCCGGACCGGCATCGGGCTGTGCACCCTGCCGGGCGAGGTGGAGGCGGAGCTCAGCTTCCTCGGGGCGCGGCGCTGGATGGGCTGGCGCGCGGGGCCGCTCGCGCTGTTCGACATCGGCGGCGGCTCCCTGGAAGTCGCCTTCGGGCGCGGCCGGCTGCCGGACTATGTGGCCTCGCTGCCACTGGGTGCGGGCCGGCTGACCCACGAGTTCTTCGAGGGGCCGGACGCGCCACCCCCGGAGGCGGTGCGGGCGCTGCGCCGTAAGGTCCGCCACCAACTGCGGGACGTGGCCTCACGGATTCGCTGGGAGGGACCGCGCACCGCGGTGGCCACCTCGCGCACCTTCGAGCAGCTGGGGCGGCTGTGCGGGACCCCGCCCGGGCGGCGCGGACCGTTCGTGGAGCGCCGGATGCACCGCGCCGACCTGCGGGAGGCCATCGACTGTCTGGCCGCTCTCCCGGCCGCGCGGCGGTCCGAGCTGCCCGGCATCTCCGCTCCGCGCGCCGCGCAGAGCCTGGCCGGTGCGGTGGTGGGGCACACGGCCATGAAACTCACCGGGATCAGAACCGTCACCATCTGCCCCTGGGCGATCCGCGAGGGGATCCTGCTGCGGCACATCGAGGACGGCCCCTCCTGGTGGGCCGAGATGTCCCGCCGCGACGAGGAGCACACCGTCCCCCCTGAGCCGGTGCCCCTGCGTATCGCGGCCACCACCTGAACGAGCAGCGGGCGGGGTGAGGCCGGGGACGCGACCAGCCCCGATGAGCGTACCCAGGAGGCGGGCGGGGGTGACCCGCCGCCGCCTGGGTACCCAGGGGCCATGGCTCAGGACCCACTCGAACCACAGCTGCCGCCGGCCCGGGGCCCGGTCTCCGCCGCAGTGCAGGAGTATCTGCTCGGCGCCGGACCACTGCCGTCCCACGAGGCCGTCGCGAGGGCGGACGTGTACGGCGACGACCTCCAGCTGGCTCTCTACATCTGTTACGAACTGCACTACCGCGGTTTCGCGGGCGTCTCCTCGGACCACGAGTGGGACCCGGACCTGCTGCGCACCAGGGCGGCGCTGGAGCATCGCTTCCTGTCCGCCCTGCGCACGGACACCCCGGTCCACGACAGTGTCGAGGACGCACTCGCCGGGCTCCTCGTGGAGCCGGTCGACGGCACCGGAGTCAGCCATTTCCTGAGCAAGGAGGGCGAACTGTGGCAGGTGCGTGAGTACGCGGCCCAGCGCTCGCTCTACCACCTCAAGGAGGCCGACCCGCACGCGTGGGTGCTGCCGCGGCTGTGGGGCAGGGCCAAGGCGGGCATGGCGGCGGTGGAGTTCGACGAGTTCGGCGGCGGCCGCGCCGACCGGGTCCACGCCCTCCTCTTCGCGAACCTGATGAGCGACCTGGGTCTGGACACGACCTACGGGCACTACCTGGACGCGGCCTGCGCGGAGATGCTCGCGACGGTGAACCTCATGTCCCTGCTGGGCCTGCACCGAAGCCTGCGCGGAGCTCTCGTGGGCCACTTCGCGGCGGTCGAGATCACCTCCTCCCCCGGCTCCCGGCGACTCGCCGAGGCGATGCGCCGCACCGGCGCGGGACCGGCCGCCGAGCACTTCTACGACGAGCACGTCGAGGCGGACGCCGTACACGAACAGGTCGTACGCCATGAGGTGATCGGTGGTCTGCTGGCCGAGGAACCGCACCTCGCCGCGGATGTCGCCTTCGGTCTCGACGTCACCGGACATGTCGAGGACCGGCTCGCCGAGCGCCTGTTGCGCGACTGGGCGGCCGGACGCTCGTCCCTGCGCGCACCCCTGCTTTCCGAAATCCACCATATTTCCTGAATGTCGGGGTACTTGAGCACGGTGAGATCACTGATTCCCCCACTGGCCCTCCCCGGTGTCTACAGACCCCAGGAGGACACCGCACTGCTGGCCGGAGCCCTGTCCGAAGAACCGCTGCCGCCGGGCGCGGACGTCCTGGACGTGGGGACCGGGACCGGCGCCCTCGCGCTCCAGGCAGCGCGCCGGGGCAGCCGGGTGACCGCTGTCGACGTGTCGTGGCGGGCGGTGTGCACGGTCCGGGCGAACGCCTGGCTGACCGGCACGTCGGTCCGGGTCCGGCGCGGAAACCTCTTCCAACCCGTGCGGGACCAGTCGTTCGACCTCATCCTGACCAATCCGCCCTATGTGCCGGCGCCGACGGCCGCTCCGCCGCCGCGGGGCAGGGCACGGGCCTGGGACGCGGGCCACGACGGGCGCTTCGTGCTGGACCGCGTCTGTCGGGAGGCACCCGCACTGCTGCGCCCCGGCGGCGTACTGCTGATCGTGCACTCCGAACTGAGCGACTCCGGACGCACGGTCGGGCATCTGCGCGAGGCCGGTCTCAAAGCCGCCGTGACCCGCCGTCACCGCATCGCGTTCGGACCGGTGCTGCATACCCGGAAGCACTGGCTGCGTCAGCGCGGTCTGCTCTCCGCAGGCGACGAGAAGGAAGAGCTGGTGGTCGTCCGTGCCGAACTCCCCCTCTGACTCCGGCCGGCCGTGCCGCATCCAGGTCCAGCACCGCGGCCCCCTGCTCGTGGAGGGGCCCGTGGAAGTGGAGCTGGAGGACGGCACCACGGTCACTTCCGACCGCTTCCGGGTGGCCCTGTGCACCTGTCGGCGCAGCCGTCGCTATCCGTGGTGCGACACCAGCCACCGGGAGCGGACCCGTTCATAGACCGGTGTTCCCGGACAAGCGGTGACCCGAAGGTCCGGCGGACGGCCCCACTCCGTCCGCCGGCCCTCGGTGCGGGATCACGGGGTTCCGTGAGAGGGGCGGCACTCCCCAACTGCGGGCCCCTCGGGCAGGTCACGGGCACCACGCGACCCCGGTCTCTCAGAACGCGAAGACGCTCGACCCGTAGGAGCTCTTCACGCACTCGTTGGCGAAGGTGCGCTCGTAGGAGACCCGCTTGCCCCGCCAGACTCCGTCGATCGTGACCACCACGGGGTGGTACTCCCTGGTGCACTGGACGTCGGATCCGGCCCCCAGCGCGTCGAAGTCCCCTTGGGTGGCGCGCAGTTCGGCACAGGCCTGGGCCGCGGCCGGATGGGTGCCCGAGGAGGTCGGGGCACAGGTGAGGGTCACGGCACGTTCCGGGGTGACGGCGTCGGCGCTCTCGCCGTGGCCGACGGTGAGCACGAGGGCCGACGGGGCGTAGAGGCCCGAGACGGCGGCCGGTTCGGCGAGGGCGGCCCCGGTGAGGGGTCCGCAGACGGCGGTGGCCGTGAGGCCGAGGGTCGCTGCCCAGCGCGCGGTGTTCCGCATTGTGTGCATCCTTCCGCTGGTTCGAGGGTGTGCCCTCCGGCTCGGTCGGTGCCGGAGCGGCGAGCGCGAGTCTGCCGAGTCCTGGCCCGAACTTCACATCGACCCCACAGGTTTCAGTAACCTTGCGTGTTGAATCAGTGGCTCGAAGTCACATCATCCGAACAGTCGAGCCCCTCAACCGCGCGGTTCTTGATCGCCCGATCCGGCCGGATGGCCTGATTACCCCGCCTCGGCAATAGGCCTGAAACATTCCGCTTCAGCTGTCGGCGCACCTCGTCCGGACCCCTTGCGTTCATGAAGCGATGGAGTAATCGTCATTACATGATTACCGACGAACAGCGAGAGAAGCTTCGGGGCTGGTTCACCGGCCGCTTGCCCGACGACCTCTTCGAGGCCCTGGTCGACGTGGTCGTCGACCGCGAGGAGATCACCGTGATCGGCCGCATCCCCGGTCCCCGGCTCACCGAGGACGTCTCGGCAGCGGAGCGGGAGGCGGCCGTGCAGGGCCGCATCCAGGAGTTCCGGGAGCGCACCCGGGAGGATCGCGTCGAGGTCGCCCGCGAGGCCGAGCACAAGTTCCGCCGCAAGGTGTCCTGGGGCGTGGAGTGCGACGGCGAACGTGCCCTGTTCACACACGTGGCCGCTCCCGTCATGACCCGGCTGCGTCAGCCCGAGCGCCAGGTCCTGGACACCCTGATCGCCGGCGGGGTCGCTCGCAGCCGCAGCGACGCGCTCGCCTGGTGCGTCCGGCTGGTCCAGCGGCACACCGACGACTGGCTCGCCGAGCTGCGGGAGTCCCTGGAGCACGTCCAGCGGGTACGGGAGCGGGGGCCGGACTCCGAGGAGACGGCCGACTCCTCCAGCGGGGACCCGGAGGACGGATGAAACGATCACCGGGCCCGAGGTGCTGTCACTGACGTCGGCTACGTTGCGGGCATGACTCACTTCGTACTGGTGGCAGGAGCGCGGCTCGGGGCGTCGGCGTGGGACGAGGTCGCGGCCGAACTCCGCGCAGCCGGGCACCAGCCCCATCCGCTGACACTGTCCGGGCTCGCGGAGAGGCGTGGCGTCCCGGCGGGACAGCAGACCCATGTACGGGACATCGTCGACGAGGTCGAGCGCCTGGACCTGGGCGAGGTGGTGCTGGTCGGGCACAGCTACGCGGGTATCCCCGTGGGGCAGGCGGCCGAGCGGATCGGTGACCGGCTCGCGCGGGTGGTGTTCGTGGACTCCAGCGTGCCCGTCGACGGGGAGTCGTTCCTGTCGGGCTGGCCGAGCGACCATGTCCGCAAGGAGATCGCGGAGAACGACGGCTTCTGGCCGCCGGTGGGCGCCGACCACTACGCCGATCAGGGGCTGACGGACGAGCAGACAACGCGGATCATCGACCGCTCGTCCCCCCACCCGGGCGCGACGCTCACCGAACCCGCCGTCCTCACCCGTCCCCTGGGCGAGCTCCCGGCGACCTACATCAAGTGCCTCCTCGACGACGAGGAGCCCATGCCCGTCGTGGCCGAGTTGCTGAAGAGCGAGTGCTGGGAGCTGGTCGAGATGGACACCGGCCACTGGCCGATGTTCTCCCAGCCGGTCGAACTGGCCCGCGTCCTCGCCGAGGTGGGCGCCACCTCCTGACCGGAGCCAGCCCCCGGATATCGTCGGCGCACCCGACGACGAGAGGCGGCTGCGACGGATGGCCAAGCACTGGGCGGACTTCCAGTACGAGATCTATCTGAGCGGGATGTCGGGCACGGTGCCCCGGCTGCCCACCGACCTGACCCGGCTGGAGGAGCTCACCGAGCAGCGCCTCGGTCCGGGCCCGGTGGGCTATGTGGCGGGCAGTGCGGGCGACGGCAGTACGGCGCGGGCGAACCGGGCGGCACTGAAGCGGCGCCGGATCGTCCCGCGCATGCTGCGGGACGTCCACCAACGCGACCTGTCCGTAGAGGTGTTGGGGCGTTCCCTGCCCGCCCCGCTGGCCCTCGCACCGGTCGGCGTCCTGTCGATCATGCACCCGGACGCGGAACCGGCGGCGGCCCGGGCAGCGGCGGCACAGGGCGTGCCGTACATCCTGTCGTCCGCCTCCAGCACGCCGATGGAGCAGGTCGCCGAGGCGATGGGGGACGCCGAGCGCTGGTTCCAGCTGTACTGGCCCAAGGACCCGCAGGTGGCCCTGAGTTTCCTGAACCGGGCCAAGGCCGCCGGGTTCACGGCCCTGGTCGTCACCCTGGACACCCCGCTGCTGTCCTGGCGGCCCCGCGATCTCGACCAGGCGTTTCTGCCGTTCCTGCACGGCGTGGGCACCGCCAACTACTTCTCCGACCCGGCCTTCCAGGCAGGCCTGGCCAAGCCGGTGCACGAGGACCCGAACGCGGCCGTGCTGCATTTCGTCGGCATGTTCGCGGACCCCGCCAAGACCTGGCCCGACCTCGCTCTGCTGCGGGCGAACTGGGACGGGCCGATCGTCCTCAAGGGCGTCATGCACCCGGACGACGCCCGCCTGGCCGCCGATGCCGGGATGGACGGTGTCGTGGTCTCCAACCACGGTGGCCGTCAGGTGGCCGGGGCCGTCGCGGCGGCCGACGCGCTGCCGCGGGTGGTGGAGGCGGTCGGGGACCGGCTGACCGTGCTCTTCGACAGCGGTGTCCGCACCGGCGACGACGTGTTCAAGGCCCTCGCGCTCGGTGCCCGCGCGGTGCTCCTCGGACGGCCGTACGTGTACGGCCTGGGCCTGGACGGGCAGGCGGGCGTCGAGCACGTGATCCGCTGTCTGCTCGCGGAGTTGGACCTCACGCTCGCCCTCTCGGGACATGCGAGCCCGGCCACGGTCGGCCCCGACGATCTCGTGGAGGACCGTACCTGAGGGGAGGCCTCCGCGAAGGGAGGGCCTCCCCTGCCGTCGACGGACCCCGCGAGGGTCCGCTCCAGGGACTCCTAGACCCGGTCCGCGAGATCGGCGGGCCGGGCCTGCGGCGCCTCGCTCCCGGTGACCGACAGCGAGCCGGCACTGGCGCCGGCGGCCGCGTCGGTCAGCCACCGCTGCTGGTCCGTGCGGTCGCGGACCTTGACGACGACATCGGCGCCCGGGTCCTCGCTGGTGGGGGCGAGGGCGAGCTGTTCGTCCCAGCGGGGCAGTAACTCCCCCTGCACGGTGAGGTCGTAGCGCACGTCCTCGGCCCGCTTCGCCCTCTCGCCGGCGCAGGTGCCGAGGATGACCACGCCCGCGTCCACGTGCGAGTCCAGGCACAGCTCGGGGTCCGCCTCGCTGCGCAGCAGGCCGTCCTCCTCGTACGACCACTGCTGGGTCCGCTCGGTCGAGCAGGCCGTGAGTTCGGTGCCCGCGCCCGCCTTGACCGTGCCCCGGATGTCGAGGCAGAGGTCGGCGGCGGCGTTGCGCAGCCGGGTCACCGCGGGTGCGGTGGGCAGTTGGGCGGTGCCCGGCGTCCGGGTGCCGGCGCCCGGGGCCGTGCCGGCGCCGGTGGCGCTGGTGGAGGCGGCCGGGTCGGCGCCGCCGTCGTGCGACCATAGGCCGGCGGCGAGCATGGCCGCGAGGAGGCCGGCTGAGGTGAGGCCGACTCCGGTGAGCAGGGTCCGTGAGGACCGCAGGCCGCCGCCCTCGCCGGGAGCGCGGCGGCCGGGAGCCGGGATGCGCGCGAGGATCCGGCGGCGTGCCGCGCCGTGCCGGCCGGCACCCCGGCTGCGGGGCGCGGTCCGGGGCGTACGCCCGGCGCGCAGTTCGAGGTAGCGGCCGGCCCCCCAGCCCAACACCGACTCGGCGATCAGTATGCCCAAGCCGCCCTCGAAATGGCTCAGTTGTTCCGCGGCGGAACGGCAGTAGCGGCACTCCGCGACATGCTGCTGGACATCCGGCAGCAGGGCTCCGCCCCGGCGAATGGGAACGTCGAGGAGACGGTTGTAGAAGCGGCAATCCTTCGTCGGCGCGAGTTCCCGATGGGCATGTACACATCCCTCGCGGAATTTTTCACGCGCCTGTTCGAGGGCGGCCGACGCCGTGTCGGTAGCCATCCCGAGGAGTGCGGCGGGCACGGCTATCGACTCCGCCTCCACCTCGGTGTGCCACAGCAGGCAGCGGGCGAGTCCGGGAAGGGACTGGAATGACCGTTCGGCGAGCTTGCGATTTTCGGGGGTCATGGACTTCGCGGCCCGCATACCTCGGCCGCCGTTCGGTTTCACCAGATCCGGCAGAACACCGGTCGTCCGGTCCTCGGCCGTCCATTCCTTGACCGTGTCCCGCACGGCCACGAGGGTTCTGGGGCGCAACGCGAGGGCCGGTTCGCCGAGTGCGAGCCGGTCCAGGACCTGGTGAAAAGCGGCCGCGGCCACCATGGACGCGGTCTCGGACGGGGAGGCGAGGCAGATGACGGCGTAATCGTGCGCCGGCTTCCAGTGACGCGCCATGAGCAGCGCGATCGCCTGGGCGGCCTCGCTGTCAGGACGGCCCCTGAGCCGGGCGGCGAGATCCTCGTCGGATTCTCCGGAGGCACCGCCGGGTGGCGGGTAGGGAGGGAGCGGTGGGTGGGGGGTTGGCACTGAGCGGGTTTCCTTCCCACGGACATGGGACTCACAGAAGTTCTCCCGCCGAAAAGGAGTGCCGAAGGGGCATCCCTTTGGGCGCGGGCGTGGGAAGCACGAATTCGCCGACGCCCCTCCGCCCCGGTTCCCCACGGGACGAATGCAACCCGGCCCTTGCCCCCCACACAGGTGGTTCACCCTTGCACAAGTCACTCACGGCCAACAAGGCGCCTGGGCAACATCTGCGTCAATTGAAAGATAGTCAGAGCGGTTCGCAACTGCGTGCTCTCGCACCAGTTTTCGACATTCCGTGCGCCCCGTGTGAAACCCGCGCACGCGCCGGAGCGCCGCGCACGCTCCCCCCGCACGGGTCACCGGGAGTCCACTGGATACGGCCCTTCTCGGAGGCCCCGCGCGGGATGGCGGCTCTCCCGCGCGAAACCCCGGCCGCCGACCCCGTTCCTCCCGCCCTCGGTCGGCGGCCCCGGGGGCGAGGTGGTCGGCGTCCGGCCCGAGGTGGTCGGCGTCCGGCCCGAGCACCCGGGTCCGGCCGCGGCTCGGCTGACCGTGCGGCCTCAGATCTGCCAGGAGCGCAGCCGGTCCGCCGCGCCGTACACGTCGGTCTTGCCTGAGATCAGGTCGCGGGCGAGGTCGACGAGGGCGCCGTACGGCGGGTCGATGCCGACGCCGCTGACGAACATGTAGGCCACGGCGGTGGCGCAGGCGAAGCGGGCGTTGGCCGAGGGTAAGGGCTTGAGCAGGGCCAGGGTGTGCAGCAGGGCGGCGGCGCGCCAGGCCGGGTCGGAGTCGACGCCGAGGCGGGGCGGGTCGACGCGGTGCCGGGCGACGGCGGCGACGAGGGCCGAGAAGTCGTTGATCGTGGGCTGGTCGGGCAGGACCTCTTCGTGCCGCTGGAGCAGCCAGGGCACGTCGATGTGGACCACGGAAGCCATCGGTCAGCCGACCCGCCCCGCACCCTTGGCGGCCGGTTCGTCCTCGGGAAAGGCGGCGGCGAACTCGTCCGCGTGGGCGGAGAAGAACCGCCGGAACGCTTCCGCGCCTTCCTGCAGGGCCCGGTGCCGGGCGATGTCGGCCGCTGCGGCCTCCCGCACGAGGGCCTTCATCGACGTACCGCGCTCTTTGGCGATCTGCCGCAGGTCCTCTAGCTCGCGATCGCTGAACTCCACGTTGAGAGCTGGCATGCCCTCACGGTACCGCGCGGGTACTCAACCGTAAATAAGCCCAGGTCAAACTGGTTGCCAAGCGGTACCGGACAGGTACGAGCACGGTGTCCGATTCCCGCCGGACGGGCGGTGGCCGCCGTCCCACACTCGAAGGTGAGGAGGAAACGACATGGCAGTCACCCCCGGCCTGGCCGCCGCCCGGGTCGCCGAAACCGACTGGGCCGCCCTCGGCGCCGAGTTGGACCTGTACGGCTGCGCGCCGACGGCACCCCTGCTGACGCCGGCCGAGTGCCGGGACCTGACGCGGCTGTGGGACAAGCCGGAGCTGTTCCGGACCACCGTGAACATGGCACGCCACCGCTTCGGATCGGGCGAGTACGGCTACTTCACCCACGACCTGCCCGCCCCGGTCGCCGCCCTGCGCGCCGCGCTCTATCCCCGCCTGCTGCCCGTCGCCCGCGACTGGGCGGCCCGTCTCGGTCGCCCGGCCCCCTGGCCGGACTCCCTGGAGGAGTGGCTGGAGCGCTGCCACGCGGCCGGCCAGGACCGCTCGGCGCAGATCCTGCTGCGCTACGGCGAGGGCGACTGGAACGCGCTGCACCGGGACGTGTTCGGCGACCTCGTCTTCCCGCTCCAGGTGGTGGTCGGCCTCGACGAGTACGGCGCCGACTACACCGGCGGCGAGTTCCTGATGGTCGAGCAGCGGCCCCGCGCCCAGTCCCGGGGTACGGCGACCGTCCTCCCCCGGGGCCGCGGTGTGGTCTTCACGACCCGCGAACGGCCGGTGCGCACGAAGCGCGGGTGGTCCGCCGGGGCGATGCGGCACGGGGTGAGCGTCGTGCGCTCCGGCCGGCGGCACGCGCTGGGGATCGTCTTCCACGACGCGTCCTAGATGAGGCGTGGGTCACATTCCCACGCTGGATGTCACATTCCGGAGCCGCGGGACCTCGCAGTAGTGAGCGCGCTACTGGGAGGCCACGCGAGATGTCCGAGATCCCCGTTCCCGACGCCGAGGCGGCGACCGGTGTCTTCGTCGAGCACCGGGAGCTGTTGTTCGGCGTCGTCTACAACATGCTGGGCAGCGTCGCCGACACCGAGGACGTGCTCCAGGACACCTGGCTGTCATGGTCCCGCCGGGGCGCCGCCGGGATCGACAACCCCCGTGCCTATCTGGTCCGGATCGCCGTCAACCACGCGCTCCAGAGACGGGCCGTGGTCAATCGCCGCCGCGAGACGTACGTCGGCCCGTGGCTGCCCGAGCCCCTGGTCGCCGACGAGGACGGCGCCGACGATCCCGCGCTGCGCACCGAGTCCGTGTCGCTCGCGATGCTGGTGGTCCTGGAGTCGCTGTCCCCGCTGGAACGCGCGGTGTTCGTGCTGCACGAGGTGTTCGGGTACGCCCACACCGAGATCGCGGAGATCCTGGACCGCACTCCCGCTGCCGTACGGCAGGTGGCGCACCGCGCACGGGCCCATGTGCACGCCCGGCGTCCGCTGTACGAGGCGCATCCCCGGGTCCGCCGGGAGGCGACGGAACGTTTCGTGCGGGCCGCCCTCGGCGGGGACATCGCCGAGCTGATGGAGATCCTCGCACCGGACGTGACGGTGTGGACGGACGGCGGCGGCAACCGCAAACCCTCGGCACTGCGCCCGGTGCACGGCCGCGACAAGGCCGTACGGCTGCTCACCGGTTACGCGCGGCGGGGCGCGCGGCAGGGCGGGGCGCAGGCGCCCGGTCTGGAGCTGCGCTACCGCCGGGTCAACGGCGACGACGCGGCCGTGCTGTTCCAGGACGACGCGCCGTACGCGGTGATCGTCCTGGACCTCACCCCGGAGGGCGACCGGGTCTCGGCCCTGTTCGTCGTCTCCAATCCCGACAAGCTCACGCATGTGCAGAAGGAGGAGGCGTGACCGCCACGGAACGCCCGGCGCGGCCGGGGAAGGGCGAGCGGCTGTCCGGCTGGCTCGACGGACGGCTCGGCACCCGCACACTGGGCGCGAAGTACCTGCGCAAGGTCTTCCCGGACCACTGGTCCTTCCTGCTCGGCGAGATCTGCCTGTACAGCTTCGTCGTGCTGATCCTGACCGGGGTGTGGCTCACCCTGTTCTTCCATCCGTCGATGAACGAGGTGACGTACCACGGCAGTTACACGCCGCTAAACGGCGTGCGCATGTCGGAGGCGTACGCCTCGACACTGGACATCAGCTTCGACGTGCGCGGCGGACTGCTGATCCGGCAACTGCACCACTGGTCGGCGCTGATCTTCGTCGCCGCCATGCTCACGCACATGATGCGGCACTTCTTCACGGGCTCGTTCCGCAAGCCGCGCGAGGTCAACTGGCTGTTCGGCTGGGCCCTGTTGTTCCTGGGCCTCTTCGAGGGTCTGTTCGGCTACTCGCTGCCGGACGACCTGCTGTCCGGCACCGGCCTGAGGTTCGTCTACGGCGCCACCTTGTCGGTGCCCGTCGTGGGGACGTATCTCGCGCTCTTCCTGTTCGGCGGCGAGTTCCCGGGGCACGACATCGTGGCCCGCTTCTACTCGCTGCACATCCTGGTGATCCCCGGCATCATGGCCGCCCTCGTGGTGGCCCACCTGATCCTGGTCGTGTACCACAAGCACACCCAGTTCGCGGGCCCCGGAAAGACCGAACGCAACGTGGTCGGGACACCGTTCTTCCCGGTGTACCTGGCGAAGGCGGGCGGCTTCTTCTTCCTGGTGTTCGGGGCGCTCACACTCATCGCGGCCGTGGCGAGCATCAACCCGGTCTGGTCGTACGGCCCTTACCGCGCCGATCAGGTCTCCACGGGCGCCCAGCCGGACTGGTACCTGGGATTCGCGGAAGGCCTGGTGCGGGTGATGCCTGGCTGGGAGGTGAACCTGTGGGGACACACACTGATCCTGGGGGTCCTGATCCCGGTCGTGATCTTCCCGCTCCTCCTGGTCTTCATCGGGGTCTATCCGTTCCTGGAAGCCCGGTTCACCAAGGACAGGAGCGAGCACCACCTCCTGGACCGCCCGCGCAACCGTCCCCTCCGTACGGCGATCGGCGCGTCCTGGATCAGCCTGTACCTGATCCTGCTGGCGGGCGGCGGCAACGACATCGTGGCGACCCGGCTCCATCTGTCGATCAACACGGTGACCTGGGCCGTGCGGATCGGGATGTTCGCGGTCCCGGCGCTCGTCTTCGTCGTCACCCGGCGGATCTGCCTGGGCCTTCAACTCCGGGACCGCGAACTGGTGTTGCACGGCCGGGAGACCGGTGTGATCAAGCGGCTGCCGCACGGTGAGTACGTCGAGGTGCACCAGCCGCTCGATCAGGCCCGGCTCCACACGCTCACCGCGCACGAACGGCCCGGTGAGCTGGTGGAGCATGCTCAGGTCAGCCTTGATCCGCCACGAAGGACGCCATCCGGGTCAGAGCGGAGTTCCAGTTGATCGTGTGCTCGTTGGTCGACCAGGACTGGATGTCGTCGATGTAGCAGAACTGGCCGACGCAGCCTTGGAGTTTGCTCTGTGCGTAGGGGTCCTGGATGCCCGAGTTCGCCCCGCCCGCCAGGGTGCCCTTCGGCGGGTTGGGCATGTTCGGGTCGAGCTGGTGGGCGTACCAACGGGCGTGCTGGTTGTGGGAGTTGACCTCGCCGTAGCCGGTCACGTACGAGATGTTCAGCGCGTTGCGCCCGAAGATGTAGTCGATGCCCTGGAGGGCGCCGTCACGGTACTTCGATGCGCCCGTGATGTCGTAGGCGGTGGCGATGACGATCCCGTTGTGCAGGATCTGATGGTTGGAGCCCCAGTCGTAGAGGTTGCCTTCCGGGGCGTACGGCATGCCGTACGGGTGGGCGTTCAGTGTGGCCAGGTAGCGGTCGGCGCCCTTGACGACGGACTGCCGCACCTTGTCACGGCCGGGGAGCTTGCTCGGCACGGTCGCCAGGTCCAGCCGGGCCGCCGCGGCCGTGCGGGCCCAGTCGTAGCCGACGGGGGTGAAGATGTCGGCGGTGTGCACGGGTGAGGCGAGCACGTGGTCCTGGAAGGCCTTCTCCCCCGTGGTGAGGTAGAGCTCGGCCGCCGCCCAGTAGAACTCGTCGGTGACGTTGTTGTCGGCGTAGGTGCCGCCTCCGGTGCCGTCGCTCTCCGAGGCGTACAGGTCGGGATGGGCGAGTGCCGCGGCCCAGGCCTTGCGGGCGGCCGCCAGGGCCGTCGCCGCGAACGCCCTGTCGTACGGCTTGTACAGGCGGGCGGCCTGTGCGGCGGTAGCGGCTAGGTTCAGGGTCGCCGCGGTGGACGGCGGGTGCAGTTCACGCTTCTGCGGGTCGTCGCTCGGCAGGAGCGGCAGACCGGTCCACTGCTCGTCGTGGATCTTGTGGTGGGCCATCCCGGCCAGCGGCTGCCCGTCCGGCACCTGCATCTTCAGCAGGAACTCCAGCTCCCAGCGGGCCTCGTCAAGGATGTCGGGCACCTTGTTGCCGCTCTCGGGGATGGCGAGGGTGCCGTCGCCGAGCTTGGCGGGCTGTCCGGTGCGGGCCAGCAGTTCGCGTTCGTAGGTGCTCAGCACCTCCCAGGTGGAGATGCCGCCGTTGACGACGTACTTGCCGTGGTCGCCGGCGTCGTACCAGCCGCCGGAGACGTCGAGGGTGTAGTCGCACACGCCGGGCTGGCAGGGCACTCTCTTGTCGCCCTGGTTGGGGGCCACGTCGACGTGTCCGGCGGCGCGGCCGTAGCCCGGGCGCAGGTCCTCGCGGATCGCGATGCCGCTGCGCTGCGTGTAGTAGTACTTCGCCGCGTCGAGGCGGAGCTGTTCGTAGGCGCTCGTGCCGATGTCGAAGGGGCGGCTGGTCTCGCCGTCGGCGACCAGGGTGAGGCCCGTGCCGCGCTTCTTGTAGGCGCCGAAGTCGATGGAGTGGACGTTCTGCCCGGAGGAGGCGTCGGTGCCGCGCGGCAGGGTCCAGCCGTGGGCGACGACGGCACCGGAGGCGCTCTTCAGCTGCCAGGGCAGTTTCGTGACGGCGTCGGTGACCAAGGTGGCGTTCTTCGGCCCGGCGGGCAGATAGGCGACTTGGTTGACCCGCACGCGCGGTCCGGTGTCGGGCTCGTACACCTCGGGCGGGACCCCGCCCAGCAGGGAGGCGTTGTCCATGCAGAAGTGGAACGGGTCGGCGCTGCCGCCGAGCTGGAAGCCGACCTGGCCCTGTGCGGTGTCGACGGGCGAGGTGAAGGTGTAGGAGTAGGAGTCGCCGGAGACGTTCAGCTGCGGGCTCACCTCGAAGTAGGTGTCGTAGGGCGCCACTTGCAGCCCCACGATCGCCCGCACGACGTGCCCTTCGGGCGAACCCTTCGCGGTGAAGGAGAACTTGTACGACTGGCCCTTCACCAGGGTGACGTCGTTCTGGCCGACGGCGGCGTCCCAGCGGTTGGCGGTGCCGCCCGGCACGTCCGCGCAGAGCTGTCCGTCGGACAGGCCCGCGGTGACGTTGCTGGTCGTCCACCAGGGCTCGGTGGTGGTGTCGAAGGTGCCGTTCTTGAGCTGCTCGACCTCGTCGGCCGTGGCCGGGGAGGCCGGCGAGGCCACAAGTGCCGCTCCCAGCAGGGCGGTCAGGGTCAACAGGGCGGTTCTGCGTCTGTTCACGTCCGAGCTCCTCGGGGAGAGGTACGGGCGCCCACCATGGGAGCGCTCCCAGTCGACGGTCGCAGGCCATGCTTGTTGCAGGCATGACACCCCGTCAACGGTCCGGACGGGACTGATTTCCCGTCCGGACCGCCGGTGACCGGATCAGCTCCCCGGCACCTCCAGCCTGCCGATGCGCACCGCACCCCGGGTCTCGCCCGGATACGCGCTGGTCAGCGTGAGCCGGAGCCGGGAGCCGCGAACGGCGTCGAAGGTGATCACCGTCGGCTCGTCGGAGGCGCCGGCCCAGGCGACGGAGGCGCCCTCGACCGGCACGTACCGCGTCCCGTCCCATACCGCGGCCTCGACGGAGGCGGGCAGGCTGTGGGTCGCGCTCAGGGTGAAGGAGATCTCCGCCCGGTCGAAGGTCCTGGTCCGTCCGTAGTCCACCGAGACCCAGTCCTCGACCCGCGCGCCGCTGAATGCGGGCAGCAGGGCGGTGGCGGCCTTGCTGAAGGCGTTGGACCAGCCGGTGGCGGGGTCGCCGTCGAGCATCGCGGCCGGGAGGGTGTCCGGGCGGCCGGAGTAACTGGCGTCCGCCACGGGGTAGTTCGGCGGGGCCGGGTGATCGGAGGTGAAGGCGGCCGGCTCGGTGAGGGCGGCCGAGCGGGACGGGATGGTGCGCACCTTCGCGGTCCCCGCGCGCACCCCCTCCGCGCTCGCCGTCACCTTCAGGACTCCCGGCTCGGTACCGGCCCGCACGATCGCGAGGGCCTTGCCGTGGAAGGCGGTCCGGGTGCCGGCCTGGTAGCGCTCGGCGCTCTCCTGGCGGCCGTTGTCGAGCCCTGCGAGTGAGCCACCGGTGACCGCGAAGGAGATCAGGTGCTCGGCATCGGGCACGATCACCCCATGGGCGTCGACGACGTCCGCGGTGACGAAGAGCAGTGAACGGCCGTCCGCGGCGAGCGACGCGCGGTCGGCGGTGAGGCGTACCGCGTGGGGGCGGCCGGCCGTACGCAGGACGTCGGTGGCCACGCTCTTGCCGTTCCTCCTCGCCACCGCCTTCAACGTGCCCGGCGTGTACGGCACTTTCCACGTCAGATGGAGCTTGCCCGCGCTGCCGTTCGGGCTGGTGTAGCTGCCGGGGTAGGGGCCGTCGGTGAAGGTCTTGTCGTCGCCGGTGGCTTCCGTGGTCTCCAGGTAGGTTCGGCCGTCGGTGGTCCTCTTGGTGTCGAAGGTCCGGACGCCGAGGGACTCGCCGTTGAGGAACAGCTCGACCTCGGGGACGTTGGAGTAAGCCCACACCTCGACCGTGTCGCCCTTCTCGTGGTTCCAGGTCATGGGAACGAGATGGACCATCGGTTCGTCGGCCCACTGGCTGCGGAAGAGGTGGTACATGTCCTTCGGGAAGCCGGCCGTGTCGACCGCGCCGAAGAAGGACGCCTTCACCGGGAAGACGTCGTACGGCGTGGGCTCCCCGATGTAGTCGATGCCCGACCAGAGGAACTGCCCGGTGAACCACTTGCGGTCCCGGTCCTTCTTGTGGCCGTACTCATCGTCCAGGAGGCGAGGTTGTTGTCGTACGACGAGGTCTCCCGCCTGCCGGGGGTGTGGTTCTCGCCGGTGTTGAGGTGCTCGGGCTCCTGGTAGGCGCCGCGCGTCGAGGTCTCCGAGGAGGACTCGGACTCGAAGAGGAACAGGTGCGGGTAGGCGGCGTGCAGTTGGTCCACCGACTTGGCCGTGTTGTAGTTCAGGCCGAGGCCGTCCAGCTTGGCCAGCATCAGGTCGGCCGCCGACCCCTTGGCGGGCAGGCGGCGGTACTTGTCGGAGCCGATGATCAGCGGGCGCGTGTCGTCCACGGCCTTGATCGCGGTGATGATGCGGTCGGCCATGGCGAGTCCGGCGGTGGATGTGGAGTCGGGTATCTCGTTGCCGATCGACCACATCAGCACCGCGGGCGAGTTGCGGGCCGCGAGGACCATCTCGGTCGCGTCCCGCTCGCACCACTCGTCGAAGAAACGGCCGTAGTCGTAGCGGGTCTTGGGGCTCTTCCAGCAGTCGAAGGCCTCCACCAGCATCACGATGCCCAGTTCCTCGCAGACCTGGATCATCTCCGGGGAGGGTGGGTTGTGGGAGGTGCGGAAGGCGTTGACGCCCATCGACTTCATGATGGTCATCTGTCTGCGGATCGCGTCGACGCTGACGGCCGCGCCCAGAGCGCCCAGATCGTGGTGGAGGTCGACGCCCTTGATCTTGTGATACGTGCCGTTGAGGTGGAAGCCCTCGTCGGGGTCGAAGCGGAAGGTGCGGAAGCCGAAGGAGGTGCTGTACGTGTCCGTCGTGGTGCGGCCGACCCGCAGTTCGGTCCGCACGGTGTAGCGGTGGTGCGGTGTCCCGAAGTCCCACAACTTCGGCTCGGGCACCGTCAGTTCATGGGTCTCGGTGGTCCGGTCGGTGACGGCGGCCGTGGAGGACGTACGGGCGACCGAACGGCCGCGGGGATCGACGATCCGGGTGACGATCTCGACGTCGGTACCGGTACCGGAGGCGTTCACCACGGACGTCGCCACCCGGACCAGGCCCCGCTTCCCGGTGACCTCCGGCGTCGTGACGCGGGTGCCCCGGCGTTCCACGTGCACCGGATCGGTGACGACCAGGCGTGCCTCGCGGTAGATGCCGCTGCCGGAGTACCAGCGGCTGCTGGGGAGCTGGTTCTGCACCCTGACCGCGATGACGTTCTCGGTGGTGCCGTCGGTGTGGAGCAGGTCGGTCAGGTCGAGGGCGAAGCCGGTGTAACCGTAGGGGTGGCGGCCGACCTCGGTGCCGTTGCAGTAGACGTACGAGTCCATGTAGACGCCGTCGAACTCCACCGAGATCCGCCGGCCGGCGAGAGCGGCCGGCAGGGTGAAGGCGAGGCGGTACCAGCCCAGGCCGCCGGGGAAGAAGCCGGTGCCGCTGGTGGTGCCGTTCTGTGTCGTCGGGGCGAGTTCGATGCTCCAATCGTGCGGGGCAGCGATCTCACGCCACCCGGAGTCGTCGTAACCAGGGGCGGCGGCGTCCGTGTACTCCCCCGTGGGGTCGGTGATCCCGCCCGGGTTGACCAGCGCGAAACGCCAGCCGTCGCGCAGCGCGACGGTGCGGCGGCCGGGAGCGCTCCCAGCAGACTCGGCCGCACCCGCCGCGGGCGTGGCCAGGAGCATGCCCGCGGCCGGTGCGGCCGTGGAAGCGAGCAAAACCGATCTGCGTGTGACCGTCATGGCGGCTCTCCCTCATCCGGGCCCAGAGGTACTCACAACTGATCGTGAACAACCACAATCTGACGGTGAGCCACTTGTGGTCGTCAAGGGTGCGGTGAGCCGCTTGTGACCCGGGCGACGCCGCGGCCGGATTTGCCTCTTGACAGCGGACCGGTCACGGGCAGGGCGTGCACCGGGGTTCGCCGTTCGCGTGCGAGCGCGACGCACTAGGCTTGGAACCCAAGTGACCTGTTTGTTCACTGAGAGTGCGCGCAATGGAGTGGCGACGATGACCCTCGTGTACCCGTTCGACGACGCGGCGACGGCTCGGGCTGTCGTCGGTGAGGACGGCACGCTGGTCGCGTGGAACGCCGGTGCGCAGCGGCTGCTCGGCTGGGCGCCCGCCGAGGTCGTGGGCAGACCGGCGATGAACCTCCTCGTCAGCGAGGGCGAGGAGGTACCCGACGGGCCGGTGAGCGCCCGCTGGGACGGCACCCTCACCTTGTGCCACCGCGACGGCACGGCCGTTTCGGCCTGGCTGCTCGCCCACCACCAGCACTCGGCGGACGGTGGCCCGGGGCACTGGCTCGTGGTGACCCCCCTCGACCCCGACGGCCCCCACTCCCCCGACGACCCGCTGAGCACGGCCGCCCTGACCCAGTCGCCCTGCGCTGTCGCCGTCTACGACGAACAGCTGCGGCTGCGCCGGATCAACGACGCCATGGCCGAGGTGATCGGACTGCCCGAGAAGCGCATCCAGGGGCTGAGACTGTCCGAGATCGGCGGCAAGCGGCAGAGCGAGGAGTTGGAGGAGCACCTGCTGCACGTGCTCACCACCGGCCACGCCAAGGACGTGCAGACCTACATGCGGACCGGCGGCGAGGACAGCGCGCACGCCTGGCTGGCCCGGATGGCACCGGTCACCGACCCGGCGGGCCGGGTGCGCGGCGTGTGCCTGGCCGCCCACGACTTCACCGACCACTTCCTCGCCCGGGAGCGGCTTCAGCTGGTCAACGAGGCGAGCGTGCGCATCGGCAGCACCCTCGACGTGACGCGCACGGCGCAGGAACTGGCCGACGTGTGCATTCCGGCACTCGCCGACTTCGTCAGCATCGACCTGCTGGACCCGCAGGAGAACGGCGAGCCACCGGCGAGGATCGCCGCACCGGTCGAGCTGCGCCGCGCCGCCCACCAGTCGGTGGAGCCGGGCAATCCGCTGGCGGTGGTCAAGCCGGGGCACTCGGAGGTGTATCCCGCCACCTCACCGCAGGCCGACTCGCTGACGGCGGCCCGCACCATCGTCGCCACGGTCGCCTCCGGACACCTGGACCAGTGGCTCAACTGGAACAGGACACGCGCCGAGCGGGTCAAGGAGTACGGCGTCCACTCCACGATGTCCGTGCCCATCCAGGCCCGCGGCCAGACCCTCGGGGTCGCGGTCCTCACCCGGTACCGCCGGCCGGACCCCTTCACCCCGGACGACATGCTGCTGGCCGAGGAGATCACCGCGC
This sequence comes from Streptomyces sp. NPDC005303, assembly GCF_040607335.1. Classification (NCBI taxonomy): domain Bacteria; kingdom Bacillati; phylum Actinomycetota; class Actinomycetes; order Kitasatosporales; family Streptomycetaceae; genus Streptomyces; species Streptomyces sp. NPDC005303. The sequence continues at coordinate 120,875 of NZ_JBEXGM010000005.1, read as the reverse complement.
GCGCCGGGATCTGCATCGACAACGCCCGCCGCTTCTCCCGCGAGCGCGAGACCGCCCTCGCCCTCCAGCGCAGTCTGCTGCCCCGCTCCCTGCCGCGCACGGCCGCCGTGGAGGCGGCCTCCCGCTATCTCCCGGCCGCGCGGGCCGGGGTGGGCGGCGACTGGTTCGACGTGATCCCGCTGTCGGGGATGCGGGTCGCGATGGTCGTCGGGGACGTGGTCGGGCACGGCATCCAGGCCTCGGCGACGATGGGCCGGCTGCGCACCGCCGTCCGCACCCTCGCCGACATCGACCTGGCCCCGGACGAACTGCTCACCCACCTCGACGACCTCGTCGTACGGCTGTCAGCGGAGGCCGGCGGTGAGGGCAGTCCCGGTGAGGTCGGGGCCACCTGTCTGTACGCGGTGTACGACCCGGTGTCGCGGCGCTGCACGCTGGCCCGGGCGGGGCATCCGGCGCCCGTGATGCTGACGCCGCGCGGGGAGGCACGCCAGGTGGACCTGCCCGCGGGGCCGCCGCTGGGCCTGGGCGGGCTGCCGTTCGAGTCCGCCGAGCTGGCGCTGCCCGAGGGGACCGTGCTGTCCCTGTTCACGGACGGACTGATCGAGTCCCGGGAGCGGGACGTGGACACCAGCCACGCGCTGCTGTGCGAGGCCCTGGCCGGGCCCGCCGACTCCCTGGAGGAGAGCTGCGACCGAGTGCTGCACGCGCTGCTCCCGCCCGGCGGTTCCACGGACGACGTGGCCCTGCTGCTGGCCCGCACCCTGGGGCTGCCCGCCTCCCAGGTGGCGACCTGGGACATCCCCGCCGACCCGGCGCTGGTGGCGCCCATCCGCAAGCAGGTCGTGGAGCAGCTCGCCCGCTGGGACCTGAGCGAGGCGTCGTTCACGGCCGAGCTGGTGACGAGCGAGCTGGTGACCAACGCCATCCGGTACGGCGCCCGCCCCATCCGGCTGCGTCTCATCCATGACGCGACCACGCTGATCTGCGAGGTCTCCGACACCAGCCACACCGCCCCGCATCTGCGGCGCGCCAAGACCTGGGACGAGGGCGGCCGGGGGCTGCTCCTGGTCGCGCAGCTCACCCAGCGCTGGGGCAGCCGGCACACGGCCGACGGCAAGACGATCTGGGCGGAGATCGGGCTCCTCGACCTGGAGTAGAGCCTCGCACCGGCTTGAAGTGAGCGAACCTTTCCGGGCCGTTCCGCATCGGAGCTTTGTGACGGGGCATGCGCGGTACGCGCGCGTGCGTGGAATCTCCGGGAGTGTGGAGACATGACGAACAGGTTCCTGGGTGTGCGGCGGGCGGTACTGCTCGCGAGTTCGGTCGCGATGCTCGGCCTGCTGGCGGGCTGCGGCGACGGCGGCTCCGAGGGCACGGCGAGCGCCCCGCCCTCGGAGTCCGGCACGACGGCTCCCACGACCGTCACCACGACACCGTCCGACTCCGGCACGGCCGGTGGGGTGCCGACCGACGCGGTGAGCAACTCCCTCACCCCGAGTGCCCCGCCCTCCCCGGTCGGCGGCACCCGCTGCCACACCTCCGAGCTGAGCGCCTCCGTCGGCCGTAACGACCCGGGCGCCGGGCAGGAGAACTTCCCGGTCGTGCTGACGAACCGGTCGAGCCGCACCTGCACCCTGTACGGCTATCCGGGCATCGCCTTCGTGGACGCCTCCGGCAAGCAGCTGGGCCCGGACCCCCAGCGCTCCGCCACCGGGCCCGAGACCGTGAAGCTGGCGCCCGGCCGGAGCGCGTGGGCCGGGATGTCCTTCGCGAACCCCGAGGTCAGCGGGGCGGCCACGGCCACTCCTGCCGCCCTTGTGGTGACCCCGCCGGATGAGAAGGACCCGCTGAAGGTGGCGTGGAAATCCGGAAAGGTCCCGGTGTCCGGCAACGAGTCGTCGGTGCGGCTCATCCCCTTCAGCCCCGGCACCGGGGCCTGAGCGGTCGCGGTCGGGGTATAGGCAGGTTTCTTACTTCCGCCTGGTTTCATGACCGGGCACGACCTGCTCACGTCCCGAAGGATTCGCCCTGAACACCCCGCTCGCCGAAGCCCTGTCCGTCTCTCTGCTCGTCGCCGTTCTCGTGTGGGCGGTCCTGCGCCCCTTCGGCTGGCCGGAGGCCGTGGTCGCGGTCCCGGCTGCCGCGCTCGCGGTCGTGACCGGGGCTATCTCCCCGGAACACGCGTGGGCGGAGGCCGAGCGGCTGGGGCCGGTGGTCGGATTCCTGGCCGCGGTGCTGGTGCTCGCCCACTTCTGTGACGTCGAGGGGCTGTTCCAGGCCTGCGGCGCCTGGCTGGCGCGGCGGTCGGCCGGCTCCCCGGGGCGGCTGCTGACCGGCGTGTTCGGGCTGGCCTCGGTGATCACGGCGGTGCTCAGTCTGGACGCCACCGTGGTGCTGCTGACGCCGGTGGTGCTGGTCACCGCGTCCCGGATGGGGGCCCGTGCGAAGCCGCACGTCTACGCGTGCGCGCATCTGTCGAACACGGCCTCGCTGCTGCTGCCGGTGTCGAACCTCACCAACCTGCTGGCCTTCGAGGCGAGCGGGGTGAGCTTCACCAGGTTCGCGCTGCTGATGACGCTGCCCTGGCTGGCGGCGATCGCCGTCGAGTACGTGGTGTTCCGGCGCTTCTTCGAGGCCGACCTCACCCTCGTCGACCACTCCCCGGAGCATGCTGAGGAGCCCGCGCTGCCGCTGTTCGCACTGGTCACCGTCGGCTGCACACTGGCCGGGTTCGTGGTGGCCTCCGCGTTCGGCGTCGACCCGGCCTGGGTCGCGTGCGCGGGGGCGCTGGTGCTGGCGGGCCGCGCGCTCGTCCGGAAGAAGGCCACCCCCGCCTCGGTGGTGCGCTCGGCGGCGCCGGCCTTCCTGGCGTTCGTGCTCGCCCTCGGCATCGTGGTGCGCGCGGTCGTCGACAACGGGCTCGCCGACGCCCTGCGGCACGTCCTGCCCGGCGGGACGGGGATCGTCGCCCTGCTGGGGATCGCCGCGCTGGCCGCCGTACTGGCGAACCTGATCAACAACCTGCCCGCGGTCCTGGTCCTGCTGCCGCTCACCGCCGCGGCCGGGCCCGGCGCGGTCCTCGCGGTGCTGCTCGGGGTGAACATCGGCCCGAACCTCACTTACGCCGGGTCGCTGGCCACGCTGCTGTGGCGGCGCATCCTGCACCGGCACGACCACGAGGTCGGGCTCGGGGAGTTCACCCGGCTCGGCCTGCTGACCGTACCGGCCGCGCTCGCCGCCGCGGTGGTGGCCCTGTGGGGTTCGCTTCAGCTCGTCGGGGCCTGAGCGGGGTCAGCGCCCGCCGCCGTAGCCACCGCCTCCGTAGCCGCCGCCGTAGCCGTAACCACCGCCGTACCCGTAGCCGCCGCCGTAGCCACCGCCGTACCCGGCGCCGGATCCGCCGCCGTTCTGGCCGCCCCAGGAGCAGTAGTACGGGTTGGTGGAGCAGTTGTCGCCGGGAGACGGGCTGCTCGGCGGTGTGGGCGTGGGCATCGGTGTGGCGGACGCCTTCGGGGTCGGTGCGGGTGTCCTGGAGGGCGCGGGGGCGGACTTCGGGGTCGGCTTGGGGCTGCTGTCCGCGTCCCAGTTGACCGCCTCCATCTGGGGGTCGGTCTTCGAGGTGTCGAAGACCCAGCGCTGGGCGGGGCCGTCGTCGCGGTTCTTCAGGACCAGGGCGCCGGATCCGTCGGTGGCCGCGGGAGTCAGAGCCAGGTCCTGGTTCCAGCGCGGTACGAGCGTGCCCTGAAGGGTGAAGTCGTAGCGGACGTTCTTGGCGTCGGGCGCGGCGGCGCCCGTGCAGGTCGCCAGGCGCACCGAGAAGCCGAGGTGGGAGTCCAGGCACAGGTCGGGGTCGGCGGCGCTGCGCAGCAGTCCGTCGGTCTCGTAGGTCCACTGCTGGCCCTCGGCCCCGGAGCACTTGGCGAGTTCGGTCTCGGCTCCCTCAGCGATCTTCTTGCCGACGACACCGACGCACAGTCCGGACTCGACGTTGTGCAGGCGACCGCGCAGGTCGCCCTGGCGCGCCTCGTTCGACCCGGAGTACGACGGGTCGCTGGTCGAGGAGGCCGTGTCGGTGCCGGGCGCCTCGGAGGGGGCGGCCCCGGCGGGGCCGTTGTCGTCCGAGCGGAACGAGGACCACATGACCAGGGGAAGCACAACAAGTCCGCTCACGGTCAGGACAGCCGCGGTGAGGTTGCGGCGGGAGGTGCGGCGGGCGGCTTTGTGGGCCGAGCGGCGGGAGGCGGAGCGCGTACGGGCGCGGGAGCCGGGAGCCGCGGGCGCCGCGCCGGCGGGTCCAGAAGCGGCGGGCGCGCCCTGGCCCGGGGCGGTGAAGGGCATCGGAGCACCGAATGCCTCACCCACGAACGGCCGTTCCGGCGCGTGCTGTTGGGCCTCGCGTGCCGCTTCCGGGTCGTCGACGCTCAGCCGTGACTGCACATAGGCGGCGGCACCCCAGCCGAGCACGGCCTCGGCGAGTGCCAGGCCGAGCTGGCCGTTGAACTGGTGCAGTTGGTCGGCGGTGTGCATGCAGTGCCGGCACCGCTCCAGGTGCTCGCGCAGATCGGGGTCGAGTTCGACACCGCCGCGCCGGTAGGTCACGTCGAGCAGTCGCAGATAGTGCCGGCACTCCTGCTCGGGGGCGAGTTCGCGGTGGACCTGGAGGCACTCCTCGCGCAACCGCTCGCGGGCCCGGCGGAGTTCGACGCGGGCGTCCTCCTCGTCCAGGCCGAGCAGGGCCGCGGGGACGCCGATCGGCTCGGCCTCGACCTCGGTGTGCCACAGCAGGCAGCGGGCGGACTGCTGCAGGCGCTGGAAGGCACCGGACAGCAGACGCCGCTCGGCGGGGGGCAGCAGGCGGGCCGCGGCTCGGTCGCCGCCCGCCTCGCTTCTCAGCGCGGGGTGCAGCATCTCCCGGCGGCCGTCGGCGTCCCACTCGGCCGCGATCCGGCGGACGGTGACGAGCAGATGGGGCCGCCATGCGGAGGTCGGCCCGGTGTGCCGCAGGGATTCGCCGAAGAGACGGGTGAACGCGGCCGTGGTGAGCATGCCCGCGGGGCGGGGGCCGTCGGTGCACAGCCGCGCGTAGGCGAAGGCGGCTTCCCAGTGCCGGTCGAGGAGTTCACCGACGGGCTGCAGGGCCGGCGTCGTGCCGCTCCACTTCTTGAGCTCGGCGCTCAGCTGCTCGTCCGTGACGTCGTACGGGCGAACGGGAGACGGGGAATTCGACAGGCCTGCGTCTTTCACGGCGGCATTTCCTCCCGAGGGCATGCTGCATTGCTTAAAGTCCATACCAATGGGTGCGTCCGCCTGGGACAGCTCTTTTGAAGCATGAAGGGCGTACGGAGCGGGTCAAGAGCACACAGGGGAAATGTGCATTGTCTGTGTGCCGACAAGACACACTTTTGCACAGGTCAGGGACGTCCAACAAGTGATCTCCCGGTTTTCCGCATCCCGTTCGCCCAGTATAGATAGACGATTCGTCAACACCGACACTCCGGGGAATGCCGCTCTCCTCATTCCGTAATTGGAAACAGGATCCAGTTAACTCCGCGAAGGGATCCAGGAAACCATTGAACCTCCACTACACAGCGCGTCCGGGCGGCACCATGATGTCATGTCCCAACCATTGGGCCCGCGGCCCGGTAGGCGCCGGGCGGTGTGCCGTAGCGGTCACGGAAGACACGGTTGAAGTGGAAGGGGCTGGCGAAGCCGGAGGCGGCGGCGACGCGTTCCACGGACAGGTCGGTGCTCTCCAGGAGCCGGGCGGCGTGCCGCAGCCGGGCCTCGCGCAGCGCCCTCATGGGTGGGTGGCCCAGCTGCTGGGTGAAGAGGTGGGCGAACCGGGACGGTGACAGCGAGACCTCGGCGGCGAGCGACCGGACCGTGTGCGGGGCGCCGGGATCGGCCGCGATCAGCTCCCGGGCACGCCGCACTCGCGGGTCCACGTCGGTCCCGGCCCGGCCCCGGCGTACGGTGCCGGCGGTGAGCAGGACGACCTCCTCCAGTGCGCACAGGGCGAGTTCACGGGCGGTGGTGCCGTGGGCCACGGCGACGGCGACCCGGTCGTCCTGCGGAGCCTCGGGAGGGGTGCCGGTGCGGGGCCGGCGGGCGTCGGCGAGCATCCGGCGAAAGGCCGCCTCGACGCGGGCGTGCGGTCCGCCCCCTGCGGGGTCCGCGGGGACGACGTACATGCCGTCTCCCCTGCCGTGCGGCCCCAGCCAGGTGGCCCAGGACGATCTGGCTCCGCAGTGCGCCCACCAGAACTCCCAGCGCGCGGCGCCCCGTTCGACGCCGTAGCGGTGCGGGGCGCCGGGGGCGAGCACCACCAGGTCCCCGGCGCTCGCGGCGGTCTCGGTCCGTCCCTGGCTCAGGCTGCCCCGGCCGCCCACGGTCCAGGTGAACAGCCAGCTGTCGGCGCCGCGCGGCCGATGGACGGCGTAGCCCGGGAGTTCGTCGTAGCGGCCGACGACCACGAGGCCCGGCGGCGGTCCGGGGTCACCGGACGCAGCGGTCTCGGGCAATCCGTCGGCGGTCACGGGCATCCTCCTCGCACGGGCTGCGGCCTAGCGTGACGAGTGGAACACATGGGAACAGGGACGACCAGGGAGGGGCCGTATGACCGTCACGGGTATCGAGACAGGGGTCCGGCAGTTCCAGGAGGACGGCTTCATGGTCGTCCGCGGACTGTTCGCACGCGACGAGATCGACTCGTTGTGCGGGCAGTTCACGGCGCTGCACGCGGGCGGGCCGGTACCGGGGCACTTCGAACCGGGTGCGCCGAGCGAGTCGACGGACCCGCTGCGCAGGTATCCGCGTGTGATGCAGCCGCACGAGATCAACGAGCTCGCGCTGCGGTTCCTGCTGGACGCCCGACTGCGGGAGGTGCTGGAGACCCTGCTCGGAGAGGAGGTCCTGGCCGCGCAGAGCATGTTCTACTTCAAGCCGCCGGGGGCGCGGGGGCAGGCGCTGCACCAGGACAACTTCTATCTGCGCGTCGAGCCGGGCACCTGTGTCGCGGCCTGGGTGGCCTGCGACGAGATCGACCGGGACAACGGCGGTCTCGAGGTCGTCCCCGGCACGCACCGGATGGACCTGTTCTGCCCCGAACTCGCGGACTCCGAGGTGTCGTTCGCGCGGGAGTACGTGGCACCGCCGCCCGGGCTCGCCGCGACTCCCGTCGACATGGCGCCGGGGGATGTCCTGTTCTTCAACGGCAGCCTGGTGCACGGGTCGCAGCCCAACCGTACGGCCGACCGGTTCCGGCGGTCGTTCATCGGGCACTACGTGGGGGCTTCCACGGAGCGGATCGGGCACTACTACCGGACACTGTCGATGAGCGGTGCGCGGGTGCCGTTGCCGGAGAGCGAGGGGGCGGGTCCGTGCGGTACGGAGTTCGCACCGCACGGACCGCACTAGTCGGCCCGGTTCCGGCAGTGACCGAACTCAGCTGTGACCGACGACGGGGCGGGCCGTGTACGGCCCCTCCAGCTCCTCGATCTCCTTGTCGCTGAGCTCCAGTTCGACCGCCGCCACCGCGTCCTCGATGTGGTGCGGCTTGCCCGCGCCCACGATCGGGGCCGCCACCGTGTCCTGCGCCAGCAGCCAGGCCAGGGCCACCTGGGCGCGGGGAACACCCCGCTCGACGGCGATGCGGGTGACGGTCTCGACGATGGTGCGGTCGCCCTCCTGGTACAGACGGCTGCCGAAGTCGTCGGCGGAGCTGCGGTCGGTGACCGTGCCCCAGTCCCGGGTCAGGCGGCCGCGGGCCAGCGGGCTCCACGGCAGGGCGCTGACGCCCTGGTCGGCGCAGAGCGGCAGCATCTCGCGCTCCTCCTCGCGGTAGAGGAGGTTGTAGTGGTTCTGCATGGACACGAACGTGGTCCAGCCGTGCCGCTCGGCCGTGTACTGCATCTTGGAGAACTGCCAGGCGTACATCGAACTGGCCCCGAGATAGCGCACCTTGCCCGCCTTCACCAGGTCGTGCAGCGCCTCCATCGTCTCCTCGACCGGGGTGTGCGGGTCGAAGCGGTGGATCTGGTACAGGTCGACGTAGTCGGTGCCCAGGCGCCTGAGGCTGTGGTCGATCTCCGTCATGATCGCCTTGCGGGACAGCCCGGCGGCGTTCTGCCCGGAGCGCATCCGGCCGTGCACCTTGGTCGCGAGCACGATCTCGTCGCGGTTCGCGAAGTCCGCGAGGGCCTTGCCGACGATCTCCTCACTGGTGCCGTCGGAGTAGACGTTCGCGGTGTCGAAGAAGTTGATCCCGGCGTCCAGCGCCTGCCGTATCAGGGGCCGCGACGCCTCCTCGTCGAGGGTCCACTCGTGCACGCCGCGGTCCGGCAGGCCGTAGGACATGCAGCCCAGACAGATCCGCGAGACGTCCAGGCCCGTCGAACCGAGCTTCACGTACTGCATCGTTGCTGCTCCTGCCTTCGAGAGGGGTCCGAAGGGGAGCCTACGATTCAGGTGCGTCCGGTGTCCCCGAGTCGGAGACCCGCGTTCACAGTCTCTTCGCCTCGACCAGATCCAACGCCCGCTCCGCTCCCACCCGAACTCCTCGTCCTCGGCACCCTCGTAGGGGTGTCCGAACCGCACTCCCATCCCCCGCAGCCGGATCAGGCTGTCCTGGTACGCGGGATGAGCGGCGAGGTCGTCGGAGACACAGGGCAGGACACCGACCGGGACGCCCCGGCCGACCACCTCGCACAGCGTGCCCACGGCGAGGGTGTCGGCCATGCCGGCCGCCCACTTGTTGATCGTGTTGAAGGTGGCCGGGGCGACGACGACCGCGTCCGGGTCCGGGAGGGGCCGCGGGTCTCCCGGGCGGCGCCACGCGGAGCGGATCGGGTAGCCGGTCTGCGCCTCCACGGCGGCCGTGTCGAAGAAGCCGTTCATGGCGGTCGGCGAGGCGATGACGCCCACGTGCCACTCCCGCTCCTGGGCGGCGGTGATCAGCTTGCCGACGCCCGCCGCGATGCCCGCGGCGCAGACGACGACGTACAAGAAGGGCGGTATCTCGTCCTGTTCGGTCACGCCGGAACCCTACTGAAGCGGGAAGGACTGACCCCGTTCGCTCTCGGGCCGCGGTCCGTGGATCCGGCGCTTCTGCTCCTCGATGGGCACGTCGTTGATGCTCGCCTCGCGCCGGGTCATCAGTCCGTGCTCGTCGAACTCCCACAGCTCGTTGCCGTACGAGCGCCACCACTGCCCCTGGGCGTCCTGGCACTCGTACTGGAAACGCACCGCGATGCGGTTGCCGTCGAACGCCCACAGGTCCTTGCGCAGCGCGTACTCCCGCTCGCGCGCCCACTTCGCGGCGAGGAACTCGACGATCTCGGCGCGGCCGGTGACGAAGGTGCCGCGGTTGCGCCACACGGAGTCCTCCGAGTAGGCGAGGGCCACGCGCTGCGGATCGCGGGTGTTCCAGGCGTCCTCGGCGGCCTGCACCTTCTGGGCGGCGCTCTCGCGGGTGAAGGGCGGCAGGGGCGGGCGGTCGGTCATGGCTTCCTCCAGGGGCGGCGGCGGGAGAACGTGCGTTCTCCGCGGGACTGCTAACGTAGGAGAACGCCCGTTCTCACGTCAAGGAGTGGTCGTCCATGGACAGCGCAGTGGCCCGTGACCGGGTGCTGGACGCCGCCGAGGAGCTGTTCTACGGGCGGGGCATCCAGTCCGTCGGCATGGACGAGATACGGGGCGCGTCCGGGGTCTCGCTCAAGCGGCTCTACCAGCTGTTCCCGGCCAAGGAGCAGCTGGTGGAGGCATACCTGGAGCGGCGGGACGGGCGATGGCGGGGCCGGCTGGCCGAGTTCGTGGAACTCCGGTCGGCTCCCGAGGATCGGATCCTCGCGGTCTTCGACTGGCTGGGGGAATGGTTCGGCGAGGAGGGCTTCCGCGGATGCGCGTGGATCAACTCCTACGGCGAACTGGGCGCGACCTCGGACCGGGTGGCGGCCCAGGTACGGGCGCACAAGAGGGCGTTCGGGGACTACCTCGCCGCCCTCGTGGCCGCGGCGGGGCGGCCCGCGGCGCTGGCCGGCTCGCTCTTCCTGCTCGCCGAGGGGGCCATGGTGACGGCGGGGATCACGCGGAGCACCCGCCCTGCCGCCGAGGCGCGCGAGGCGGCCCGGCTCCTGCTGGACTCCCGCTGAGGTGAGCCGGCGGCGACCGGCACGACTTCGCCACGGGCCTTCGCGAGTCCCCCTCCGTCTCCTCCAGACCCGCCGGGGTGAGCTCGGCAGCCCGGCATCGGCAGGTGGTGGCTGCCTTTCTGGCCGCGGGGCGGGGCGGTGATCCGGGCAGCAGAGGGCTGGACGTACTGGCGCCGGAGGTGGCGCGCGCGGCGGACCGACCCGGCCGTGCTGCCACCCGGGGCCGGTGGAGCTGCGGGGGCTCCCGGGCCGGGGCCGAGGGGACCGACCGTGGCACTGCGCGGACGGTCCCGGTTCGCGCTCGTCGCCCCGGCCGCCGGGGACATCGGCCTCGCCGTCGACCCCGGCGGGGGTCGCGCTCACCGTCTTGGTCGAGGCGCCCAGTTTCGCGGTCGTCGCCCTCGCCGCCCCGGGACATCGGCCTCGCCGTCGCCCCGGGCGGGGCTCGCGCTCACCGTCTGGGTCGAGGGCGGACGGATCGGATCACTTCGTACACCGCGGTCGCCGAGCGGGAACCGTCGCGGCGGGTGCTCGGGTCGCCTCGCCGGGTCAGCTCGCCGTTTCCGACACGGTGATGGCGGCGACGGGACAGGCCCGGGCGGCCTCCCGGACCATGGGGTCGCCGCCGTCCTCCCTGCCGGGCAGGAGGGTGCTGAAGCCGTCGTCGTCCTGGGTGAAGACACTCGGGGCGGCCAGGACGCACTGTCCCGCCCCGATGCAGACGTCCTTGTCGATGTCGATGTCCATGTGCATCGTCGGAGCCTCTTACCAGGTCACGGGGAGTTCCAGCATCCCCCGGATCGTGTCGCCGGGTTTGAAGGGGATCTCCTCGGCGGGGGCGGCGAGGCGCAGGGTGGGCAACCGGTCGAAGAGGGTGCGCAGGGCGATCTCCAGTTCGGCGCGGGCGAGGTTCTGGCCCAGGCACTGGTGGATGCCGAAGCCGAACGCGATGTGGTGCCGGGCGGGCCGGTGCCAGTCGAGGGTGTCCGGGTCGGCGTAGACGTCCTCGTCGCGGTTGACGACCGAGGTCGAGAAGACGACCCCCTCGCCCGCACGGATCGTCGTCCCGGCCACCTCGATGTCCTCCAGGGCCATCCGCAGCAGTCCGTCGGCGATGGACAGCATGCGCATGAGTTCCTCGACCGCGTCCGGGATCAGCGCGGGGTCGGTGCGCAACTCGGCCAGTCGGTCGGGGTGCCGGAGGAGGGTGAAGGTACCGAGGGAGATCATGTTGGCGGTGGTCTCGTGGCCGGCGACCAGCAGGATGATCGCCAGGGCGATGAGCTCCGTACGGTCCAGCTCCCCGTGCCGGAGCTGCCGGTGGACGAGTTCGTCGAGTACGCCCTCACCGGGCTCCGGCTGCTTCTCTTTGCGGTCGATCAGTTCGTCGAAGTACTCCTCGAGCTGGTCGCGGGCGTCCACGACGTCGTCGGCCGTGGGGCCGCGCAGCAGTCGCCGGGACTGTCCTTCGAAGAAGTCGTGGTCGGTGTAGGGCACGCCGAGCAGGACGCAGATCACGGTCGAGGGGACCGGCAGGGCGAACGCGCTCACCAGCTCGGCGGGCGGACCCTGGGCGATCATCGCGTCGAGGCGTTCGTCGACGATCTCCTGGATGCGGGGGCGGAGTTCGGCGGCCCGGCGGAGTGTGAAGCTGGGGACCATCATGCGCCGCTGGACACGGTGTTCGGGGTCGTCGACGCCCAGCAGTGCCGTCCTCCGCTTCTTGATTGCCGCGAAGCGTGCCGTGGGCGCGGGGAAGCCGTCCCGGGTGCGGTCGGTGGACAGCCTGGGGTCGGCGAGCAGGGCGCGAGCGGTGCCGTGTCCGGTGACCAGCCAGGCCGGACGACCGTCGAAGAGGCTGATCCTGGACAGCGGGCGGTCGGCGCGCAGGGGGTCGTAGCCGGTGGGCGGGTGGTAGGGGCAGGTCCGGTCCTGGGGGAAGGCGACGGGTTCCGTTTCCGTCATGGAAGACCTCGCAGACGAAGGGTGCGTCGTGCAGATCTTCATTAGATGCTCAGGGCATCTATAGGGCGACGAGAAGTTCGGCCAGATCGGTGGCGGGGACAATCTGGCCGGAGATCGTCGCCGTGGGGAGGGAAAGCGGAGGGCGTCCCTTCGCGGCGGGGCGGCCGTACCTCGGTAGCTCGGCTGCGGCGGTCCGTCGGCCCACCTCGGTATCCCGCCATGCCGCGCTCGGACGGGGTACGCCCCGGTGGCCGTGATCGGGCGGTTCAGCCGTCGCCGTGAGGCCGGAGGCAGGCCTGCCTCGCGACGATCACGGCGTCGGCCGTGCGGGGGTGGTGGCGGCCTGAACGCGCGGATACCGAGAAACCGTCCTCCTACACGCGGTGACGGGTCATCCGTCCGTCCCCGACGGTCAGGTGGAGGGCGAACCTGGAGCGGTGGCGCCGTCCCTCGGCCGCGGCGGTCTGCGGGGTGCCGCCCGGGGAACTCGGACGGGATGATTCCCGTTCAGGACAGTGTTGACGTCCGTGCGGGAGCCCGGTAGCAGACAGCGAGGAGACGGAAACCATGCCTCTTGAGGGCGAGTACGAGCCCAGCCCGACCCAGTGGGTGCGTGAGCAGGTGGAGTTGTACGAGAGCTCCGGCGGCACCAAGGGGAACACGCTCATGGACACGGGGATGCCGGTCATCGTGCTGACGACCCGTGGCGCGAAGAGCGGCAGCATCCGCAAGACACCGTTGATGCGGGTCGAGCACGACGGGCGTTACGCGGTGGTCGCCTCACTGGGCGGTGCCCCCAAGCACCCGGTCTGGTACCACAACGTCAAGGCCGACCCCCATGTCGAGCTCCAGGACGGCTCGGTCAAGCGGGACTTCACCGCCCGCGAGATCACCGGCGCGGAGAAGGACGAGTGGTGGGAGCGTGCTGTCGCGGCCTACCCGCCGTACGCCGACTACCAGAAGAAGACCGACCGAGTGATCCCGGTCTTCGTCCTGGAGCCCGTCGACGGGGACTGAACACCCTCGGAAAAAACTCCCGGCCGAAGACGCATGAACCGACTTCGGCCGGGCATCCGAGCCTCAGGCCCCGCCGCGTTCCCCCGTCGCGGCGGGGCTTTCTCGTGCCTCCTCGGCCGGCCGGTCGGTCACATCGAGGAAGATCTGGTCCGCCTCGGCCACGGTCCGGGAGACGGACCGCTTGATGCGTACGGCGACCTCCTCGACCCGCTCGCTGTCCAGGCCGGGTACCAGGTCCACCCGGGCGGCCACCAGGACCGAGTCCAGCCCCATCTTCATGGTGAACAGCGCCTCCACGCTGTCGATCTCGGGCTGCGCGTCCAGCACTGCCCGGATCTTGGCGTCGGACTCCGGGTCGGCGGCCTCGCCGATCAGCTGCCCCTTGGCCTCGCGTCCCAGCCGGTAGGCCACGTAGACCAGCAGCACACCGATGGCCAGGGAGGCGGACGCCTCCCACACCACCTGCCCGGTGACCATGTGCAGAGCCATGCCGACCATGGCCAGGGTCACGCCGAGCACCGCCGTGCCGTCCTCGGCGACGACCGTGCGCAGGGCCGGGTCGCGCATGCCCTGGGCCGCCCCGCCCTGCTTGTGCACCTGGTGCAGCGCCCGCAGCAGCGAGATCCCCTCAGCGAGGAAGGCCACGCCCAGCACGATCAGGCCGGCCACATAACCGCTGAGCTCCTCCTCTGCGCCGTTGCGGAGCGCCTCGACCCCCTGGAAGACGGAGAAGCAGCCGCCCATCACGAAGATCCCGACGGCCGCGATCAGCGACCAGAAGAACCGCTCCTTGCCGTAGCCGAAAGGATGGCGCCGGTCGGCAGGGCGGCGGCTGCGGCGCAGCGCGGCCAGCAGGAAGACCTCGTTGAGGCTGTCCGCGACGGAGTGCGCCGCTTCCGACAGCAGCGCGGGCGAGCCCGCGAGGAGGCCGCCGACGGCCTTGGCGACCGCGATCACGAGGTTCGCCGCTAGTGCCACCAGTACGGTGACGCGTGTTTTCCGGTCCGCTTGGTCGTTCGTCGATGTCCCGCTCACCCACGCCGACTGCCCGTCTCCGGGGCACTCACACCGTGCCGATTCCCGAAAACGGGGAACGCGTCCACCAGGACAGTCGTCAGACAGGAGGAACCATGGGCAGCGCCGACGACGGCAACAGCGCGCTCGGCCACAAGGCGTTCAAGCGGTCCAAGAGCCATTTCGCGGACCGGGTGACCGCCGACGGCCGGGACGGCTGGCCGGTGGAGGCCGGCCGCTACCGCCTGGTGGTCAGCCGCGCGTGTCCCTGGGCGAGCCGGGCGGTGATCTCGCGACGGCTGCTCGGCCTGGAGGACGCGCTCTCCATGGCGATCACGGACCCGATCCAGGACGACCGAAGCTGGCGCTTCACCCTGGACCCGGACGGCCGCGACCCGGTGCTCGGCATCCGCTACCTCAGCGAGGCCTACGACAAGCGGGAGCGCGACTATCCGGGCGGGGTGAGCGTGCCCGCGCTCGTGGACGTTCCGAGCGGGAAGCTCGTCACCAACGACTACCAGCAGCTCACCCTCGACCTCGCCACCGAGTGGACGGCTCTGCACCGGGACGGGGCGCCCGATCTGTATCCGCGGGCGCTGCGCGACGAGATCGACACCGTGATGGCGGACATCTACGAGGACGTCAACAACGGTGTGTACCGGGCGGGTTTCGCCGCGAGCCAGGAGGAGTACGAGGAGGCGTGCGCGGGTGTGTTCCGCCGACTCGATCTGCTGACCCCGCGGCTGGCCCGGCAGCGGTATCTCGTCGGGGACACCCTCACCGAGGCGGACATCCGGCTGTTCACCACACTGGTGCGTTTCGACGCCGTCTATCACGGTCACTTCAAGTGCAACCGCTGGAAGCTGGCGGAGAACGAGGTGCTGTGGGCGTACGCCCGCGACCTCCATCAGACGCCGGGCTTCGGTGACACCGTCGACTTCGACCACATCAAGCGGCACTACTACCAGGTGCACGCCGGCATCAACCCGACCGGCATCGTGCCGCTCGGGCCCGACCTGGCGGGCTGGCTGACGCCGCATCACCGTGAGGAGCTCGGCGGCCGTCCGTTCGGCGACGGGACCCCGCCGGGGCCGGTGCCGACGGCCGAGGCGGTCCCGGCGCACCACCGACCCACCACTGACCAAGGAGACTGACGTGGCAAAGAAGAAGAAGCTGCCCCTCGCCTACAAGCCCCTCGGCTTCGTACTGGGGTGGACGAGCGGAACGGTGGCGGGACTGGCCTTCCAGAAGACCTGGAAGGCGATCCGGCACGAGGACAACGCGCCCGACGCCCTGGACCGTGACCGCGGCTGGGGAGAGATCCTGCTGGCCGCGGCGGTCCAGGGCGCCATTTTCGCCGTGGTGCGCAGCGCGGTGGACCGCGCGGGCGCCACAGCCATCGAACGCTCCACTGGAGTCTGGCCGTCCGACGAGAAGGGCGGCCGCGACTGACTCAGCCCTGCTTGGGCGCGGTCGGGGTGACCAGACGAAGGGTGAAGGAGTGTCCGGCGGGGTCGGAGTACCCGCGTTCCTCGAACGGCCCCGCCGCGTCCTTCGTCTCCAGTGGGCGCCCGCCGAGCTCCACCACCTTGCGCTCGACCTCGTCCAGGTCCGCCACCACGAAGTCGATGTGGGCCTGGAGGGAGTTCTCGGGACGGGGCCAGCTCGGCGGTGTGGCGTTCACGTCACGGCGGAACGCCAGCCGGAAGCCGTCCGCTCCCCTGATCTCCACGCGGTTCGCGGTCGCGTCGGTCTCCTCGGCCGCCAGCAACTCCTTGTAGAACACGGCGAGTTTCTCGGGCTCGGCACAGTCGAGCACCACAACCCCCGCTTTCACCAGTGCCATGTCTCCTCCGAAGGGTTCGGCCAGGGGGCGTCGGCGCCCAGCGGCCCGGTACCTTGCGGATATCCCCGCACGGCCGATTCAGTCGGCGACCAGCCACCGTCCGTCCCGCATCAGCTCACGTCCCGTGAGTTCGTTCTCCTCCCGCCAGGCCTGCACGCGCTGCGGGTTGACGCGGAAGTACAGGTAGGGCGTGGTGAGTCCGCGAGGGTCGAAGCCGGTGACGGAGGCGAACCGGTCGCCCTCCTCCTGACTCAACTCGGCCTGGGTGACGGTCTCCACGCTCCCCTCGATCATCACGACGTCCCGGGTGGGCCCGAGGCCGAGGCGGACTCTGCCGGTCGACCTCAGGTTCCGGCCGGTGGGGCTGGTGGCCGGGGTGGCGAGGAGGATCGTGGAGCCGTCCCAGAGGAACGAGAGCGGGACGAGATAGGGCACCCCCGAGCCGTCGTCCGGGGCCGTGGCGACCCAGACGTCCTCGTCGTGCTCCAGTCGGTGCAGGGTGTCCTGCGTGCGCTGCTCGGCGGTGCGGGGCGGCTGCGGGGCCATCGGCGTGCGTCCTCCTGCTGGATCATCGACTGACGGGATCAGTCTGGCCGTTCGGACCCGTTTCCACGTCGGCCTTTCGGCCTGGGCCAAAACTCCAGCGCGGCCGACTTCACGGTCCCGCGGCCGTGGTTCCCCGTACTCAGGCGGCCTGACAGTGGACTTCCTGGACGTGTGTCCAGCTATAGTGGACACACGTCCAAGAAGTGGGGAAGCTGATGGAGATCCTGGCGAACGTGCTGGTCGGCCTGGTGGCGGCGCTACATGTGTACATCCTGGTGATGGAGATGTTCCTGTGGCAGAAGAAGCCGGGGATGTCCTTCCACGGGTTCGACCGGGAGATGGCCCGGGCCACCGCGCCGATGGCCGCGAACCAGGGGCTGTACAACGGGTTCCTCGCGGCGGGGCTGGTGTGGGGGCTCGTCGCGGGGGATCCGACCGGGTTCCGGGCGCAGGTGTTCTTCCTGGTGTGCGTGATCGTCGCCGGTGTCTACGGCGCGGTCACCGCCAACATCCGGATCCTCGCCGCGCAGGCCTTGCCCGGCGCGCTCGCCCTGGCCGCCGTCCTCGTGGCGCAGTGACCCGCCCCGCACCCGAGGACCCGCGGGCGGCGCGCACCCGGGCGCGGCTGCGGGAGGCACTGCTCGCGGAGTGCGCCGAGCGGCCCCTGGAGGACGTCGGCGTGGCCGCGCTGGTGCGGCGGGCCGGGGTCGGCCGCGCCACCTTCTACGTGCACTACGACGGCCTGGAGGCGCTCGCCGTCGACGCCTGCGCGGACGTCGTACGGGACGCCGTGGAGGCGCTGCACGCCTGGCGCGGGCGGCCCGACCCGGTGCACGCGCCGCCGGCGCTCGCGGAGTTCTTCGCCTCGCTCACCCCGCACGCCGCCCTGTACCGGTCCCTGCTCGGCCCGGGCGGCGGCGGGCCGTTGGGCAGGGTGCTGCACCGGGATCTGCGGGCCTACAGCCTGCGGGAGCGGGAGCTCGCGGGTGCGGCCGACGCCCCCCTGGTCGCCTCCGCGGTCGCCGCCACCTTCGCCGGTGTCCTCGCCGACTGGCTGCACGGCCTCCTCGACGCCACCGCAGCCGAAATCGCCGACCAGGTCTGGCAGTTGCTGGTCGCCCTGCACGCCAGCCGGTGAACCGCACTCATGTGCAGGCCATGTGGCCCTTGAGCAGGGGCCAGGCCTCCACGCCGTCACGGGTGCGCACGTACGCCGAGCGCCGGCCGTCCGTCAGCCACAACTCCTGGTCCCCGTACCGGTATCCGGTGTCGTTCGCCGTCGCCGGCAGGGCGACCGAGCCGTCGTACGCGGTGGTGAGCATGCCGGGTTCGAGCAGGCCCTCCGGGTCACGGGCGTACGTACGCCCGCCGAGGTCGAGGAAGCGCACCTCGCCCCAGCCGCAGTGGTCGTCCCCCGCGCCGCTGCTCACCTCGGTGGTCGGGACCCGCTCGCCCGCCCGGTCGGTCCAGATCTCGTAGCCGTGGGAGGCGGTCCACTGGGCCGGGAGTTCGGACGGGTCGCAGGACGCGCTGGTCTCCGGGCCCCAACCGGGCCTGCCCTTCTGGTCCTTGGCGACCACGACGGCCACCTTGGTCCGGCCGTCGACGTCGTAGGAGTACAGCACGCGGTCCGCCTCCCGGCGCTCCACCCGGTAGCCGGAGCGGGGGTCGCCCGGGTCGAACAGGTCGAAGTACAGCGCCAGTCCCTCCTCCGGGCTGTCCCCGCCGTCGTCCTCGCTCCAGCCGTCGGGGCCGTTGCCGTTGGAGATCTCCCCGGCGCACTCCAGGGCCCGGCCGGCAGCGCCCGAGACGAGCCGCAGCGCCCGCGGTGAGTGCTCGTCCAGCTCCTTCGTGGGGACGTCCATCGGACCGTCGTAGGCCGTGGCCGGTGCGGTGCCCTCGACGACCACGCCCTCCCCGGACTCGCACCCCACGACCGTCATGGCCACGGCCGCGAGCACCGCCCACAGCGCTCTGCGCATTCCCGCCCCCTGTGCACCGTCCGCCCTCATGGTCCTTCGACGCCTCGCAGGCCGGGAACGTTCAGCGCGCCGCCGTCTGGAACGTGCGCCGGTACACCTGCGGTGACACCCCGATCGCCGCGTGCAGGTGCTGTCGCAGGGACGCGCCCGTGGCGAAGCCGACCCGGCCCGCGATCTGGTCGACCGACAGGTCGCTGGACTCCAGGAGGTGCCGGGCCCGCGCCACGCGCTGCTGGATCAGCCAGCGGCCGGGGCTCATGCCGACCTCGTCGTTGAAGCGGCGGGCGAAGGTGCGCAGGCTCATCCGGGCGTGGGCGGCCAGGTCGCCCAGGGTCAGCGGCTCGTCGAGGCGTTCCAGCGCCCAGGCGCGGGTCCCTGCCGTGCTCGCGGCGCCCTGTTCGGGGATCGGCTGCTCGATGTACTGGGCCTGGCCGCCGTCCCGGAACGGCGGGACCACACAGCGGCGGGCGACGGAGTTGGCGAGTTCGCTGCCGTGGTCCTTGCGGACGAGGTGCAGGCAGATGTCCACGCCGGAGGCGGCTCCGGCGGAGGTGAGGATGCGGCCGTCGTCGACGAAGAGCACATCCGGGTCGAGGTCGACGTGCGGGTACGTGATCCGGAACAGGTCCGCGAGCTGCCAGTGGGTGGTCGCCCTGCCGCCTTCCAGGAGACCGGCGGCGGCGAGGACGAAGGCGCCGGTGCAGATGGAGACGATCCGGGCGTCCGGGCGGATGAACGTGAGTGCCGTGCGCACCTCCTCCGGGAGCTGGAGGGTCATCCGCTCCGCCGAGACGGGCGCGATCACCACGGTGTCGGCCGTGGCGAGGATCTCGGGCCCGTGCTCGACACCGATGGTGAAGTCGGCGTTGCTGCTCACCGGCCGCCCGTCCACGCTGCAGGTCAGTACCTCGTACCGGCCGTCGGCGGCGCCGAGGATCCGGCTGGGGATGCCCAGCTCGAAGGGGTACACGCCGTCCAGGGCCAGCACCACGACCCGCTCGGCCCGCCCGGTCTCATCCGCGTCTCGCATGGCACGATCCTATCGAAGCTTGGCAATCATGCCATTTCCCGGAGGGGCGGGGCCGGGCAGGCTGGACGACCATGAGCACTGTGAACACCATGCGAGCCATCAGCCAGGACACCCTCGGCGGTCCCGAGGTCCTCAAGGAGATCGAGGTCGAGCGTCCCGCGCCGCGACCGAACCAGGTGCTGGTCCGGGTGCGGGCGGCCGGCCTGAACCCGACCGACTGGAAGCACCGCGCCACCGGGGGCTTCCTCGGCGAGCCGCCGTTCGTCCTCGGCTGGGACGTCTCCGGCGTGGTCGAGGCGGTCGGTATCGGCGTCGCCACCTTCAAGCCCGGTGACGAGGTGTTCGGCATGCTGCCGTACCCCTACGGTCACGGTGCGCACGCCGAGTACGTCATCGCGCCGGTGCGGGCTCTCACGCACAAGCCGGCGTCGATCGACCACGTCCAGGCGGGCGCGCTGCCCCTGGTGTCGCTGACCGCCTGGCAGGCGCTGGTCGAGAACGCCGAACTGCGGCCGGGACAGCGGGTGTTGATCCACGCGGCGGCCGGCGGGGTGGGTCATGTGGCCGTGCAGATCGCCAAGGCGCGGGGCGCGTACGTGATCGGCACCGCGAGCGCGGGCAAGCACGACTTCCTGCGCGAGCTGGGCGCGGACGAGGTGATCGACTACCGGGAGACCGACTTCACCGAGGCGGTGAAGGACGTCGACGTGGTCCTGGACACGCTCGGCGGCGAGACGTCCGTGAAGTCGCTGCGGGTGCTGCGGCCGGGCGGGATCGTGGTGTCGATCCTGCCGGTCGGCTCGGACGAGTTCGACAAGGAGGCCGAGCGGCTCGGCGTCAGGGCCCTGCGGATGCTCGTGGACGCGGACCGCGCCGGGATGAACGCGATCGCGGACCTCGTGGAGAAGGGTGAGCTGCGGCCCACGATCGCGGGGACGTTCCCGCTGGCCGATGCCGCCGAGGCTCACAGGCTCGGCGACACCGGCCGCACGGCAGGCAAGCTGGTCCTGGTGGTCGACTGACCGCTCAGAACGTCAGCACGGGCTTGATCGCCTTGCCCGCGCCCATGTCCCGTACCGCCTGGTCGATGTCCGCGAACGGATAGGTGCTGATCAGGCGGTGCAGCGGCAGCCGCCCGTCCTTCACCAGACGGACCAGGGCGGGGATGAAGCTCTGCGTCTCGGCGTCACCGAGGGTGAGGCCTACGACCCGCTTGCCGCCGAGGAGGCCGTTGACGTCGAGGGAGACCTCGGTGCCGAACGGCGGGGCGCCGACGACGACCAGCGTGCCGCGCGCGGCGAGCGCATCGACGCCCTGGCGCAGGACGCTCACATTGCCCGTGGTCTCCACGATGCCGTCCGCGCCCTGCCCGCCGGTGATCACGGCGAGCGCCTCGCCGAGGTCCTCCTCGCCGGCGTCGACGGTGTGGGTGGCGCCCAACTCCTTCGCCAGTGCGAGGCGTTCGCCCACGCGGTCGACGGCGACGATCGTCGTGGCCGGGGTGAGGGCGGCGGCCATGACCGCGGACAGGCCGACGGCTCCGGCGCCGAGGACGACGATCGTGGCACCGGTGACCGGCTTCAGTACGTTCCACACGGCGCCGACGCCGGTCTGCACACCGCAGCCCAGCGGGGCGATGGACTCCAGCGGCACGTCCGGATCGACCTTGACGAGGCTGCGCTCGTCGACCAGGGCGCGCTCGGCGAAGGAGGACTGGCCGAAGAAGTGGCCGCCGAGCGGCTCACCGTCCCGGCTGATGGTGCTGGTGCCGTCGGCCCGCCGGCCGCCGATGAGGTTCAGCGGCAGCCAGGTGGCGCAGTAGGCGGGGTGACCGCCGTCGCAGTTGCGGCAGTCACCGCAGGAGGTGAAGGACAGTACGACGTGGTCGCCGGGAGCAACGCCGGTGACGGCGGACCCTACGGCCTCGACGACTCCGGCGCCCTCGTGCCCGAGGACTCCGGGCAGCGGGAAGGGCAGTCCGCCGCTCGCCACGCCGAGGTCGGTGTGGCACAGGCCGGTCGCGACCATACGGACGACCGCCTCGCGGGGTCCGGGCTCGTCGAGGGTGACGTCGGACAGCGTGAAGGGTGCGCCGCCGGACTCGACGACCGCGGCACGGGTGGTGAGGGACATCGCGGGAACTCCTTGGAAGACGCTCAGTCGAGCGAGACGACGACGGACTTGACCTTGGTGTAGGCGTCGAGCGCCTCGGGGCCGTACTCCCGGCCGTAGCCGGAGTCCTTGACCCCGCCAAAGGGAACCGCGGGGTCGAGCATCGCCCAGTCGTTGACCCAGACGATGCCCGCCTGGAGGCGGTCGGCGACCCGGTGCGCACGGGCGAGGTTGGTCGTCTGGACGCCCGAAGCCAGGCCGTACGGCGTGGAGTTGGCGAGCGCGACGGCCTCGTCCTCGGTGTCGAAGGGCTGCACGGTCAGGACCGGACCGAAGATCTCCTCCTGCACGACCCGGGAGTCGTTGGAGAGGTCGGCGATCACGGTGGGCTTGTAGTAGAAGCCGCCGTCGAGGTCGAGGCGCTCACCGCCGCAGACGATCCGGCCGCCCTCCTTGCGGGCCAGGTCGATGTACTCCTCGACCTTCTTCAGGTGCTTCTCCCCCGCCATCGGGCCGACGACGGTCCCGGGGTCGCGCGGGTCACCGACCGGGACGCCGGGCACGGCGTCGGCGAGGATCCCGAGCAGGGTGCTGTGGACCGAGCGGGCCACGAGCAGGCGCGGGCCGCCCATGCAGAACTGGCCGGTGTTGAAGACGAACGCCTTGATGATCGCGCCGACCGCCTTCTCCAGGTCGGCGTCCTCGAAGACGATGTTGGCCGCGTTGCCGCCGAGTTCCATGGTGACGGGCTTGAGGGCCTCACCCGCGGTGGCCGCCACGTGCCGGCCGATCGCGGTGGAGCCGGTGAAGGCGACCTTGTTCACCCCGCGGTGGCGCAGCAGGGCCTCGCCGGCCACCGGCCCGGTGCCGGTGACCACGTTCAGGACCCCGTCCGGGACGCCGGCCCGCTGGAGCAGTCCGGCCATGTAGAGGGCGCTGAGCGGGGTCTCGTCGGCCGGCTTGTGTACGACCGTGTTGCCGGCGGCGAGCGCGGGGCCGATCTTGGAACCGGCGAGGATCAGCGGGAAGTTGAAGGGGGTGATCGCGGCGACCACGCCGAGCGGCTCGCGCTTGGTGTACGCGAGGGCGTTCATGGGCGTGTTGCGGACCGAGCCGTCCAGGGAGTGGGCGAGGGCGGCGAAGTGCTCGTAGTCGTTGGCCGCGTTGGTCACGTCCACGGCGTGACAGAGGGAGATCGGCTTGCCGACGTCCAGGCTCTCCAACTGGGCCAGTTCGTCGGCGTTCTCGCGGATCAGCTCGGCGACCCGGTGCAGGATCCGGCCCCGCTCGCGACCGCTGAGGCCGGACCAGGCGCCGTTGTCGAAGGCCTCCCGGGCGGCGCGGACGGCGTCGTCCACATCGGTGGCGCCGGCCTCGGCGACCGTGGTGAGGACCGCGCCCCGGGACGGGTCGAGAACCTCGGTGCGCGCGCCGTCGGCGGCCTCGCGCCACTGGCCGCCCACAAACAGCCGTCCGGGTTCGATCTCGATGGAGGACATCGCCGCTCCTCAGCTTCGTCGCCAAGATTTCAACAAACAGGATTCCTGTTGGTTCGCAGTCTCTTTACAGACAGGTTTCCTGTCAATGCTCTAGCCTGAACCCATGCTCGACACACAGGTGACCAAGGCGCCCCCGTCACTCCTCTACATGGTGAAACAGGTGGAGCTCGTCGTCCGTTCCCACCTGGACGAGCTGGTCAGGCCGTCCGGGATCACCGCCCTGCAGTACACGGCCCTCACGGTCCTCGAGCGGCACGACGGACTGTCCGCCGCGCAGCTGGCCCGGGACTCCTTCGTCACCGCCCAGTCGATCGCCGACCTCGTGCGCTCCCTGGAGACCCGCGGACTGGTACGCCGGGAGCGCAATCCGAAGAACCGCCGCGAGCTGCTGATCCTGCTCACCGAGGAGGGGCGCGCGCTGCTCGCGCAGCACGAGGGGCCGGTGCGGGAGCTGGAGGAGCGGATGGTGCGGGACCTCACCGCGCACCAGACCGAGCAGCTGCGTCAAGCGCTGACCACGGCCTGGCACGCCCTGTCGTGAGCGGGGCGCGAGCCCCGCGTGAACCCGGCGCGAACCGACGGTCGCAATTCGAAGACATATGTCAATCGAACATGCTCAAATTCACTCCATCGAGGGTAACTTGCAGGGCGGGGCGGTGATTTGGACGCACCCCATGCCCCCAAGGAGCCGGTTGGAGGCGATGTCGTCGTGCAGCAGGAACCCGCGCCGCCGTCCCGGCATCTGCGCGTCCACGAGGACCGCGGTCACACCGTGCTGGAGTTCCGCGGGGAGATCGACATCGCCGCGACCGTCGAGCTCCTCCCCCAGCTGGACCGGTTCACCGGGCAGCCGGACGCACGGCTGGTGATCGACCTCCGTGCCGTGGAGTTCTTCGACTGCTCCGGGCTGCGGCTGCTGTACCGGGCCCGCTCGCGCGTGCTCGAAAACAACGGCACGCTGCTCCTGGTCTGCACCCACCCGCTCACCCTGCGGATCATCCGGGTGACCGGCCTGGCCCGGCTGCTGCCTCCGCAGCCGTCGCTGGACGCGGCCCTGGGCCAGCCCGAGACCACGTCCGAGACGTTATGACCCGTCGCGAGACGTCATGACCCGTCGCCGTGGGGTGCGTCGAACAGGGCGCTGACGGACTCACCGTTGTGAATGCGCCGTACGGCCTCGGCGAGCGCGGGGGCGATGGACAGGATCCGCAGCTTCTCGGTGCGCTCCTCGGCGGGGACCGGCACGGTGTTGGTGCACACGATCTCCAGCACGTCGGGCTGCTCCCCGATCCTCTTGAGGGCGCCGTCGGCGAACAGCCCGTGCGTGCACGCGACCCGGATGGAGCGCGGGCCCAACTCCCTCAGCCGGTCCAGCAGTTCCAGGACCGTGCTGCCCTTGGCGATCTCGTCGTCCAGCACGATGACGTCCCGCCCGGCGACCTCGCCGATCACGTCGCTGATGCTGACCCTGTCGTCGGCGAAACGCTGCTTGGCGCCCGCGGCCACCTGGGCGCCGATCAGCCGGGCGAAGGCGGCCGCCTCCTTGGCGTTGCCCAGGTCCGGGGAGACCACGGTGGTGCGGGAGAGGTCGTACTGCCGGAAGTGCGCGGCCAGCTCACGCAGCGCGTGCAGATGGTCGACGGGGACCGAGAAGAAGCCGTGCACCTGTGGGGAGTGCAGGGTCATGGCGAGGACACGGCTCGCGCCGGCCGACACCATCAGGTCGGCGACCAGGCGTCCGCCGAGGGATATGCGGGGCGCGTCCTTCTTGTCGGAGCGGGCGTAGGAGTAGTGCGGCATGACGACCGTGATCCGGCGCGCGGAGGCACCCCGGGCCGCGTCGCACATCAGCAGCAGCTCCACCAGATGCTCCTGGACCGGCTTGACCAGCGGCTGGACGAGGAAGACGTCCCGTTCCCGGCAGTTCGCCTGGAGCTGTACCTCCAGACAGTCGTTGGCGAACCGGCTGACCCGGGTAGGGCTGAGCGGCACCCCCAGATGCGCGCAGACCTCCGCCGCCAGCTCGGGGTGGGCGCTACCGCTGAACACGGCGATGTCTCGCACGGACCTGCTCCTCGGATGATCATCTCGGTTGCCCGGCTCATGCTACTGGCCCGAGGGTCGGCCGCCCGGCCGCCGCAAATTCGGTTGCGGTGCCCTGGTCGGCGCACGCCATCATGGCCACGTCCGAGTTCCCTCACGTCAGGATCCCTCGCATGCGCCGACTCCTCGAATCGACCCAGTGCCCCCTTCGGCCCACGGTTCTCGAGGACTCGACCCCGTATGCACACCCTGAACATCGGAATTCTGGCCCACGTCGACGCCGGTAAGACCAGCCTCACCGAGCGGCTGCTGTTCGACCACGGCGTGATCGACCGGCTCGGCAGCGTCGACACCGGTGACACCCGCACGGACGACGGCGCGATCGAACGGCAGCGCGGCATCACCATCCGCTCCGCGGTCGCCTCGTTCACGGTCGGCGACACCCGGATCAACCTCATCGACACCCCCGGGCACTCGGACTTCATCGCCGAGGTCGAGCGCGCCCTGGAGGTCCTCGACGGCGCGGTACTGCTGCTGTCCGCCGTGGAGGGCGTACAGGCACAGAGCCGGGTGCTGATGCGGACCCTGCGCAGGCTGCGGCTGCCCACACTGGTCTTCGTCAACAAGATCGACCGGGCGGGCGCCCGCGACGAGGGCCTGCTCGCCGACGTCCGGCGCCGGCTCACGCCGTACGCCGCCCCGCTCGCGCAGGTGAGTGGCATCGGCACGCCCGGCGCCGAGGTGGCCGCCCTCGCGGAGGGCGACCGGCGACTGGCCGAGGCCCTCGCCGATGTCGACCCGGACATCCTCAGCGCGGTCGTGGACGGCCCCGAGCCCACCCCGGACGACCTCCACAGGGCACTCGCCGCCCACACCGCGGACGGCTCCTTCCACCCGGTGTTCTTCGGCTCCGCCCTCGGCGGCCAGGGCGTCCCGGACCTGGTCAGGGGGCTGCTCCGGCTGATCCCCCGCCCTGCCGTGACGACACCGGCGGGTGACCCGCGCGGCACCGTCTTCGCGGTACGGTCCGCAGCCCGCGGCGAGCGCACCGCGTATCTACGGCTCCACGACGGTGAGGTGGTGGAGCGGCAGCGCCTGACGTTCCTCAGGCGCGAGGCCGACGGCGCGACCACCCGGGTGTCCGGCCGGGTCACGCACCTCAGCGAGCCCCTCACCGCGGGGAACATCGCCGCGGTGACGTTCTCCTCCGGCCTGCGCGTGGGTGACCGGCTCGGCGAACTGACCGACCGTGCGCCGCAGTTCGCTCCCCCGACCCTAGAGACCCTGGTCACCGCCCGCCACCCCGGACAGGCGGCCCGGCTGCGCTCGGCGCTGCTCGCCCTCGCCGACCAGGACCCACTGATCCACGCACGTCCGACGACCGGAGGCGCCACCACCCTCCTCCTCTACGGCGAGGTCCAGATGGAGGTGCTCGGCGCGGCCCTCGCCCAGGACTTCGGTGTCGAGGCGGACTTCCAGCCCGCCCGGGTCCGGTACCTGGAGCGTCCGCGCGGCACCGGGGAAGCGGGCGAGGAGAACCCCTGGCATCTCGGGACCCGGTACTGGGCGACGATCGGACTGCGCGTCGAGCCGGGCGAGCTCGGCTCCGGCGGGGTGTTCGCCTACGAGACCGAACTCGGCGCGCTCCCCCGGGCTTTCCATCAGGCCATTGAGGAGACGGTCCACGCCGGCATGCGTTGTGGACTGACCGGCGCGACCGTGACCGACTACCAGGTCACTCTCGTCCGCTCCGGATTCGTCGGACCCCTCAGTACCGCCGCCGACTTCCGCGGGCTCACGCAGATCGTGCTGCGCCGGGCCCTGGAGCGGGCGGGGACCCGGCTGTTCGAGCCGTACCACGCGTTCGAGGCGGAGGTGCCGCTGGACGCGCTGGCTCCCTTCACAGCTCAACTCGCCTCGTCAGGAGCGGAGTTCACGGGTACGTCGGGCGGGGACACGGTGTGGGTGATCACCGGTGAGCTCCCGGCCCGGCGGGTACGCGAGGTGGAACTGCGCCTGCCAGGGCTCACCCACGGTGAGGGGGTGTGGTGGTCCAGGCCCTCGGGCGACCGTGAACTCAAGCACCGCTAGGAGTGCTCACCAGGACACCGGCAGCCGCCGCGGCCCCCGTGTCAGCTGCCCCGTGCGCCACTCGATCGTCCCCGGCGTGAACTCGGCCCGCAGGCCCGGGAACCGGACCGCCAGCCGGTGCAGCGCCAGCCCCAGCTCCAGGCGGGCCAGCCACGCGCCCAGGCAGTGGTGGGGTCCGGCGCCGAAGACCACGCTGGGGGTGGTGAGGGGCGCGAAGAGGTCGGTCTCGTCGGGCTGCGGAAAGACGTCCGGGTCCCTGTTCGCCGCGTTGGTCTGGACGGCGACCACCGCCCCGGCCGGAATCGTCACCCCGCCGACCACGACCTCCTCGACCGCCCGGCGGATCAGCCCGGGCAGCACCCTGCCCTCGCTCAGCGGGATCGTGCGCAGCAGCTGCTCGACGGCGGTCTCGGCCGCCTCCTGGCTCTCGGCGAGCCCCGGCCAGGCCTCCCGCCCGTCGGTGAGGAGGTGGACGACGATGTTGCCGAGGGCCGTCATCGTCGTCTCGTGTCCGGCGACGACCAGGCCCAGGACCAGGATCACCAGGCGCGGCTCCTCGATCCCGAGGCCGTCGCCGGCGACGACCAAGGCACTCACCAGGTCGTCACCCGGGTCCTTGCGCCGCTCGGCGACCAGTTCCGCGCAGAAGTGGCCGAACTCCCGCATGGCCGCGCCGACCTCCTCGGCGGTGTGCGCGCCACCGGACAGGGCGTGGTCCGCCCAGTGGCGGATGCGCTCCCAGTCGGCGTCCTCCAGCCCCATCAGCCGGGAGATCACCGAGACCGGCAGCCGACGGGTGAACCCCTCGACGATGTCGGCGGGCCGCGGCTGCCGGGCCAGGTCGTCGAGGAGGGACTCCACGACGGAGGCCGTCCAGGGCCGCCAGCGGGCGATCGCGCGCGGGGTGAAGGCCCGCTGCACGGTGCCCCGCAGCAGTTGGTGGGGCGGGCCGTCCTGGTTGAGGAGGCCGTCCGGGGAGTCCAGCAGGTTCGGCACCAGGAGCAGCGGCGGGGCGTCCGCGTCCCGGAGCGACTTCCTGTCGAAGCGGGGGTCCATGAGCACCTGGCGCACGTCGGGGTAGCGGGTGACGAGCCACACCGGGGTGCCGGTGGCCAGGGTGGTGAGCCGGGGCGGCCCGTTCTCGGGCAGGGGGATGCGGTGCATGGGACGAAGGGTCCGGGACGTGCTGTCCGTGCTCATCCAGGTCTCCAGACACGCCGGTACGCGGAGTTCTCCACGCTAGTGCGCCCCGCTGTGTCCCGGCAGTGTCCCAATCAGCCAACAAGAAGGTCGCGCAGGGCTTTTGGGGGTCATCCGTGGGCATCCGTGCAAGAAGGAAGGAGGGCCGTCGCATGACGACTCCCATCAGGCGCGTGTCCAGGCGCATGCCCGGCTGGGCGAAGATACTGACCGCCGTCGTGGTGGTACTCGTGGTGTTCTTCGCCGGGATCCGGTTCAGTGTGCTCCCTGGCCTCAAGGACCTGTTCGGCACGGAGACCCACGACCGTACGGGTCCCGCACTTCTGGAGTCCATCCAGGACATCAGCCGTTACGACGCCGCCTCCGGCAATTTCCAGGTCGTCGTGGATCTGGAGAAGGACACGAAGTTCCTGCCCGACGCGATCCGCGGCTCCCGCACCCTGTACGTGGGGGCGGGCGCCGTCGACGCCTACGTCGACCTCGGCAAGGTCGCCAAGAACGACGTGACGGTCAACGAGGACCGCACGGCCGCAACCCTGCACCTCCCGCACGCCCAGCTCGGCAAGGCCACGCTGGACGCCGACCGCTCCTACGCGGTCTCCAAGCAGCGCGGTCTGCTCGACCGGCTCGGCGACTTCTTCTCCGACAACCCCAACAGCGAACAGGCCGTGCAGAAACTCGCGGTGAAGCACATCACCGAGGCGGCGAAGGAGAGCGAGCTGACCAAGCGGGCCGAGACCAACACCACCAACATGCTCAAGGGTTTGCTGAACTCCCTCGGCTTCAAGAAGGTCGAGGTCACCTACGGCAGCTGATCAGCCGCCGAGCATGCCCGGCAGGGTGAGGGCGCCGAGCACGGTGGTGCCGACCAGCACCCACGCCACGTAGTCGCCGACGTGTCCGGACTGCAGGCGCCGCAGCCACAGCGTCCGGACCGGTGCGGCGAACGCCTTCGGGCGGGCGACGGCAAGGAAGGCGAGGACCCCGGCCAGCAGGGTCGAGACCAGGCCCAGCACGACACCGGCCGGGGTCCAGTGCACAGAGGTGACCACACCGGCGGATCCGGTCTCGTTCACGGAGTGCGCGACCGCCTCGGCGAAACCGGGGGCCACGCCGACGGTGAGGGCCCCGGCGAGCAGCACGGCGGGCACCGCGGTCATGGTGTCCGGGATCCGGCTGAGCCGGTGCCGGGTCTCGGGCCGCTCGCCGGAGCCGGTCGTCTCGTACCCGGAACCGGCCTCGGGCCTGGGTCCCAGGCCCCAGAACACCCGGGCGGCGACCCGCAGGACCGCCGCGGCGGTCACCGCGCTCGCCGCCACGTAGAGCACGGTGAGCGGGCCGCCCACCGCCTCCTCGGTGACGGACTTGCCCAGTGCCGTGCCGAAGGGCGGCAGGCCCGCGAGGCCGAGGGCGCCGAGGACGAACAGCACCGCGACGCCCTTCAGTTGGCGGGCCCTGCCGTGCAGGGCGTGCTCGTCGACGCTGCCGTAGCGGTCGAGGAGGATGCCGGTGCACGCGAACAGGGCCGCCTTCACTCCGGCGTGGCCGAGGATGTACAGGGCGATCCCGTCGTCGGCCTCGGGTTTCAGGACGCCGATTCCGATGAGGAAGAGGCCGGTGTGGGCGACCGTCGAGTAGGCCAGCAGCCGTTTGATGTGCCGCTGGTACCAGCACATCACCGCTCCGATCACCGCCGTCAGCGCGCCCAGCACCACAAGGGCCCGCTCGAACTCCGGGGCCGGGACACCGCCGGGTCCGGCGAAGACCGTGCCGTACACGCGCCAGACGCCGAAGGTGCCGAGTTCGACCATGACACCCGACAGCAGCATGCACACCGGCGTCGGGGCGACGGCGTGCGCGTCGGGCAGCCAGAAATGGAAGGGGACGGCGGCCCCCTTGACCAGCAGTGCGGTCATGACCAGGACGAACGCGGCGAGGACCAGGGCGTCGGGGCGGCCGTGCGTGTCCAGTCCCCTGCCGATCGCGTGCATCCCCAGCTCGCCGGTGCGGGCGTACAGCAGGCCGATGCCCATGAGCATGGCGTAGGCGCCGAGCGAGGTGACGACCGCGAAGGTCAGCGCGCCCTGGACGGCCCTGGCCTCCTCGACCCGGTGGCCGGTGAGGGCGTAGGCCACGACGCTCATCAGCTCGAACCACACGAACGCGTTGAACAGGTCGCCCGCGATCGCGAACCCGCACATGCCGCCCTGGAACAGCAGCAGGAGCGCGGGGAACGACCCGGCGTGGCCGCTGGGCGGTTCGTCGAAGTAGTGCCAGGAGTACGCCAGTGACGCCAGGGTGAGCAGGGAGGCCAGCGCGGCCATGCCGAGGCCGGGGCCGTCGCCGATCAGGACGATGCCGACGCCGTGTCCCTCCACGGGGGTCCAGCCGCCGGCCCACTCCAGGAAGGGCGGGGAGGAGTTCAGCAGGAGGACGAGGGCGAGGGCGGCCGTGCCCGCGGAGACCGCGCAGCCGACGGTCTCGGCGACGGCCCGGGGCACCAGGCGGCCGCCGGCGACGAGCAGGGCGGCGCCGAGCAGCGGTACGGCCACCAGCAGCGGCAGCAGGTCGTCCATCAGCCGCGCAGCTCGGAGAGTTCGTCGGGGTCGACGGTGCCGTGCCGTTTGGAGATCTGCACGACGAGGGCGAGCAGCAGGGCGGTGACGGT
The DNA here is from genome assembly GCF_040607335.1 of Streptomyces sp. NPDC005303. Taxonomy (NCBI): domain Bacteria; kingdom Bacillati; phylum Actinomycetota; class Actinomycetes; order Kitasatosporales; family Streptomycetaceae; genus Streptomyces; species Streptomyces sp. NPDC005303. Next base: position 89,711 of record NZ_JBEXGM010000005.1, on the reverse strand, counting down.
GGCGCCGACGACGACGTCGGTCAGCGTGAGGGCCTGCACGACCGGGTCGACTACCGGGCGCGAGCCGGGTTTCAGGTCGGAGAAGACAGGGGCGGTGGCGCCGTCGCGGTAGCCGACGGCCAGCAGCAGGACATAGGTGCCGGCCTGGCACACGGACAGGCAGCCGACGGCGTGGATCAGGTTGCGGCTGGTGGCCAGGCCGTAGCAGCCGGTCAGGAAGACCCATCCGGCGACCAGATAGGGAAAGACGTCCATCACTTCCCGTTCCCCTCCTCGATCTCGACGGTCTGGTCCAGGAAGCGGGCGAGCAGGACGACGACCGCGCAGGCCACCTCCATGCCGACGGCCGCGTTCAGCAGGGGCACGGTGCCGCCGGAGGACAGCGTGTTGAAGGTGCCGTACGGCAGCACGGTGTTGGCGAGGAAGGCCGAGCCGCCGATCAGTCCGGCGAGGCCGGTGACGACGTAGGCGGAGGTCGCGATCGCGTCGCCGGTCTCGTACAGGGCGACGGGCCGGACGCGTTCCAGGGCGCGGTAGTCGGCGCCCAGGTAGAGCAGGTGCAGGGAGGTCGCGGCGACGACCCCGCCCTGGAACCCGCCGCCGGGGCTGAGCTGGCCGTGGGCGATCACGTAGAGGCCGGTGAGCAGGGCGACGGGGAGCACGAGGAGGGCGTAGCGGCGGACCGGGCGGGCGACCTTCTCCGGGGTGGGGCGGTCGCGGTGCTCGTCGCGGGTCTGGCGCAGCAGGATCACGCAGCCGATGACGGCCGCGAAGAGGATGGTCATCTCGCCGAGGGTGTCGAAGGCGCGCTGGTCGAAGTTGACGGAGGCGATGACGTTGGCGGTGCGCCGGGCCAGCGAGGCGTGGACGGCCCGGTCGCCGTAGGGGTGGCGGTCGCCGCCGAAGGCGGGCAGGTCGAGGGCGGCGGCCACGAAGAGCGCGGCCAGCCCCGCGCCGCCCACCGCCACGAGCCACAGCCGGGCGCGCCGGCTCACCGGCGGTGCTCCTTCTTCCCGCGCCGCCTGACCTTGTGGACCGCGAGCAGCAGCAACAGTGGGGTGAGGGCGGAGCCCACGGCCAGCTGCGACAGGGCCACGTCGGGGGCCTGGAGCACGGTGAACAGGACCGCGAGCACCACGCCGAGCACGGACAGGACCAGGGCCTGGCGGACGGGGTCACGGACGGCCACCGCCGCGGTCGCGGAGAGGGCGACCAGGAGCAGTGCGACAACGATCACCGCGTCAGCCACGGCGGACCTCCGGGAAGGCGCCGGACAGGGCGCGTGAGGCGAGGAGGTTCCCGCCGATCAGCAGGGCTCCGACGACCAGGAGCTTCGCCATCGCCCGGCTCGGTCCGGTGGCCACGCAGAGCGCCGATACGACCACCACGCCGACCGCGGCGGCCGCGTAGGTCAGGCCCCAGGCGCTCGGCGGGTCGTCGGCCAGGTCGTCGGCGAGCAGCCGGGCGAAGACGAGGGTGCCGACGGGGCCCAGCAGGGCGAGGACGAGGGCGAGATCGACGTAGGAGGGACGGTCGTAGCCCTGCGAGAGCAGCAGGAGGGCGGGGCAGGCGAACGCGGTGCACAGGTTCTGGGCCACGACCCGGCGCCTGAGCGGCCCGGTGGCGACGCCCCACACGGTGGCGCCCACTCCCCCGCCGAGCGTGACGGCCGCCGCGAGGATCCAGCCGTTCACCGCCCGGTCACCGCCCGTCGGGCGGCCCGGGCGGCGAGTGCGCCGAGGAAGGCGGCACCCGCGCCGACCGCGAGTTCCAGGGTGTCCACGGTGCTGATGAAGACGAGCCAGAGCACGGCGAGCGCGGCCCACCAGCCGAGGAGTTCGGCCGTGGCGAGGCGTGCCGAACGTCCGTCCATGCGCCACCTCCTGCCAACCGCGGCCTGGGAAAGGTCCGTCGCGCGCCATCCAAACACCGGCCCGAGGGCGTGCGGGGGCGACGCGCGTGGTACTCAGCCCGGAGTGCCCCGACCGTACGAAGGGAAACCGGAGGGCGGTCGGGGTGCGGCGGCATCGTCGGGAGGTTCAGGGGTAAGCGCCCTACGACACAGGGAAGTTCAAGAATGGAGGACCAATGGCCTGGGCGCCCTCACGTTCGCGAGCGGGGTCAGAAACCGGCACCCCCAAGAACGAGCGGGCGGCGAAACCCGCCCGCCCCCGGCGAGATCCCCTCTCCCTCGTCGTCCGTTTCGTGGCGATGGTGTTCGCGTTCGTGTTCATGGTGGCGTTCGCCGTCGTCCTGGCCCGGCTGACCCTCGAACCCTCGCCCGCGTCGGTCGATCTGACCCACACCAACCTGCACCCGGGCGACTCCCTCAAGGCCTATCTGGACCAGCCCGAGATGCGGGACGCCTTCAAGCAGATCGGCGGGAACATCCTGCTGGGCATCCCGTTCGGCATCCTGGTTCCGATCATCGCCCCGAAGACCCGTGGGCTGCTGCGGATCCTGCTGCTGACGGCCGTGGTGATGCTGCTGGTGGAGTTCGCGCAGGGTGCGCTGGTGGAGGGACGGGCCTTCGACATCGACGACGTCATCCTCAACACGTCCGGTGCCCTGATCGGCTATCTGCTGCTGGGGCGGCGGCTGAGCCGGGCCGTCCACAAGCCGGCGAAGAAGGCCTGAGAAGGCCGGCCTTCCGTCGACTTCTGGTCTGTACCAAAGTATTGACGAGCCCTTAACTCACTCCTTAAATCAAGAGGCGACACCTTCACCCCCCACCTCGAAGGATGAGCCGTGGCCGCCTCACGCCTGCTGCGCGGATGTCTCCTCGCCGCCCTGTCGTCCGTTCTCCTCGCCTCCGGCACCGCGCACGCGGATCCGCCCGCCGCCGCCGCCGTCGCCGTCTCCGCCGCCGCGGTGACGTTCTCCGACACCTTCGACGGGCCCGCCGGAGCCGCGGCCGACTCCTCGAAGTGGCAGATCGAGACCGGCGACAACGTCAACAACCACGAGCGGCAGTACTACACGTCGGGCAACAAGAACGCCGCGCTCGACGGCCAGGGCCACCTGGTGATCACCGCACGGAAGGAGAACCCGGCGAACTACCAGTGCTGGTACGGCACCTGCCAGTACACCTCGGCCCGGCTGAACACGTCCGGGAAGTTCACCGCGCGGTACGGGCATGTCGAGGCGCGGATGAAGATCCCGCGCGGGCAGGGCATGTGGCCGGCGTTCTGGATGCTCGGCACGCCGGTCAACTGGCCGGACTCGGGGGAGATCGACGTCATGGAGAACGTCGGTTTCGAGCCCTCCACGGTGCACGGCACGATCCACGGCCCCGGCTACTCCGGCTCGGGCGGCATCGGCGCCGGCTACTCCCTGCCGAACGGCCAGGCCTTCGCGGACGCCTTCCACACCTTCGCCGTCGACTGGGCGCCCGACTCGATCACCTGGTCCGTGGACGGGACCGTCTACCAGCGGCGCACCCCCGCAGACCTGGGCGGCCGCACCTGGGTGTTCGACAAGCCGTTCTTCCTCATCCTGAACCTCGCGGTCGGCGGCTACTGGCCCGGTGACCCGGACGGCTCCACCGCCTTCCCGCAGCAGCTCGTGGTGGACCATGTGTCGGTCACCACCGGCGACACGGCCGCCGGGGCGGCGATCCGGGGGCTGGCAGGCAAGTGCGTGGACGTGGCCGGGGCGAACCCCGCGAACGGAACCGCCGTACAGCTCTACGACTGCAACGGCACCGCCGCCCAGCAGTGGACCGTCGGCTCGGACGGCACGATCCGCGCGCTCGGCAAGTGCCTGGACGCGACGGGCGGCGGCACCGCGGACGGGACGGCGGTCCAGCTCTACGACTGCAACGGCTCCGGGGCCCAGCGGTGGACCGTCAGCGGCGCGCGCGACATCGTCAACCCGCAGGCGGACAAGTGCCTCGACGTGACGGGCAACAACTCGGCCAACGGCACCCGGCTGCAGCTGTGGACCTGCACGGGCGGTGCCAACCAGAAGTGGACGGTCGGCTGAGCCGGTCGGTCAGTGACGGGTCCAGGTGAACTTGTCGCCGCCCACCCAGCGGACCACGTCGGGGTCGTCCAGGTCATGGATCGTGATGCCGAAGGCGGCGGCCGCCTCCAGGACGTCGGTGACGGCCCTCGCCTCGCCGACCACCTCCCCGTCGATCTCCACGATCCGGAACGGCGGTGTGGTCGGCTGGACCCCGAGCACGATGATCCGCGGCTGAGCGATGTACGGGCTCCCGATTTCGGTCATGGAACGAGCGTAGAACGCATCCCGCGGGAGGGAGAGGCGGGCGCCGTCCGCCGAGCGGGGCGAGGACCACCGACTCGACCGCGCCCGGCGTCCGCGGTACGTCCGCGGTACGTCCGACGAGGCATCGCGGTACCCGGCGGCGGACTCGGCCAACCGCTCGCCCGTCGTGCGGCCCCCGGGCGCCTGGGGAACTCTGGAGGTGGAGGTGGCCATGGATCCCGTCGAGGCCCTGGAACGGATCGCCTTCCTGCTGGAGCGGTCCCTGGCACCGACGTACCGCGTCCGTGCCTTCCGTACGGCGGCCCGGGTGCTGACCGAACTGCCGGCGGACGAGGTGCGCGAGCGCGCGCAGTCCGGGTCGCTGGAGTCGCTCAAGGGCATCGGCCCGAAGACGGCCCAGGTGGTGCGCGAGGCGCTCGGCGGAGGCGTGCCCGGTTACCTGGAGAAGCTGGAGGCGGAGTCCACCGCGCCCCGGGACGGGGCCGGCGAGAACCTGCGGGCGCTCCTGCGCGGCGACTGCCATCTGCACTCCGACTGGTCGGACGGCGGCAGCCCGATCGAGGAGATGGGGCGGACCGCGGCGGCGCTCGGTCACGAGTGGGCGGTGCTGACCGACCACTCGCCGCGGCTGACCGTGGCCCGGGGTCTGTCCCCGGAGCGGCTGCGGGAGCAGTTGGACGTGGTGGCGGCGCTGAACGAGACCTGGGCGCCCTTCCGGCTGCTCACCGGCATCGAGTGCGACATCCTCGACGACGGCTCCCTGGACCAGGAACCCGAACTCCTGGACCGCCTGGACGTGGTGGTCGTGTCCGTGCACTCCAAGCTGCGCATGGACGCCCGCTCGATGACCCGGCGCATGGTGGCCGCCGTACGGAATCCGCACGCGAACGTCCTCGGGCACTGCACCGGACGGCTGGTGACCGGGCGCGGGCGGCCCGAGTCGGAGTTCGACGCCGACGAGGTGTTCGCCGCGTGCGCCGAGTCGGGCACGGCGGTGGAGATCAACAGCCGCCCCGAGCGCCTCGACCCGCCGCGTCGGCTGCTGCGCAAGGCGGTCGACGCGGGCGTGCTGTTCTCCGTCGACACCGACGCGCACGCCCCCGGCCAGCTCGACTGGCAGATCCTCGGGTGTGGGCGGGCGCAGGAGTGCGGGGTGCCGCCCGAACGGATCGTGACCACGTGGCGTCTGGAGGAACTGCTGGCCTGGTCCCGGGAAGGCCGGGTACCGGCCCGAGTGGCGGGCGCCTGACGTGGTACTCGTGCGATCCGACAGGAAAGGAGCGGTTCATGGAACGGGCGGCAGTGTTCGATGTCGACGGCACTCTGGTCGACACCAACCACCTACATGTGACGACCTGGTGGGAGGCGCTGCGACAGGCGGGCCACCGGGTGCCGATGCACGCCGTCCACCGGGCCATCGGGCTCGGCTCCGACGACCTCGTCGCCCATCTGCTCGGCGAGGACCGTGACAAGGACCAGGACGCCGAACTCAGCGCCGCCCACAAGGCCCTGTACGGGCAGTACTTCGACCGGCTGCCCGCCCTCCAGGACGCGGGCCGGTTGCTGCGGCGTCTCGACCACGAGGGCTGGCGGGTCGTGCTCGCCACCTCCGCGGGTGGCGCGGAGCTGTCCGCGCTGCGCCGCGCGATCGACGCGGACGACGTGATCATGGCCACCGCGAGCGCCGACGACGTCGAGGAGGGCAAGCCCGCCCCCGAGCCCGTCGAGCACGCGCTGGAGCTGGCCGGGGTGCCCGCCGAGCGGGCGTTCTTCGTCGGCGACACCGTGTGGGACATGCAGGCAGGCAGCCGGGCGGGCGTGCACTGCGTGGGTGTCCTGTGCGGCGGCATCCCCCGCGCCGACCTGGAGAAGGCGGGCGCGCAGGCCATCTACGACGATCCGGCCCACCTGCTGGCCTCCCTTGCGGACAGTCCCCTGGCATGACCTGCCCGACCGCACGGAACCCACAGCGGATGACTGGTGTGACACAAGCTCTGTTCCGACAGCCCCGTCCGACGCATGCCCTGCGGCAGGAGGCCGGTGCCGTCGGCCAGGCCGCCCGCGCAGCCTGCCGTGGACCGGGGCGGGAGCGCGACCTGCTCGTGCAGTCGCTCAAGGCCTCGGCCGCCGCGATCCTCGCCTGGCTCGTGGCGGGAGTGTGGATGGGCGATCCGTTGGCCCTGATGGCGCCCTGGGTGGCGGTGGTCCTGATGCAGGCCACGGTGTACAGCTCACTCGTGCAGGCCGCGCGGCAGCTGGCGGCGATCTGCTGCGGGACCGTGCTGGCCTCTGTAGCACTGGCCGTCACCGGGAGCACGCTGGGCGCCGTGGCACTCTCCATGCCGCTGCTGGTGCTCCTCGCCAACTGGCCACGCTTCGGTGACCAGGGGATCTACGGCCCCACCACCGCGTTGTTCACCCTGTGCACCAGCGCCGCCGGGGCGTCCGCCGTCGGCCACCGGGTGGGCCAGGCCGCGCTCGGCGCGGTCATCGGTCTCGCCGTCAACGCCTCCGTGTTCCCGCCGATCCATCTGCGGGACGTACGGGAGAACCTCGCGGCGCTGGCCCGGGAGGCGGGCGACACCCTGCACACCGTGGCCGGTGACCTGCGGGCCGGCGAGTGGGACACCCACGGCTGGTCGCATGCCTCGGCCCGGCTGGAACGCCGGCTGGCGGCGCTGCGGTCCGCCCGTGGCTGGAGCCGGGAGAGCCTGCGGCTGACCGCCGCCCCACTGCGTGCCGTACGACGGCCTCCCGCGTCACTCCCTCCGGAACAGGACGACGAGCGCTGGAGCCGTGTCACCGGGCACATCCGTGCGCTGACCCGGACCCTGACCGTGGCCGCCGACGACGACCGGGCACCCGCCCCGCCGCCCGGACCGGTACTGGACACGTACGCCGACCTCCTGCAGCTGATCGGCGACGCCTGCCACGCCGAGGCCGACCGGCTGGCGGCGGCCAAGGGCGGGGCACGTCCGGACGACCACGCCGAGTCGGCGATGCGGGAGCTGCGCGGGCAGCTCCAGGACGGACTGCGGGAGCACGCCGGACAGGGCGCCGAGGGCACGACCGTGCTGGGGACCCTGCTGCTGCAGGCCGAGAACCTGTGGAGCGAGACCGTTCCGACCGGTCGGCACGGGTGACGCAGCTCACCCGAGAACGCCCCGAACGGTGGAACACCACAGGGTCGTTGCCCGTTGAACAGACCGTGGGTATGGATGGGACAGTGTCCCCGGGCCTCACCTTTTGCCCACAGGGACGATCGTTCGGCTGAAGCCCTGTGGAGCCTTTCGCCGAGAGGCGACCGCCATCCATACCCACCCTTTGACCGCCCCGACCGTGATTCCCCCGTCCGGTCGGGGCTTCCTCTTGTGCGGACCCGGCGACGACCGGGTGGTCCGGGCTTGACTTCGAGAGCACTCCAATTCGTAGCGTTCCCGTCATGAGCACTGCACAGCACAAGATCGGTTCGGGGTTCGGCGCCCACAGCACGGCCGACGACGTCCTCACGGGCGTCGACCTGTCCGGCAAGCTCGCGATCGTCACCGGCGGCTACTCGGGGCTCGGCCTGGAGACCACCCGGGCCCTCACGAAGGCGGGCGCCCGGGTCGTCGTCCCGGCCCGGCGTCCCGACACCGCCTGGAAGGCCCTGGCGGGCCTGGAGGGCGTGGAGCTGGACGAGCTCGACCTCGGTGACCTGGACAGCGTGCGCGCCTTCGCCGAGCGTTTCCTCGACTCCGGCCGCACGGTCGACTTCGTCATCGACAGCGCCGGGATCATGGCCTGCCCGGAGACCCGGGTCGGGCCGGGCTGGGAGGCGCAGTTCGCGACCAACCACCTCGGTCACTTCGCGCTGGTCAACCGGCTGTGGCCGGCCATCGAGCCCGGCGGCGCCCGCGTGGTCTCGGTGTCCTCGCGCGCCCACCACTTCTCCGGCATGCGCTGGGACGACGTCCACTGGAGGACCGGGTACGACAAGTGGCAGGCCTACGGCCAGGCCAAGACGGCGAACGTCCTGTTCGCCGTCCACCTCGACAAGCTCGGCGCCGACCACGGGGTGCGGGCCTTCTCGCTCCACCCGGGCGGCATCATCACCCCGTTGCAGCGCCACCTCCCCAAGGCGGAGATGGTGGAGCGCGGCTGGATCGACGAACGGGGCAACGTGCTCAACCCCTCGGGCTTCAAGAGCCCCGAGCAGGGCGCGGCCACGCAGGTGTGGGCGGCGACCTCGCCCCAGTTGGCCGGCATGGGCGGCGTCTACCTGGAGGACTGCGACATCGCCGAGCCCGCCCTCGACGGTGACCAGAGCGGCGGCGTCCGGGCGTGGGCGACCGACCCGGAGCAGGCGGAGCGCCTGTGGACGCTGTCGGCGGAGCTGACGGGCGTGAACGCGTTCGCGTGACGCTGGGGGGCGGCTGACGCCGGGGGCCTTCGGGCGGGCGGGCGCCGGGGGGCAAGGGCCCGCTCACCATGGCTGACGCCCGGATCCCCGGACACGGCTCGCCACGGGTGACGCCCGGATCCCTGGGCACGACTCACCACGGCTGACGCCCGGATCCCCGGGCACGACTCACCACGGCTGACGCCCGGATCCCCGGGCACGACTCACCACGGCTGACGCCCGGATCCCCGGGCACGACTCACCACGGCTGACGCC
>NZ_JBEXGM010000005.1:0-80725 GCF_040607335.1 Streptomyces sp. NPDC005303 | reverse complement strand
CGTGAGCCCGGGGCCCCGCTCTATACGGCGGACGGCCAGCCCCCGCGGTACCACCCACGCCCGGACCCGGGCGTCACCTCTCGGCACCACCCACGCCCAGACCCCCCGCCACCGCTCGACACCACCCACACCCAAACCCCGCGCCACCACTCGCCACCACCCACACCCGGCCCGGTAGAGGTCGCCGTACGACCACTGCCACCACTCGGTCGGATGGTTGACTCGCCCCGCCCCCCTCAGCGCCTCGGCCGGAACGGCCCGGTCTTCGCCTTCCCGGTGATGTTGCCGGCGCCCGTGCAGCAGGCGCCGTCGCTCTCCTCGGGGTTGCGTCGGACCGTGCCGTGCACCGCGTGCGTCATCGGAGGTCGGGTACTCGGGCGGTTCCCCGACCCAGCGGCCCGAAGGAGCCGAAAGTGAGCACTTCAACCGGCAACAGGATCGTGGTCACGGGCGCCACCGGCAACGTGGGAACCAGCGTGGTGCGCCTTCTCTCGGAGGATCCGGAGGTCGGCTCCGTACGGGGCCTGGCCCGGCGGATCCCGGACTGGTCGCCCGCGAAGACGGAGTGGTCCGCGGTCGACCTGTCATCGGAACACACGGATCTGACCGACGAGTTCGCGGGCGCCGACGCGGTCGTCCACCTGGCGTGGGCGTTCCAGCCGACGCACGACCCGGCGGTGACCTGGCGCACCAACGTGCTCGGTTCCATCCGGGTGTTCGAGGCGGTGGCGGCGGCCAAGGTGCCGACGCTGGTGCACGCGTCGTCCGTGGGCGCCTACTCCCCCGGTCCGAAGGAGCACGCGGTGGACGAGTCGTGGCCGACGCACGGCTGGCCGGACGCCGCGTACTGCCGGGAGAAGGCGTATCTGGAGCGCGCCCTTGACACCTTCGAGCGCGACCACCCGGCCGTCCGGGTCGTCCGGATGCGTCCGGCGTTCCTCTTCAAGCGGGAGTCGGCGAGCGAGCAGCGCCGCATCTTCGGCGGCCGGTTCCTGCCTGGCCAGCTGGCCAGGCCCGACCTGCTGCCCTTCCTCCCCAACATCCCCGGCCTGCGGGTGCAGGCGCTGCACACCGACGACGCCGCCAAGGCCTACGCGCTGGCGGTGCGCTCGGACGTGCGGGGCGCCTTCAACCTGGCGGGCGAGCCGCCGGTGGACGCCGAGCTGCTGGCGGGGATGCTCGGCGCCCGTCCGGTGCGGCTGCCGCGCACCGCGGCCCGCTCGGCGATCGCGGCCGCCTGGGGCCTGCATCTGCTGCCCGCGTCCCCGCACCTGTTCGACGCGGTCCTGCGGCTGCCTCTGATGGACTGCACGCGTGCGCGTACGGAACTCGGCTGGCATCCGGAACACACCGCGACCGAGGTCCTGGAGGAACTCCTGCACGGGATGCAGCAGGGTGCGGGGGCGCGGACGGAGCCGATGAAGGGCCGCAAGGTGGGCTGACGGGCCCTGATGGTCCAGGCGTCAGCCGGAGGACTCCTCGGCTCCCGGGTGCTCGGGATGCACGGTGTCCGACCGGGGGGCACCCTGTCGGCCGGTCCCGGCCTCGTCGGTGTCGGGGACGTCCTCCGGCTGGTCGGTGCCGGGGTCCTCGTCCGGGACGCGCGCGACCTCCCAGGGGTCCTCTCCCTCCCCCGCCTGCTGGTCCGGCAGATCCCGCGGGACGGGATCACCGTTCTCGCCCGGTCCTTCGTTGCGGTGGTCCACGGCGTCCTCCGTTCGTGTTGATGGCGGGAGCGCGAGTACCTCCGCGCAGGTCGGCGAAACGTCAGCGCGGGGCGCGCTCCTCCAGGGCGGTCCGCCAGGCCGGTGCCGGTCCCTGGGGCGCGGGTTCGGGGCGGCGGCCGCCGCGGGCGAAGAAGTCGGCGAGCGGGAGGATGGCCGCTCCGACCGTGACCGCGTCGGGCCCGAGGCGGCCGAGGTCGACGGTGACCTTCTCGGCCGGGTACCTGAGCGCGTACGCCGTCGCGTGGCGCCGTACGGCGGGCAGGAACCGTTCGCCCAGCTGGAGCCCGGCCCAGCCGCCGACGATGATCCGCTCGGGCTGGAAGAGGTTGATCAGGTCGGACAGGCCGGCGCCCAGGTACTCGGCGGTCTCCTCCAGGACGGCCAGCGCCACGGGGTCGCCCGGGGTGCCGTCGGCCGGGTGGGCGGCGGCGAGCATGGCGGCCAGCGCGGTCTCCTCGTCGACGCCCTCGGGCGGCCGGCCGCCCTCCTCCCGCCAACGCTCCAGCAGCGACTCGGCACCCGCGTAGGCCTCCAGGCAGCCGAGGGCACCGCAGCGGCAGCGGCGCCCCCTGACCCGTACCGTCAGATGCCCCCATTCGACCGCCCGGCCGTGCTCCACCTCGGGCGTCACCAGACAGGCGCCCACGCCGGAGCCGAAGAGGACCACGACGGCGCTGTGGGCACCGCGGCCGCCGCCGAACCACATCTCGGCCTGGCCGAGGGTCTTGGCGCCGTTGTCGATGAAGTACCGGACACTGCCGGGCAGCGGGGAGCCGGTGCGCAGCAGTGCCTCCAGCGGTACGGCGTCCCAGCCGATGGTCTGTCCGTGCACGACCGCGCCGCTCTCGGGAGTGTGCGCGACGATGCCGGGCACTCCGATGCCGACGCCGAGCAGCGCCTCGGGCAGGATCCCGGCACCGGCGAGCACCTCGGCGATGCCGTCGCGGATGTGCCCGACGATGGCCTCGACGTCGTAGCTCCGCTGGGTCAACGGCCTTTCGGCTCGGGCGAGTTCGGTGAGGGTCAGGTCGAACAGCTCGACGCGCACCCTGGTCTCGCCGACATCGACGCCGATCATGTGGCCGCTGCCGGGCGCCACCCGAAGCAGGGTGCGGGGGCGTCCGCCGTCGGAGTCGACGCTGCCCGCCTCTTCCAGCAGGCCGTCGGCCACCAGGTCGGCGACGACGTTGCTGACCGATCCGGAGCTCAGTCCCGTGACCGGACCGAGTTCGAAGCGGCTGAGGGGTCCGTCGAAGTACAGGTGCCGCAGTACGGCCGTGCGGTTGGCGCGTCGGAGATCGCGTACGGTGCGTCCGCTCAAGGGTGTTCAGACTCCCGTGACTCGGGCGAGGGCCTCGATCTCGTCCAGGGCGGCGACGAGTTCCGGTGCCACCGCCGACTGGACCCAGCGTTCCTTCTCGTCGTCGACCGCCCGTGGGACGGTCTCGGTGAGCATGATCAGGTAGAGGTAGGCGCGGTAGAGGGCCAGGCGCACCCTCGCCGACGCGTCGAACTCGGCCCGGCCGCCCGTCTCCCGGTAGCCCGCGAGGAACGCCTCGTCGTTCTCGATGTCGCCGAGCAGCGCGAGGGAGACGAAGTCGGCGAGGGGGTCGCCCCAGAACATCCGCTCCCCGTCGATGAGCCCGCCGATGCGGAGTTCGCCGTCGGTCGGGCGGTCCAGGAGGATGTTCCCGTCCCACAGGTCGAAGTGGACCAGTGTGGGGGCCGTGACCTCGTCGAGGGCGGGGAAGCCGGCGCTCAGTGCGCTCGCCACCTGGTCGACGGAGCGGGGCAGCCGTGCCCCGTAGTCCCGGGCGTCGTCCAGGACGGCATCGATCATGGCCGTGAACGCGGTCCGCCAGTCGGCGGCGAGGGGGCCGAGGGCACCGGAGGGGTAGCCGAAGCCCGGTCCGGTCACCGTGTGCAGCCGGGCCACCTGGCGGCCCAACTCCCTTCGCAGTGGCGGACGTTCCCTTTCGGTGACCGATCCGTCCCAGGGCTCTCCGGGGCAGGCCGTCATCAGCAGATGGGGTACGGCGGTGTCCTCGCCGAGGGCCACGACGCGTGGCGCCGCTACCTCGGCCACGGCAGCCGCGCGGTAGAACTCCGCCTCGGAGAGCAGGAGTTCACGCTCGTAGCGCAGGCCCGGGACGGTGGGCGCGGGTGGGACCTTGAGGACGTACCGGGTGCCGTCGGCGAGGAGGAGTTCCTCGACGGAGTTGTACGTGCCGCCGCTCAGCGGCCGCAGCCCGGCGAGGAGGCCGGGGTCGAGACCCACGCCCTCCAGTACCCGCCGGGCCCATTCCCAGGAGTCCACCAACGTCCCGCCCCTTCTCCAGCCCGTCGAGCCACCGCTCGGCGGCCGTCTCGTCGGCGTCGGGCGTGTGTTCCGGCAATCGTACGGAACTGGTCGCGCGGGCCTACGCGCTCGGGGTGCCGGCCACCTGCGTCCGGCCTCCTGCCGTCCCACCCGTGCAGGCCGTGCCGCCGGGCGCCCCGAAGCGGGCCAGCGTGTGCCAGACCATCTTCAGGTGCTGGAGCTCGTAGCGTCCCGTCCTGGCCGCGTCGCCGATGATGCGCGGGTCGATCAGGCCGTCCTCGGCGATGCTCGCGCCCAGGTCGGCGTACTCCTGCCCGCGGTAGTGGGCGTGGCGGTGCAGTTCGGCGACGGTGATCCGGTAGCCGGGGTGCCATTCGACGGGGACGGGCAGCAGGTGTGCCGCCGCCTCGACGGGGGTGTCGCGGTAGCTCGCGTCCAGGACGAGGGCCTCTACATCGCGGGCCAGGTCGACACCGCCGTGCACCTGGGCCTCGATGTAGTCGTCTAGGGCGTCCCGCTCGTCGGCCTCGGCGAGGGCGATCAGGGACATGCCGGCGGCGACCCCGAAGTGGACCGGCTCGGCGGCGCTGTCGGGGTAGCAGAAGGTGGCGCGGGCCAGCGGTTCGCCGGCCAGCCGGAAGTGCGAGGAGCCGAACCGCGGTGCCGCGCCGACCACTTGACGGCGGAAGTTGAGCGCGCCGTACACGGGCCGCTCATGCGCGTCCGCGTCGTCGTAGGCGCCGCCGAAGATCCGGCTCTCCCAGCGCCACCGGTCGCCGCCGGGATGCGCGGTCAGGCCGCCGTTGCTCGTGCCGGTGACGAACTGCGAGTGGTAGACGCCGTCCTGGGCGATCGCCTCCAGGAGGGGCAGGCCGCGTGCCGGCCGGTCGGGGTGAAAGTTCAGCGTGACGCGCATGTCCGGGGTGACGGCCGGCCCCTCGGACACGGCCGCCACATGGTTCAGCGCCGCCCGCGCTCGTACCGATGCGACTGGACTCACCGGCGCTCCTCACCCACGACTCAGCCAGGACTCACCGGATGATCACCCGCCGAGGAGGGTGCCCGCACCTGATTTGCCGATGTCCGGACCGACGGCGAGCACGATCTTGCCGCGGTTGTCGCGCCGTTCCAGCCGCTCATGGGCGGCCCGCGCCTCTTCGAGGGGTACGACGGTCTCGATCGGCACGCGATAGCCGCCGGCGGCGACCCGATCGGCCAGTTCGCGCAGGTCGGGACGCGGATCGTAGCCGTGGATCTGGAGGTTGGTGAGCTGGAAGCCGAGGATCGCGGCGTTCTTGGGATAGAAGTCGCGGGTGTCGACGGTGCTCGGCTCCAGGGCGACGTTGGCCAGCGCCACGACCCGGCCGCCGTGACCCACTTCACGCAGGCTGCGCCCGAAGGCCCGGCCGCCGACGGTGTCCAGGACGACGTCGGCGCCACGACCGCCGGTGAGCCGCAGCACCTCCTCGACCTCGGCGTCGTCGGGGTGGGCGGAGGTGTCGACGGTGACGTCGGCTCCGAACTCCCCCGCCCAGGCGGCCTTCTCGGCCGAACCCGCGAGGGCGATGACCCGCGCCCCGGCCTCGGCGGCGATCTGCACAGCCGCCGTGCCGACCCCGCTCGCCGCCGCCTTCACCACCACGGTGTCGGCCTTGGAGACCTGGGCGAGGTGCCGCACGCAGTACCACGCGCTGAGCCAGGCGATCGGCAGGGCGGCCGCCCGGGTCAGGTCCAGGCCGTCGGGGAGCGCGACCAGACAGGTGGCGGAGACCGTGGCCAACTCGGCGTAGAAGCCTGACGCCTTGCCGCCGTCCAGGCCCATCACCCGCTGTCCGGGCACGAAGTCGGTCACCCCCTCCCCCACCTCGACGACGATTCCCGCCGCTTCGGCGCCCGGGACGAGCGGGGGCCGTCCGGCGCGGTGGTAGAGGCCGGCGCGGAGTAGGGCGTCCGCCCGGTTCACCCCGGCCGCGACGATCCGCACCAGCACCTCTCCGGGACCCGGCACCGGGTCGGGGACGTCGACCGGCACCAGCACCTCGGGTCCACCGAACCTGTTTACCCGCACCGCACGCATCCCGCACCCGCTCCCTGCTCGGCCACCCGAGCGATTGACACTGGTTGAAGTGGTGTCACTCTCCGGCACCCCTTCAACCGGTGTCAAGAGGGTTCGCGGCCTGATTCGACACCGCATGAACCGGTGTACTCTCGACGGCATGACCGGCAGCCCCGCACCCGCCGACCCGGCCCTCGCGTTCCCGTTCATCGGCGGCCGCCCCTGTCTGGACTTCGCGGCCACCCTCGGCAAACGGCACGCCACCCCGCTGGAGCGGCTCCCCGACACGGCCGCGCTCGCGCGCTGGTTCCACGAGGCCGAGCTGACGACCGACGAGGGTCAGGTGCGGGTCACCGCGCGCGACCTGACGGAGGCCCGTCTTCTGCGCGAGGCCCTGTACTCCCTGGTCCGCGCCGCGATGGCCGGGCAGGAGCCGGAGCCCTCCGACGTGGAGCGGGTCAACACGGCCGCCGCCCAGCCGGACCTCGCACCCCAGCTCGGCCCGGCCCGCTGGACAGCGCGCAGTCCGGCCCGCGCGGCCCTGGCGACGGTGGCGCGGGACGCCGTACTCCTGGTGCGGGGTCCGCTCCTGGAGCGGGTCAAGGAGTGCGAGAACCCGAACTGTTCCCTGCTGTTCCTTGACGACTCACAGGCCCGCCGCCGCCGCTGGTGCTCGATGGACCGCTGCGGCAACCTCGCGAAGATCGCCGGTTACCGGTCCCGCAGTCGGGCCGCCTCCGGTAGGTGAAGGTCGCGGCACCGCGTCGAGAGCCCGGACGCGGCTGCCCGAGGTGGTGCCGGGTGTCCGCCGTCACTGCCCGGGGTCCTTGCTGTGGGACGGCCGCGGCCCACAATGGGGGCACGCTTGCGGAGCGTCACAGTCCGTAAGGAGTGCGCCGAACGCTTACGTGGAAGAGGAACACACTGAGGATGCGAGATGTACGTGAGGGGACGGCGTCCCTGGTGCGGTTCGTGAAGCGGCGCCGGGACCCCGTGGTCGTGCAGACGCTGCGGTCCGCGGCCGCGGCGACGATCGCGTACGTCATCGCGCTCCGGCTCAGCCCCGAGGCGGCCCCGCTCACCGCGCCCCTGACCGCGCTGCTCGTCGTCCAGGTCACCCTCTACTCCACGCTCACCACCGGCGTCCGCCGTGTGAACTCGGTGGTGACCGGCGTCCTCGTCGCCATCGCCTTCAGTCTGCTGGTGGGTCTCACCTGGTGGAGCCTCGGCCTGCTGATCGTGGCGTCGCTGGTGGTCGGACGGCTGGTGCGGGTCGAGGAGTTCGTCCCCGAGGTGGCGATCAGCGCGATGCTGGTCCTCGGGGTGACGACGGTCGGGGACACGGCCTGGGCACGCGTGGTGGAGACGCTGATCGGCGCGGTCGTCGGCCTCGCCTGCAATCTGCTGCTCGCTCCCCCGGTGTGGGTGGACGAGGCGGGTGAGTCGATCGAGGGGCTGGCCCGCCGACTGCGCAAGCTGATGCTGCGGATGGGCGAGGAGGCCGCGGGCCGTACGCCCGTGGAGCTGGCGACGGCCCGGCTGTACGAGGCGCGGGAGCTCGACCACGACATCGTCGAGGTGGACGCGGCCCTCCGGCAGGCCGAGGACAGTCTCAAGCTGAATCCCAGGGTGAAGGAGGGCCTGCTGCACCGGGTGGTGCTGCGTACCGGCCTGGACACCCTGGAGATCTGCACGGTGGTACTGCGGGTCCTCGCGCGCACGCTCACCGACCTCGCCAAGGAGCGCGACCCGTTCGCCGACGAGCCGTACCCGACGGAGGAGCAGCAGGCTCCCGATCCGCTGTTCGGTCCCGAGACCGGCCGGACCGTGGAGCAGTTGCTCTCCGAGATCGGTGACGCCGTGGTCAGCTTCGCGGTGCTGGTCACCACCCATGTCAGTGTGAGCGCCGAGTCCGCGGAGTCCCGCCTCACCGCAGAGCTGCGCCAGGCCTCGGCGACCCGGGACAAGCTGGCCCAGCTGCTGCTGGAGGAGATCCAGCGGGACTCCCGCCAGTGGCAACTGCACGGGGCCGTGCTCACCGAGGTCAACCGCATACTCGACGAGTTGGACACCGAGCACCGCTCGCGCCGCCTGCTGGAAGAACTGGACCGCGCATCCCGTGAGCAGCGCGAGCGGATGCCGCACCTGACGCGACTGCAGGAGCGCTGGCGCAGGAACCGACCGGCACTCTCCCGTCGTTCCAGGTGACAAGGGCACATCGGACCATCACTGGGGGCGAACGGATGACCGACACGAGCGTACGGATCGACGGGAACACACTGCGGCTGCCGGGTGGCGCGGCGGTGCGGTTCGTCCGCACCCTGCGGCTGCCCGAGACGGGCACGCATCCGCTGCCGCCGGGGCTCGGCGAGTTCCCGGTGCGCCGAGTCTCCGACTACCCGGACACCGTCCCGGAGCAGTGGCGGGCCCGTGGCGGGGTGATGCTGCCGGTGTATCTGCGGGAGGCGATGTGGCTGAGCTTCGGGGGCACCACCGAGCCCGCCGCCCTCCAGGTCGGAGTGGGAAAGGTGTGCGCGGTCTCGGGGAAGCCGTGGAGCGACCACCTCTCCCGGGACCCGCAGAACTACGTCGTGCTGCCCCGTCAGCCGTGGCTGGACGGGATCAACTCCGGAAAGGGGACGGTCCGCCAGTTCGTCGCGGTGCCGCTCGGGCTGGGCGCGACCGTCGAGGGGCAGGTCACGGGCGAGGAGGTCTGGGGCGGCGTACAGCTCCAGGCGTTCCCGCTTGCCGAGGAGCGGCTGGCCGAGTGGCGGGAGGCGCAGCGGCGGCTGGGCTCGGTGAGCAGGCCCGCCATGGCCTACGGGGCGGCCGCGCCCATGGCCATGTCCGCACCGGCCGCTCCGGCGGGGGCGCCGCCCCGCAGCGCCCCGTCGATGGGGCTCGGCGTCGGCGGTTCCATGCGCCAGGAGGTCTACCGGGACGAGCGACCGCTGTCGGACTGGGCGGACACACCGGCCGGGCGGGTCTTCGTGCACCTGGTGACTCCGCCCGAGTGGCGCCGCATCACCGGCGAGGCTCCCCCGCCGTCACCCGTGGACCGCGCGGCGTACACCCGGGCGGGGCTGCCCTGGTTCGACTACTACGACCAGGACGCGGAGGATCTCGCCCCGACGGACACACTGGACGGCGTGAAACCGGTCGGCGACTGGCTCGGGGACGATCACGAGCCCTGGCAGCAACCCACATCGCACCAGGTCAAGCCGCTGGGGGACGCGCCGGGCAAGCCGGTCGAGGACGGCGACTGGTAGCGGGCGGCGGGGCTCGGGTTGCAGGGGGCGCGTGATCCGGGTGAAGGTGGCTGTTCACGACGGCGACCATCGATCACCCGGGGTGCGCAGGGATGAGCAGTGCGAACGGCGGCTTGAGCAGGCGCCGGTTCGTCGGCGTTCTCACCGGAGCGGCGACGGGACTCGCGGGCTGTTCGTCGTCCCCGGAGGCGTCTTCCGACGCGTCTCGTGAGGCGTCGTCCGAGGCGTCGTCCGGGTCTGCACCGCGGAAGACACCCGCCGGTTCCGCCGAGGATCCCTCGGCCGGCCCTGCGGGAACACCGTCGGCTCCGTCCCCGACCGGCCCCCGCCCCCTCTACCTCGGCACCTACACCTCCGTCGAGGGAGGCGGAACCGGGATCGGCGTCGCCGCCTATGACGCCGGAAGCGGCCGGATCACCGGCACCGGCACGGTCACCGGTGTCGCCAACCCCTCCTACCTCGCGGTGCACCCCGACGGACGCACGCTCTACGCGGTCGACGAGCAGGACGCCGGCGCCGTGACCGCCGTGCGCCTGTCCGACCGCAAGGTCCTGGGGAGCCGGAGCACCGGCGGGGCGGGACCGTGTCATCTGTCGGTGCATCCGGGCGGGCGCTGGCTGCTCAGCGCCAACTACGGCTCCGGCAGTGTGGCCGTGCATCCGATCGGCTCCTCGGGAGCGCTCGGCGAACTCAGGGACTCGGTCACCCACTCCAGTCCGGCGCCGGGGCCGGGCCAGGACGGTCCGCACGCCCACCAGTTCGTCACCGGTCCCGACGGCGGCCATGTGCTCGCCGTCGACCTGGGCACCGACACCGTCTACAGCTACCGCCTGAACGAAGGGACCGGTGCCCTCACCGAGGTCTCACGCGCCCGGACACGGGCGGGGGCCGGACCGCGCCACCTCACCTTCCATCCCGGCGGCCGGTACGCCTATCTGGCCAACGAGGTCGACAACACGGTCGCGGTCTGCGCCTACGACCGCAAGTCCGGCCGTCTCTCCGTCGGGGCGCCGCAGTCCACGGGGACGGGCTCGGCCACGAACTACCCGGCGCAGTTCCTGGTCACCGCGAACGGCTCGTACGCCTATCTCGCCAACCGTGGCCACAACAGCCTCACTCGGTACGCGGTGGAGGCGGGCGGCGCCCGGCTGAGGCTGCTCGACACCGTGCCGGTGGACGGTGACTTCCCGCGGCAGATCGCCTTCTCGCCGGACGGCAGGCTGCTCTTCGCGGCGAATCAGCGCTCCGGCACCGTCAGCGTGTTCCACGTGAACACGACGAGCGGTGAACTGCGGCTCGCGGGCAAGCCGTTCGCCTCACCGGTCGCCGTCTGTGCGCTGCCGCTGTAGGGCACGCGGGCAGGACGCGGCGTTCGCCTGGGTCAGCAGTACATGCATGCGCTCCGTCAGCCGTGCCACGTCGTCGGCGGGCGCGTGGAACGGCAGGCGTACGTCGCCGTGGGCGCGGGCGCGCTCGATACGCAGGGTCAGGCCGTGCCGGTCCACGGCGAGGGGCTTGACGCGGACCGCGCCGTGCAGGCTGTCCGGGTCCACGAGCCGCGTGAGCCGCTCGACCGCGTCGGGGTGGCAGTCGGCGAGGTGGGTCAGCAGCCGGGCCTCGGCCGTGGCGAGCGGGTCGGGCCGGGCGGCGGCGAACTCGTCGAGGTCGACGACCACGGCTCCGGACGGGCGGCGCAGCACCACGCGCGTGGCCCTGAACTCCAACCGTCCCTCCCCGTCCCCGGGGACGAACCGGCCGGCGAGCCACAGCCGGGCGCGGATACGGCCGCGCACGGGGACGGGTGCCACGTCGGCGAACTCCAGGACGGCGGACGGCTCGCCGCGGGGCGCGCAGATCGCGGCCGCGACCAGGGTGCTGTCCTCGGGCACGTCCAGCGTCACCCGCCCGTCCTCGGCCACGGTGTGCGCGCCGACGAACTCCTCGCGGCCGCCCTCGGCGGTCACCGCGCAGGACCACGAGGCGGCGAGCACCGACCGGGCGTGTTCCGCCGTGGACGGCGCCGCCGTCCACGCTTGGCTGTCACCCATCACTTCCTCCTTAGGTAAGGCTCACCTAACCTAGCGAAGATCGGGACCGAAGCCAACCTCGGGACGTGGGACGGATCCCCGAATTCCGGTCAGGGCCTGAGCACGCCGAGCAGTGCCCGTGCGCACAGGTCGCGCACCTGCTCCCGGGAGAGGTCCGAGCCCCTCAGCCACTCCAGGCAGACCGCCGTGGTGAAGGCGAGCCAGCCACGGACGGCCAGCTGAAGGTCGGGCCGCTCGTTCGCCTGTGCGCCGAACTCCGGATCCGCGGCCAGCGCCGCCAGGATCTGCCGCTCCTGTGCGGCCAGCGCCCGGTGATAGACCCGGCGCACGGCCTGGTCCCCGGCGGCGTCGGCACGGTGGAAGGCGCGGAAGCCGTGGGCGTGGGCATGGACGTACTCCAGATACGTGTCCAGACCCGCCGTCAGTTGCTCGCGCACCGGGATGCCGGGCACGGCCGCGGTCATGGCCAGCATCCGCTCGCTCTCCCGCTCGACGACCGCCGCGAAGAAGTCCCGCTTCGTCGGGAAGTAGTGGTAGAGCAGCCCGCGCGAGACGCCGGCGATCTCGGCGACCTGCTCGATCCACACGTCGTCGTACGGACTCTCCGAGAACAGCCTCGCGCCCACCGACAGCAGCTGCTCCCGGCGCTCCTCGGTGCTGAGCCTGCGGCGCGTGCGCTCGCCCTGCTTCCCGGCCATGCCCGCACTTTACTTGACGCCGGTTCAACAACGGGATCAGACTGGGGCCGCGTTATTGAACCCACGTATAACGCGCTCAACTGCCGCTGGATCAAGGGAGATCTCGTCATGGCGGAGACGACGACGGCCACGCGGCCGACGGGATTTCGCAGCGCCGAGCTGGGCTGGCCCGAGCTGCACCGCATTCCGCATCCGCCGCGCCGGCTCCCCCTGCTCGGTGACGTGCTGGGCGTCAACCGGGCCACCCCGCTCCAGGACTCGGTGCGCTTCGCCCGCCGGTTGGGGCCGATCTACCGGCGCAAGGCGTTCAACAGGGAGTTCGTGTTCGTCTGGGGCGCCGAGCTGGTGGCGGACCTGGCGGACGAGTCACGGTTCGCCAAGCACGTGGGCCTCGGGGTGGCCAATCTGCGGCCGGTCGCCGGCGACGGACTGTTCACCGCGTACAACCACGAGCGGAACTGGCAGCTGGCGCACGACGTGCTGGCACCGGGCTTCAGCCGGGAGGCGATGGCGGCCTACCATCCGATGATGCTCGCCGTGGCCGGGCGGCTGACGGACCACTGGGACCGCGAGCAGGTGGCGGGCCGCTCGGTGGACGTGCCCGGGGACATGACCAAGCTGACCCTGGAGACCATCGCGCGGACCGGGTTCGGGCACGACTTCGGCTCCTTCGAGCGGGACCGGCCACATCCCTTCGTGACGGCGATGGTGGGCACCCTGACCTACGCGCAACGCCTCAACTCCGTCCCCTTTCCCGCTCTGCTCCGGCGTGCCGCGCGGCGCAACGCGGACGACATCGCCTACCTCAACCGCATGGTCGACGACCTGGTCCGGGCCCGGCGCGCGGCGGGCGGGCGCGCTGCGGGCGGGGACGGCGACCTTCTCGACCGGATGCTGGAGACGGCCCACCCGGAGACCAGTGAGCGGCTGTCGCCGGAGAACGTCCGCAGGCAGGTCATCACCTTCCTGGTGGCCGGCCACGAGACCACGTCGGGCGCGCTCTCCTTCGCCCTGCACTATCTCTCCCGGCACCCCGAGGTCGCGGCACGCGCGCGTGCCGAAGTGGACCGCGTGTGGGGCGCCACCGACGCGCCGGGGTACGACCAGGTGGCGAAGCTGCGGTATGTGCGCCGGGTGCTGGACGAGTCGCTGCGGCTGTGGCCGACGGCACCCGCGTTCGCCCGGGAGGCCGTCGAGGACACCGTGCTGGCCGGGAAGCATCCGATGCGCCGGGGCGCGTGGACGCTGGTGCTCACGCCGATGCTGCAGCGCGACCCCGAGGTGTGGGGCGCCGACGCCGAGCGGTTCGACCCGGACCGCTTCGACCCCAAGGCCGTACGGTCGCGTCCCCCGCATGTCTTCAAGCCGTTCGGCACGGGGGCGCGGGCCTGTATCGGGCGCCAGTTCGCACTGCACGAGGCCACGCTGGTGCTCGGTCTGCTGCTGCGCCGCTACGAATTGCGGGCCGATCCCGCCTACCGGCTCAGCGTGACCGAACGGCTGACGCTGATGCCGGAGGGGCTTCGGCTGCACCTGGAGCGGCGGGCGGGCGCGGACGCCACGGCGGCCCCCGCGGCGGATCTCGACGAGGACCCGGTCAAGGCCCCCGCGTCACGCTGTCCAGTGCACCGGGCGGCTGACTGAGTCCGGCAGCCGGGTGTCGGCGCTGCCCCGGGCCGCGTTCAGCTGAGGCTGGGTCAGGAAGAACGCGCCGGTCAGGTCCGCGTCCGTCAGATCGGCGTCGCGCAGGTCGGCGCCGATCAGATCCGCGCCGCGCAGGTCGGCGCCGGTGAGATCGGCCGCTATGAGGTACGCGCCGCGGAGACTGGCTCCGCGCAGGTCGGCACCCTTGAGACGGGCGCCCATCAGGTCGGCGCCCCGGCGGTTCTTCTTCTTGCCGCCGATCCCGGCCCGCACCAGGTCGCTGGTGCGCAGCAGGAGGACGTTGACCTCCTGCCGGTGCGCGGGGACGTCCAGCGCGGTCAGTTCCTCGGCGGTGCCCCGGGTCAGCGCCTCGGTCCGCTCCAGCATGTGACGCAGGTCGGCGTGGACCGGTCGGGCGGTGGGCAGGGTCAGCGCCTCGGTGAGGTACCAGAGCAGTTCGTGGAGCTGGCGCACGACCGGGAAGACCTCGAACATCCGGCGGGCGTCCTCACGGGGGCCGTCGCGCCAGTCCCGGCCGCCGAAGGTGACCTGCGAGACCTTCTGTCCGGCGCCGAAGCAGTCGTAGACCGTGCACCCCGTGAAGCCTTCCTCCCGCAGCTTCGCGTGGATGCCGCACCGGTGGTCGGCCCGCAGGTTGGGGCAGGGGGTGCCGGCCGGCTTGTCACGGGCGAAGTCCGCGGAGGCGGCGAAGGGCAGAGCGACACAGCACAGGCCGAAGCACCGTGCGCAGTCGCCGCTGAGGTCGATCATCTGTTCTGACATCACGGCCAGCCTAACGGCCCCGCGTCCGGCCGACCGGACGGGAACTCACCGATGAGTTCCCGGCGATGTGGGGGTCTCCTCATACAACGGAAAACAAGCTCGGCTACCACAGATACAGCGGCCGACCGAGGCAGGAGCCGCACGCATCGAGGAGACGCCATGTGCAGCCACCAGCCCCCGTGCCCCACCGTCGACAGCCCGGACCACCACACCGCCGTGATCGTCTCGGCCCATCCCGAACAGGGCTGGAGTCTGCTGTGCAACGGCACCATCGTCTTCGACGACACCGGTGAACTCCTGCCCGACGGACGGGTCGTGAGCCCGCACCGCACGCCGGGCTCGTGGGCCGTGGCCGCTTAATAACGCTGTGCCTTCGCCAGCTTGGGCGTCAGCACCGGCTCGGCGGGCTTGCGGCTGACGGCGAGGGGCTGGGCCTTCTCCCCCGGCTTCAGGTCCTCGGCGCCGACGTACCGGGTCTCCACCACCTTGCCCGACGAGTCGAGGAAGTCGACCTGCGCGGCGTAGGAGGCCGTCTTGTCGGTCTTGTTGGTGATGGTGACGAGGACGACGAGCAGACCGCCGGTGTCCGAGCGCGGCTTGCCGGTCATGGCGACCTCGGACATGGCGTTGCCCGGTCCGTCGACCTTGGCGAGCTCGGTCCGCGCGGCCTTGTTGGCGCGTTCCGTCTCGGCGGAGACGGAGGCCTCGAAGGAGGAGGCGGCCGCCGAGGCGGACGATGCCCGCTCGGAGGCCTTCGCCTGCGCCGAGGCCTTGGCGGAGGCGAGTGCGGAGGCGGCGTTGCCGGAGAAGGACGCCGTGTCCGGGGCGGTGGGCGTCACCGAGGAGGGCGACGAGCCCCCGGAGTCGTCGTCGCACGCGACCAGCGTGAGCGTGCTCGCGGCGGCCAGGGCCACGGCGAGGGCGGCGATCCGGGACCGTCCGTGGGGTGACGGTGTGCTCATCGACTGACGTCCTCTCGACTCCGGCGTCGACACGTGATCGAAATGAACCCTATGCCGGATTTTGAGGGGCGGCATGTCGTCGGTCGTGGCCGTCCGAGCTGCTGCCGTCAGGCCTCGTCGCGCAGGAGGGCGAGCAGCCGGTCCAGGACGCGGGGGCCGCCCGCGCGGACGCCGTCGTGCTCGAACTCGTCCGTCACCCAGGTGCGCAGACCGCGGATCGCGCGGGCGGTCCGCAGGGAGTGGGCCGTGTCGACGTACATGTCGTCGTGGTAGACGGCCGCGGCGACCGGGACCTCGTTGACGGCGAGGCGGGCGGGGTCGTACAGGGGCCGCCAGTCGGTGCGGGCGGCGAGGAGTTCGGCCGTCTCACGCAGCGGCCGCAGGGCCGGGTCGCAGTCGAACAGCCAGGGGTGGATGGTCTCACCGGTGAACAGCAGCGGCTCGTCGCCGGCGAGGGACTTGGCCGCGTCGAACTGCGGGAACTCGGCGCGCACCCGTTCGGCCGACCAGGCGGTGGGCCGCTCGTCCTGAGCGTAGGTGGCCTCGTGGACGAGGGCGTACAGCGGGTGGGACGCGTGCGAGAGGAGGCCCTGGACCTCTTCCTGGAAGGCGTCGGAGAGCTCCGGGCCCTGCGGGGTGCGGACGAAGGCGTGCTCCAGGAGGAAGTGCAGGCGGTGGCTGCCCTCGCTGCCGCCGAGGAGGATGCCGAGCGACTGGAAGGCCTCGACGGTCAGCCGGTAGCCGTTCGGCAGGGTCACCTCGTGGGTCAGGAGGTGGTCGGCGATCCGGCGGGCCCGCTCGACGTCCTGAGGGTAGCGGGCGTAGTGCGCGGCGACCTTGCGTTCCACGCGCGGGTAGGCGGCCCGGTAGACGTCGTCGGCGTGGGCGTCGAGGGAGGGCAGGCCGCCGGTGAGGACGGCGGCGGCGAGGCCCTCGGGGGCGAGGGACAGATAGGTCGTCGCGCAGAAGCCGCCGAAGCTCTGGCCCAGGACGGTCCAGGGGGCGCCGCCGGTGACCTGGGCGCGGATCGCCTCGCAGTCGCGGACGATGGAGTCGGCGCGGAAGCGGGCCAGGTAGTCGGCCTGCTCGGCGGGGCCGCCCCGCAGTGGGAGTGTCTGCCGGTTGGCCGGTGTGGAGTGGCCGGTGCCGCGCTGGTCGAGCAGGAGGACGCGGAACTCCTTCAGGGCGCGGCCGAACCAGGCTCCCTTGCCGACGAACCGGTTCGCCCCGAAGCCGGGACCGCCCTGGAGGTAGACCAGCCACGGCAGGTTCTGGCCCACCCTGTCGCTCGCCACGGCCTCGCGGGCGTAGAGCTCGATCGTCTCCCCGGCCGGGTCGTCGTGGTCGAGGGGGACGGTGAAGCGGCGGTCGGTGAGGACGAGGCCGGGCTGGCGGTAGGTCGTGGTCAACAGGGCTCCCGGGACGACGGAATCTTTGAGGGCGCGTCCCACTTCAGCACATGTTCGTCCGCCGTCCGACCCCTTCGATCATGAAATCTTACTGACTCACCGGTCAGCGGGCCGCCAGGCTGGAGCGGCGCACCACCAGTTCGGGCTGGAGCACCACCCGGCGGTGCTCGTGCCGCTTGCCGGTGGTCTCCGCCTCCGTCTCCTCCAGGAGGAGTTCGGCGGCCAGGGCGCCCATGGTGACGGCGGGCTGGCGGACCGAGGTGAGGGGGACGGCCGCGGCGGCGGCGAACTCGATGTCGTCGTAGCCGACGATGGCGAGGTCGTCGGGGACCGTGATCCCCGCCGCGTACATGGCCTGCAGGACGCCGAGGGCGAGCAGGTCGTTGGCGCAGAACACCGCGGTCGGGCGGTCCGCGAGGCCGAGCAGGCGGGCGCCGGCGTCCCGGCCCGCGGCCACGTCGAGCCGCTCGGTGGGCAGCTCGCGCAGGTGGTCGGGGCCCAGGCCCGCCTCGGCGAGAGCGTTCAGGGCACCGGTGCGGCGGTCGCGGACCTGGTTGAGGCCGGGCGGGCCGCTGACGTAGGCGATGGAGCGGTGCCCGGCGTCCACGAGGTGGCGCACGGCCAGCGCGCCGCCGGCGACGTCGTCGACGGAGACCGAGCACTCGGTGGTGCCCTCGGCGACCCGGTCGACGAGGACGAAGGGGATGCCGTGGCGGCGGAAGGAGTCGATGTTGCGGCCGGAGGCGTCGGTCGGGGTGAGCAGGACTCCGCGCACCCGCTGCTCGGCGAAGAGGGACAGGTACTCCGCCTCCTCGCTCGCGCTCTGGGCGCTGTTGCAGACCATCACGCCGAGGCCGTCCTCGCGGGCGGCCCGCTCGGCGCCGCGCGCGACGTCGACGAAGAAGGGGTTGCCCATATCGAGCACGAGCAGGCCCATGATCCGGCTGCGGCCCGCGCGCAGCTGGCGCGCGGACTCGCTGCGGACATAGCCGAGCCGGTCTATCGCGGACAGGACGCGCGCCCGGGTCTCGGTGGCGACGGAGTCCGGACGATTGATGACGTTCGAGACCGTGCCGACGGAGACTCCGGCGGCTCGGGCGACGTCCTTGATACCCACCGACTGGGCCATCGGGCAGGGACCTCCAGGGAGAGGGGGGCGGCAGGACGACCTTCACATTATCGTCGAACCGCCCCCGCACCGGTCACGATCAGGCGGGCAACGCGAAGTCGACGACGTGCAGCGCCGAGGGGGTCGTACCGCTCGACTTCTCCTGGTACATGAACGACAGCGCGTTGTCCTGCGCCACCCGCATCTCGTCGATCACGACCTCGCCGAAGGCGTTGAGCCCGCTCCCGTCGAAAAGGATCTTCCAGTCGGTGTATCCGGACGCCTTGGAGGCGCCCGCGATCCGGCCGAACGGGAAGATCGCGTAGGCGTTGTCGTACTTGTCCAGGATCAGCTTGGTGCGCTGGCTGGAGCCGAGCACGACCGGGATCTCGGTCTTCTGCCAGGTGCCCGAGGAGTTCTTGCGGACATGGAAGGCGCGACCGTTGGCGGTGCGGTCGGACACGTAGTTCGTGGTGCACTGACCGAAGCGGCCGGGGACGTACGAGATGATCGCGTGCGGCAGGCCCGAGGAGTCCGTGGACTGGCTCTCCTGGTTCATCAGGGAGTGGTCCGGGTTCAGCGCGTCGATCACCAGGCCGCTGTCGGTGACGGCGACCTTGTCGGAGCCGCCGGTGGTGCCGACGACGGTGCCGGTGTTGTTGCGCCAGGTGCGGCCGCGGTCGTCGGAGTAGACGTAGCCGGTGTCGTGGTTGCTGATGCCGCCGCTGTTGCACATCACGGCGCCGTTCTGCTCGCGCCAGGTGAAGAAGGAGTGCAGCCGGCCGTTCCTGTCGTAGTCGATGCCGTGCAGGTACATGTTGCGGGCCGTCGAGGAGCCGTGCTCGCTGGTGTAGGTGCCGGTGGAGGCGGACCACTCGCCGAGGTCGGTCCAGGTCGAACCGTCGTACTCCGCCAGGGCGTTGCGGCCGTTGCCCGATATTCCGACCCGGTAGCTGAGCTGGAGCTTGCCATCGGGGGTGGAGACGAACTGCGGGTAGGTGAACTGCGAGGTGAGGGCCAGGCCGTCCAGGGTGGACTGGGGTGCGCCGAAGCGGGCGGCGGTCCAGCTCAGTCCGGACGGGTTGTCCATGAGCCCCGCGACCGACTTGACGTAGGTGAAGCCGTCGCTGTGCGAGTCCATGTTGAGGTGGAGGCGGCCGTCCACCTTGGAGACGCCCATGGAGATGACGTTGTGGGAGTCGCTGGTCTTCAGGGTGTGGCCGACCTGGACGGTGGACCAGGTGCTGCCGCCGAGGACGCGGCGGCCGACGACGGCGTTCTTGTCGGCGGTGTACCAGACGGCGTACTGGTAGCCCTTGTACGTCAACAGGCCGTTCTTCTGGAACGAGTTGTTGTTGACGAGGCCGTCGTAGGAGATGAAGAAGACGGCCTGGCCGTCGAGGGTGGTGGTGCCGGTCCGGGTGACGGAGGGACCGGGGTCGGCGGCGCGGGCGGTGCCGCCGGTGAGCGCGGAGGTGGACATGGCGGACACGATGGCACCTACGAGCAGCGTGCGTCTTCTCATGGAGCGGCTCCTGCTGAGCTGATGGGGCCTTGCGGGGAGGGGTCAGGCGAGGTGGAACACCTCGGTGAGCGGTTTCATCGCCTCGTCGGGGCGGGCTCCGTCGAGGGACTCGAAGAACCCGCCCATCTCGGCCTGCCAGCGGGCGTTGACCTCGGTGGCTTCCATACCGGCCCTGGCCGCCTCGAAGTCCTCGGTCTCCAGGTAGCCGACGAGCAGTCCGTCGTCGCGCAGGAAGAGCGAGTAGTTGTGCCAGCCGGTGGCCGAGAGCGCTTCGAGCATCTCGGGCCACACGGCGGCGTGGCGTTCGCGGTACTCGGCGAGTCGGTCCTCACGGACCTTGAGGAGGAAACAGACGCGCTGCATGAAGTACCGCTCCTTCAAAGAGGGATCAGAAGTTGAACTGGTCGATGTTCTTGGCGTCGAACACGGTCGGCTTGCCGAGGTTGATCACGCCGTCCTTGCCGATGGTGTACGTCGTGTCGCCGGCCTTGAAGGTCTCGCCCTCCTTGCCGGTGATCTGACCGGAGGACAGGGCGACGGCGGTCTGCGCGGCCAGGGCGCCGAGCTTCGCCGGGTCCCACAGCTCGAACGCGTCGACGGTGCCGTTCTTGACGTACTTGCGCATGTCGTTCGGGGTGCCGAGGCCGGTCAGCTTGACCTTGCCCTTGTACTTGGAGCCGGAGAGGTACTGGGCGGCGGCCTTGATGCCGACGGTGGTCGGGGAGATGATCCCCTTCAGGTTCGGGTACTGCTGGAGCAGGCCCTGGGTCTGCTGGAAGGACTGCTGGGCGTCGTCGTTGCCGTACGCGACCTTGACGAGCTTGATGTTCTTGTACTTGTCGCCCTTCAGCTCGTCCTTCATGAAGTCGATCCAGGTGTTCTGGTTCGTCGCGGTCTGGGCGGCGGACAGGATCGCGATCTCGCCCTTGTAGCCGATCTGCTCGGCGAGCAGCTGCACCTCGGTGCGGCCCAGGTCCTCGGCGGAGGCCTGCGACACGAAGGCGTTGCGGCACTCCGGCTTGGTGTCGGAGTCGTAGGTGACGACCTTGATGTCGTTCGACATGGCCTGCTTGAGGGCGGTGCACAGGGCGCCCGGGTCCTGCGCGGACACGGCCATCGCGTTCACCTGCTGCTGGGTGAGCGTGTTGACGTAGGAGACCTGCCCGGCGGTGTCGGTGGCGCTGGACGGACCGACCTCCTTGTACTTGCTGCCGAGTTCGGTCAGCGCCTTCTCGCCGCCCTTGTCCGCGGAGGTGAAGTACGGGTTGTTGACCTGCTTGGGCAGGAACCCGACGGTCAGGCCCTTCTTGGTGGCCGCGTTCGGGTCGGCCTTCGCGGTGGAGGCCGCCGAGGCGCCCTCGTCCTGCACGTCCTTCTTGGTGGTGCCGCCGCACGCGGTGAGCGCGAGGGCGAGGGAGGTGCCGGCGGCGAGGGCCGCACAGGAACGGCGGAGGGATGACTTGCGCATGACGGTTTCCTTTGAACGAGGGTGAGCTGAGGGGCGCCCGAGGGGCGCGGGGCTGTATCGATGTGCGGCTGCGCCGCGCTGGCGCGACCAGCCACAACGGACCGGCAGCTGAGATACGGCCTATCCGGCGGAGCGTGCCGCCCTCGCAACCGAGATCTGCCGTGCCACCCGGGGGGCGAGCACGGAGAGGACGAGAAGAACGCCGGTGACGACGATCTGGGACTGGGCGGAGACGTCCTGGAGGCTCATCACGTTCTGCAGGGCGCCGAGGAGGAAGACTCCCGCGATCGCACCGCCGAGCGTGCCCTTGCCGCCGTCGAAGTCGATGCCGCCCAGCAACACGGCTGCCACGACGGAGAGTTCGAGTCCCGTGGCGTTGTCGTAGCGGGCGCTGGCGTAGTGCAGGGCCCAGAAGATGCCGGTGAGGGAGGCCATCAGGCCCGTCACCGTGAACAGGATGAGCTTCTGGCGCTTGACGCGGATGCCGGCGAACCGCGCCGCCTCCTCGCTCGCACCGGTCGCGAACACCGACCGCCCGAACGGCGTGGCGTGCAGGACGACCACGGCGATCGCGAGCAGCACCAGGAAGGGCAGGAAGGCCTGCGGGATGAACGTGTCCCCGATCCGGCCCGCCGCGAAGTCCAGGTACTGCGTGGGGAAGTCGGTGACCGCGTCGGAACCGAGCACGATCTGTGCGATGCCCCGGTAGGCGGCGAGGGTGCCGATGGTGACGGCGAGCGAGGGCAGGCCGAGCCGGGTGACGAGCAGGCCGTTGATCAGCCCGCAGACCACGCCGAGCACCAGGCAGATCGGGATGATCACCTCGATCGTCAGGCCCTGGTTCCACAGCGCGCCCATCACCGCGCCGGACAGGCCGGCGGTGGAGGCGACCGAGAGGTCGATCTCGCCGGAGACCACGAGCATGGTCATGGGCAGGGCGATCAGCGCGATCGGCAGGGTGTTGCCGATCAGGAACGACAGGTTGAGGGCGTTGCCGAAGCCGTCGACCGTGCTGAAGGACAGCAGCAGGACGACGATCAGGAGCGCGCCGACGACTGCATCCCACCTCAACGAGGCGGACCAGCGGCTCGCACGCGTCAGGGAGTCAGGCATGGCGGGCGTTCCTCTTCTTCAGGGCGGAGGCCACGCGCAGCGCGACGACCCGGTCGACCGCGATGGCGAGGATGAGCAGGATGCCGTTGATGGCGAGCACCCAGACCGAGCTGACGCCGAGGGCGGGCAGCACACTGTTGATGGAGGTCAGCAGCAGGGCGCCGAGGGCCGCGCCGTAGACGCTGCCGGAGCCGCCGGTGAAGACGACACCGCCGACCACGACCGCGCTGACGACGGTCAGTTCGTAGCCGGTGCCGGTGCCCGAGTCGACGTTGCCGAAGCGGGCCAGGTACATCGCCCCGGCGAGGCCTGCGAGGCCGCCGCAGAAGGTGTACGCGGCCAGGATCCGCTTGCGCACCGGGATGCCGGCGAGCCGTGCGGCCTCGGGGTTGGAGCCGAGCGCGTACAGCTCGCGTCCGCTGCCGAAGTGCTTGAGGTAGTAGGCGGTGGCGACGAGTACCGCCAGCGCGATCAGGGCCGGCCAGGGCACGGCTGAGATGCCGCCGGAGCCGAAGTTCACGAAGCTGTCCGGGAGGTCGGCCGCCGTGATCTGGCGGGAGCCGACCCAGATGGAGTCGATGCCCCGGATGATGTAGAGCGTGCCGAGGGTGACCACCAGCGCGGGCACCTGGCCGAGGCTGACGAGGAGGCCGTTGAGCAGGCCGAAGCCGATGCCGAGCAGGGCCGCGAGGACGATCGCCACCACGGGGTTCCCGCCGCCGTGCAGGTAGGTGCCGGCGGCGAAGGCGCTGATGCCGAGGATGGAGCCGACCGAGAGGTCGACGTTCCTCGTGATGACCACCAGCGACTGGCCGGTGGCGACCAGCACCAGGATCGTGGCGTTCAGCAGCAGGTCCTTGATGCCCTGCTCGGTGAGGAAGTCGCTGTTCCCGATCTGGGTGACGACGATCATCACCAGGAAGACGACCAGGATGGCCAGCTCGCGCATCTTGAAGACGCGGTCGACCAGACGGGTACCGCTGGACTTGGGTACGTCGGTCACGGGGGCCTGGTTGGGAGTCGTCACCGTCATGCGGCGGCCCTCCCGGTGGCTGCGGCCATCACGGTTTCCTCGGTGGCGTCGGAGCGCGGGATCTCGGCGGTGAGGCGGCCCTCGTGCATCACGAGCACGCGGTCGGCCATACCGAGGATCTCGGGCAGGTCGGAGGAGATCATCAAGATGGCCACCCCGTCGGCGGCCAGCTCGCTCAGCAGCCGGTGCACCTCGGCCTTGGTGCCGACGTCGATACCGCGGGTCGGCTCGTCGACGATGAGCACCTTGGGGCCGGTGGCCAACCACTTGGCGAGGACGACCTTCTGCTGGTTGCCGCCCGACAGCGTGTTGACGGTGTCGGCGATCCGGGCGTACTTCACCTGGAGCTTGACGGCCCAGTCGAGGGAGCGGCTGCGTTCGGCGCCGCGGTCCATCAGGCCCGCCTTGACGGTCGTCCGCAGTCCGGTGAGGCCGATGTTGCGCTCGATGGACATGTCCATCACGAGCCCCTGGGCGCGCCGGTCCTCGGGGACCAGGGCGAGGCCCGCGGCCATCGCGGTGGAGGGGGCGCCGTTGACCAGCGCCCTGCCGTCCACGGAGACCTCGCCCGCGTCCCAGCGGTCGATGCCGAACACGGCCCGGGCGACCTCGGTACGACCCGCTCCGACGAGCCCCGCCAGACCGACGATCTCGCCTCGCCTGACCTCGAACGAGACGTCGGTGAAGACTCCCTCCCGGGTCAGTCGGCTCACCGTGAGCGCGACCTCGCCGGGGCGTACGTCCTGCTTGGGGTAGAGCTCTTCGAGATCGCGGCCGACCATACGGCGGACGAGGTCGTCCTCGGTCATGTTCTCGATGTGCTCGCTGGCGATCCAGGCGCCGTCGCGCAGGGTGGTGACCCGCTGGCAGATCTGGAAGATCTCCTCCAGCCGATGCGAGATGAACAGCACCGCGGCCCCCTGCTCTCGGAGCGCCTTGACGACGCCGAAGAGGCGGGCCACCTCGCTGCCGGTCAGGGCCGCAGTGGGCTCGTCCATGATCAGGACGCGGGCCTCGAAGGACAGCGCCTTGGCAATCTCGACGATCTGCTGGTCGGCGATGGACAGGCCGCGCGCCGGGCGGTCGGGGTCGAGCTCGACCCCGAGGCGCTTCATCAGGGCCAGGGTCGCGGCGTGCGTGGCCTTGTGGTCGATCCGGCCGAGGGCACGTCGGGGCTGGCGGCCCATGAAGATGTTCTCGGCGATCGACAGGTCGGGGAAGAGCGTGGGCTCCTGGTAGATCACGGCGATGCCGGCGTCGCGGGCGTCGCCGGGACCGTGGAAGACGACCGGCTCACCATCGAGCAGTACCTGGCCGGTGTCCGGCCGGTGCACTCCGGCGAGGGTCTTGATGAGGGTCGACTTGCCCGCGCCGTTCTCGCCGGCGAGGGCGTGCACCTCCCCGGGAAGCAGCTCCAGGGAGACGTCCCGCAGGGCGCGAACCGCGCCGAAGGACTTCGAGATGTCCCTGAGCGCGAGAACCGGGGCCGGACCCGTGGTGGACGGGTGGGTCATTGGGGTCTCCTCGACGACGCCGGCGGGACGGCCCTCACGGCGTCGTGAAAGGTTTCAACTTGGTTGCCGGGACGTTAGGCATGGAGCGCATGTCACGTCAATGGGTTCGTGTCGAAAAAGTTTCGATGAACTCAGGTCACAAGGGGGTCACGGGCAACAGCCTTGGTCGCAGGGGTTGACACCCCCGCGAGGTCCCCATACTTTCCCGTCTTGAATCGTTTCACAGTGAAGCAGTTCGGAAGCCCTCAAGACCCGACGTCACAGGAGCCCTCAAGTGACCGAGCTCGCCGCGGTGAAGGCCGCTCTCAAGACCCAGGCCGTCGAGACGCCGTCGTGGGCGTACGGGAACTCGGGAACCCGCTTCAAGGTGTTCGCCCAGCAGGGTGTGCCGCGTACCCCGCAGGAGAAACTGGAGGACGCGGCGCAGGTCCACGCGTTCACCGGGGTGGCCCCGACCGTCGCCCTGCACATCCCGTGGGACAAGGTCGAGGACTACGCCGCGCTGGCGAAGTTCGCCGAGGAGCGGGGCGTGAAGCTGGGCGCCATCAACTCCAACACCTTCCAGGACGACGACTACAAGCTGGGCAGCATCTGCCATCCGGACGCCTCGGTGCGCCGGAAGGCTCTCGACCATCTGCTGGAGTGCGTCGACATCATGGACGCGACCGGCTCCCACGACCTGAAGCTGTGGTTCGCCGACGGTACGAACTATCCCGGTCAGGACGACCTGCGGGCCCGGCAGGACCGCCTGGCCGAGGGTCTCTCCGAGGTGTACGACCGTCTGGGTGACGGGCAGCGGATGCTTCTCGAGTACAAGTTCTTCGAGCCGGCGTTCTACTCCACGGACGTGCCGGACTGGGGGACGGCGTACGCGCACTGCCTGAAGCTCGGGCCCAAGGCGCAGGTCGTCGTCGACACCGGGCACCACGCTCCCGGGACCAACATCGAGTTCATCGTGACCACGCTGCTGCGGGAGGGGAAGCTCGGCGGGTTCGACTTCAACTCGCGGTTCTACGCCGACGACGACCTCATGGTGGGGGCGGCGGATCCCTTCCAGCTGTTCCGGATCATGTACGAGGTCATCCGTGGCGGTGGCTTCACGCCCGACGTGGCGTTCATGCTCGACCAGTGCCACAACATCGAGGCGAAGATCCCGGCGATTATTCGTTCCGTCATGAACGTGCAGGAGGCGACGGCGAAGGCGTTGCTGGTCGACCGGGACGCGCTGTCCGCTGCGCAGGCTTCCGGCGACGTTCTTGAGGCGAACGCGGTGTTGATGGACGCGTACAACACGGATGTGCGGCCGTTGCTTGCGGAAGTGCGTGAGGAGATGGGGCTCGATGCGAACCCCATTGCTGCATACAAGGCGTCCGGGTGGGCCGAGAAGATCGTGGCCTCGCGGGTTGGTGGGGAGCAGGCTGGTTGGGGGGCGTGAGCGTCTGCCTGGTTCTGTCGTCTGCGGGGTGCGGGCCGTTTGTGGCTGGTCCTGCCCGCGCGGCGGTAGCCGCAAATTGATAGGGCCCCGCGCCCCTAGGGACGTAATCCCACCCTCTTCTCAGTAAGGACTGGAAGTTCATGGCACTCCACCCCGAAGCCGCCGCCCTCCTCGCCCGGTCACGTCGGCTCGGCTCCGACCCCCGTAACACCAACTACGCCGGGGGCAACGCCTCCGCCAAGGGCACCGACACCGATCCCGTCACCGGGGGTGACGTCGAGCTGATGTGGGTCAAGGGGTCCGGGGGTGACCTCGGGACGCTGACCGAGGCCGGGCTCGCCGTGCTGCGGCTGGACCGGATGCGGGCGCTCGTCGACGTGTACCCGGGTGTCGAGCGCGAGGACGAGATGGTCGCCGCGTTCGACTACTGCCTGCACGGCAAGGGGGGCGCCGCTCCCTCCATCGACACCGCCATGCACGGGCTCGTCGAGGCCGCGCACGTCGATCACCTGCACCCCGACTCCGGGATCGCGCTGGCCTGCGCCGCGGACGGGGAGAAGCTGACCGCCGAGTGCTTCGGCGACACCGTGGCCTGGGTTCCGTGGCGTCGGCCAGGGTTCCAGCTGGGGCTGGACATCGCCGCCATCAAGGCCGCCAACCCTCAGGCGATCGGTGTCGTCCTCGGCGGGCACGGGATCACCGCCTGGGGCGACACGGCCGAGGAGTGCGAGAAGAACTCGCTGCACATCATCCGGACCGCCGAGAAGTTCCTGGAGGAGCGCGGCAAGGCCGAGCCCTTCGGGCCCGTCATCGAGGGGTACGGCGCGCTCGGCGAGGCCGACCGGCGGGAGCGGGCGGCTGCCCTCGCGCCGTACGTCCGCGCGATCGCCTCCGAGGACAAGCCGCAGGTCGGCCACTTCAACGACTCCGCGCCGGTGCTGGAGTTCCTGGCCCGCGCCGAGCACCCCCGGCTCGCCGCGCTCGGCACCTCCTGCCCCGACCACTTCCTGCGGACCAAGGTGCGGCCGCTTGTCCTGGACCTGCCGCCGACGGCTCCCCTGGAGGAGGCGATCGCGCGGCTCGACGAACTGCACGCCGAGTACCGCGAGGAGTACGCCGCCTACTACCAGCGGCACGCGCTGCCCGACTCCCCCGCCATGCGCGGTGCCGACCCGGCCATCGTGCTGATCCCGGGTGTCGGCATGTTCTCCTTCGGCAAGGACAAGCAGACCGCCCGGGTCGCGGGCGAGTTCTACGTCAACGCCATCAATGTGATGCGGGGCGCCGAGGCCGTCTCGTCCTACGCGCCCATCGAGGAGTCCGAGAAGTTCCGTATCGAGTACTGGGCCCTCGAGGAGGCCAAGCTCCAGCGGATGCCGAAGCCCAAGCCGCTCGCGACGCGGGTCGCACTCGTGACGGGTGCCGGCAGCGGCATCGGGAAGGCCATCGCGCAGCGCCTGGTCGCCGAGGGCGCGTGTGTCGTCGTCGCCGACCTCAACGCCGAGAACGCCGCCGCGGTCGCGGAAGAACTGGGCGGGTCGGACAAGGCCGTCGCCGTGACCGTGGACGTCACCGACGAGCAGCAGATCGCAGCTGCCTTCAAGGCGGCGCTGCTCGCCTTCGGAGGCGTGGACCTCGTCGTCAACAATGCCGGCATCTCCATCTCGAAGCCGCTCCTGGAGACCTCCGCCAAGGACTGGGACCTCCAGCACGACATCATGGCGCGCGGCTCCTTCCTGGTGTCGCGGGAGGCGGCGCGGGTGATGATCGCGCAGAAGCTGGGCGGCGACGTCGTCTACATCGCCTCCAAGAACGCCGTGTTCGCGGGGCCCAACAACATCGCCTACTCCGCCACCAAGGCCGACCAGGCCCACCAGGTGCGCTTGCTGGCCGCCGAGCTGGGCGAGCACGGCATCCGCGTCAACGGCGTCAACCCGGACGGCGTGGTGCGCGGGTCCGGCATCTTCGCCGGCGGCTGGGGTGCCAAGCGGGCGGCCGTGTACGGCGTGGAGGAGGAGAAGCTGGGCGAGTTCTACGCCCAGCGGACCATCCTCAAGCGCGAGGTGCTCCCCGAGCACGTGGCCAACGCGGTGTTCGCGCTGACCGGCGGGGAGCTGACGCACACCACCGGGCTGCACGTCCCGGTCGACGCCGGCGTCGCGGCCGCCTTCCTGCGATGAGCGCGTCCGTGAAGTCGTACGCCGCGGTCGACCTCGGCGCGTCCAGCGGACGTGTCATGGTCGGCCGCGTCGGCCCCGACAGCATGGAGCTGTCCGAGGCACACCGGTTCGTGAACCGGCCGGTCCGCGTCCCGGAGGGCCTGCGCTGGGACATCCTCTCGCTCTACGGCGGTGTCCTGGACGGGCTCAAGGCGGCCGGTGCCCACTGCGGTGGAGGACTCGACTCCGTCGGCATCGACAGCTGGGCCGTGGACTACGGGCTGCTGGACGCCGACGGGGCGCTGCTCGGCAACCCGGTGCACTACCGGGACTCCCGAACCGAGGGGGTCGCGCAGAAGGTGTGGGCGACCGTGCCCGCGCCGGAGCTCTACGCGGCGACCGGGCTCCAGTACGCGCCCTTCAACACGCTGTACCAGCTCGTTGCCGATCAACTCACTGGCGCGCGACGGCTGTTGCTCATCCCCGACCTGCTCACCTACTGGCTGACCGGCGAGCAGGGCACCGAGCTGACCAACGCCTCGACCACCCAGCTGATCGATCCCCGGACGCGTGGATGGTCGTACGGCATCGCGGAGCGGCTGGGCATCGACCTGGGGTTGTTCGCGCCGCTGCGGCAGCCCGGTGACCCGGCCGGTCTGCTGCGGCCCGAGGTGCTGGAGGAGACCGGTCTGCGGGGGCCCGTGCCCGTGACGGCCGTCGGATCGCACGACACCGCCTCCGCGGTGGCCGCCGTACCCGCCTCCGGTGAGCGGTTCGCCTACATCTGCACCGGCACCTGGTCCCTCGCCGGCCTTGAGCTGGACGCGCCGGTGTTGACGGAGGAGAGCCGGGCCGCCAACTTCACCAACGAGCTGGGGCTCGACGGCACGGTCCGGTATCTGCGGAACATCATGGGGCTGTGGCTGCTCCAGGAGTGCGTACGGGCCTGGGGCGACCCGGACCTGGGCGAACTGCTGCTGGACGCGGCCAAGGTGCCGGCGCTGCGGTCGGTCGTGGACGCCGGGGACGCGATGTTCCTCGCGCCGGGCCGGATGCCGGAGCGGATCGCCGAGGCGTGCCGTGCCTCGGGGCAGCCGGTGCCCGTCTCCCCCGCCGAGGTCACCCGCTGCATCCTCGACTCGCTGGCCCTCGCCCACCGCAAGGCCGTCGAGGATGCACAGCGGCTGGCCGACCATCCCGTCGATGTCGTGTACGTCGTGGGGGGCGGGACGCGCAACGCCCTGCTGTGCCAGCTGACGGCCGACGCCTGCGGGTTGCCGGTGGTGGCGGGGCCGACGGAGGCGGCGGCGCTCGGCAACGTCCTGGTCCAGGCGCGGGCCCACGGGCTCGTGGGTGACCTCGCGGGTGGGCGCGAGCTGCTCACCCGTACGCAGCCGCTCACGCGGTACGAGCCGCAGGGCGACACCGCGCGCTGGCGCGAGGCACAGTCCCGGCTCGCCCGGGCCTGACCGGGGTCTCCCCCGGGCCTCGCCCTCGGACTACGCTTCACCCATCCGATGATCGACCACAAGGAGCCGCGATGCGTGTCGCCCTGTTCCTGACCTGTGTCAACGACACGCTCTATCCGGACACCGGGCGCGCTGTGGTGAAACTGCTGACCAGGCTGGGCGTCGACGTCGACTTCCCGATGTCGCAGACCTGCTGCGGGCAGGCGCACTACAACACCGGCTACCGGCATGAGGCGGAACCACTGGCCCGGCATTTCTCCGATGTCTTCCGGGATTACGAGGCGATCGTGACGCCGTCCGGATCGTGCGGGGCGATGGTGCGGGAGCTGTATCCGCGGATGGGTGAGCGGGCCCGGGCCGAGGGACGCGGGGAGAGCCTCGCGGCCACGCTGGCGCCCGTGGTGCCCAAGACGTACGAGCTCACGGAGTTCCTGGTGGACGTGCTGGGGGTGACGGACGTCGGGGCGTACTACCCGCACACGGTGACCTATCACCCGACCTGTCACGGACTGCGGGGTCTGGGGCTCGGTGACCGGCCCCGGCGGCTGCTCCAGGCGGTCAAGGGCCTTGAGCTGAGGGAGCTTCCGGGCGCCGACGAGTGCTGCGGCTTCGGCGGCACCTTCGCGCTGAAGAACTCCGATGTCTCGGCGGCGATGGGTACGGACAAGGTCCGCAACGCCGAGTCCACGGGCTCCGAGGTGCTGTGCGCGGCCGACAACTCCTGTCTGATGCACATCGGCGGCACGATGGGCCGGCTGGAGTCGGGTATGCGGCCGGTGCACATCGCGGAGATCCTGGCGAGCACGGAAGAGGAGCCGGCCGTATGAGCGGGACCTATCTGGGGATGCCGGCCTTCCCCGAGGCCGCGCACGAGGCCGTCAACAACAAGACGCTGCGCGGCAATCTGCGCCACGCCACGCACACCATCCGCGCCAAGCGGGAGAAGGCCGTCGCCGAGGTCTCCGACTGGGCGGAGCTGCGCGAGGCGGGCAAGCAGATCAAGGACCACACGCTGCGTCATCTCGACCGCTACCTCGTGCAGTTGGAGGAGTCGGTGGTGGCGGCGGGCGGCACCGTCCACTGGGCCGCCGACGCCGACGAGGCCAACGAGATCGTGACCCGGCTCGTCAAGATGACCGGCGAGTCGGAGGTCGTCAAGGTCAAGTCGATGGCCACGCAGGAGATCGGGCTCAACGAGGCGCTGGAGGCCGAGGGCATCCGGGCCTACGAGACCGATCTCGCCGAGCTGATCGTGCAGTTGGGCAAGGACCGCCCCTCGCACATCCTCGTCCCGGCCATCCACCGCAACCGGGGCGAGATCCGGGACATCTTCGAGCGCGAGATGAGCGAGTGGGGCCGCCCGGCCCCCGAGGGCCTCACCGACACGCCCGCCGAACTGGCGGAGGCGGCACGGCTGCACCTGCGGGAGAAGTTCCTGCGCGCCAAGGTCGGCGTCTCCGGCGCCAACTTCATGGTCGCCGACACCGGCACCCTGGTGGTCGTGGAGTCCGAGGGCAACGGACGGATGTGTCTGACCCTGCCCGAGACGCTGATCTCGGTCGTCGGCATCGAGAAGATCGTGCCGACCTGGCAGGACCTGGAGGTCTTCCTCCAGACGCTCCCGCGCTCCTCGACCGCCGAGCGCATGAACCCGTACACCTCCACGTGGACCGGCACCACCGACGAGGACGGCCCGCAGAACTTCCATCTGGTGCTGCTCGACAACGGCCGCTCCGACACCCTCGCCGACGAGGTCGGCCGCCAGGCCCTGCGCTGCATCCGCTGCTCGGCCTGTCTCAACGTCTGCCCGGTGTACGAGCGGGCCGGCGGGCACGCCTACGGCTCGGTGTATCCAGGCCCGATCGGTGCGATCCTCAGCCCCCAACTGCGGGGCACGTCAAGCGAGATCGACGCCTCACTGCCCTACGCCTCCTCGCTCTGCGGAGCCTGTTACGAGGTCTGCCCGGTCGCCATCGACATCCCCGAGGTGCTGGTGCATCTGCGCGAGCGGGTCGTTCAGGGCGGGCCGGTGGTCCGCGAGGGCAACAAGGTGGTGCTCAAGCCCGCCAAGGGGCACGCGGCCGAGCGGGCGGCGATGCGGGCGGCCCGCTGGGCGTTCTCCCATCCCGGAGTCCTGCGCTCCGGCCAGCGGGCGGCCTCGCGGACCCGGCGTCTGCATCCGCGCACCTTGCCGGGTCCCGGCAAGGCGTGGAGCGGCACCCGGGAGCTGCCCGCCGTGCCGGCGGAACCCTTCCGCGACTGGTGGCAGCGCACCAACGGTGGCAAGGAGGACGGCAAGTGAGCAGCAGGGAGCGGATCCTGGGCCGGGTGCGGCGCGCGTTGGCCGATACGCCGGCGGACGACACCCCGATCGAGCGCGCGTACCTGCGGGAACACGGCGACCGCGGTGTCGAGCAGACGGTCGAGCTGCTGGCCGAGAACCTCGCCGACTACCGGGCGATCGTGCACCGCTGCACCTCGGCCGACCTGCCGGCGACGCTCGCCGGAATGCTGGCGGCCCGGGGTGCGAAGACCGTTCTCGTGCCCCCGGGCCTCGAACCTGCGTGGCTCGCGGACGCCGACACCGAGCAGGTCCCGGACCGGGCCGAGAGCACGCCGCACGAACTGGACCGGATCGACAGCGTGGTCACGGCGTGCGCGGTGGCCGTCGCCGAGACCGGCACCATCGTGCTGGACGGCGGCCCCGACCAGGGCCGCCGCCGCATCACCCTGGTCCCGGACCACCACATCTGTGTCGTCCGTGTTCCGGACCAGGTCGTCTCGTCGGTACCGCAGGCCCTCGAACGCCTCGACCCGGTACGCCCGTTGACGTGGATCTCCGGTCCTTCGGCGACCAGTGACATCGAGCTGGACCGGGTCGAGGGGGTGCACGGTCCGCGCACCCTGGAGGTAGTGCTGGTGGACTCTCAGGCGAGGGAGGACGTCAACTCGTAGCGTCCGGAGGGGAGTTCGTACGAGGCGACACCGTCCTCGAAGCTCAGGTAGGTCACTCCGCTCACTTGTGACAGGGGTGTGCCGCCCTCGCGCACCGAGTCCGGGTCGGAAGTGGGGACACGCAGGGTCGCGGTGCTGTTGGCGGGGACCGCGACCCGGTGCGTGAACTCGCTCTCCCGTACCGTCCAGGCGCTGACGATCTCACCGTACGGCGACCGGTGCGAGCCGGTGACCCGGGTGATCCTGCCGGTCGGGTCCAGGTGGGGCCGTAGGAAGAAGTGCCTGAACCCCGGGTGGGCCGGGTCCTTGGCGATGCCGGCCATGCTCTCGTACATCCACTCCATGATCGCGCCGTAGGCGTAGTGGTTGAACGAGTTCATCTCGACCGGCCCGAAGCCGTCCTCCTTCGAGTACGAGTTCCAGCGCTCCCAGACCGTCGTCGCGCCGTTCCTCACCGAGTACAGCCAGGACGGCATCGCGTCCTGGTGCAGCACCTTGTAGGCCAGCTCCACCTGGCCCTCCTCGGTGAGGACGGGCGCCAGGACGTTCACTCCGAGGAAGCCGACGGAGAGGGTGTTCTCGGCGTATCCGACACGGGTGCTGTCGGGGTGGGCGGCCTTGTACTCGGCGGAGTTGCCGATGTTCTGGACGAGAAGCTCGACGATCGCGCGCCGCTGGGCCTCGGTGTCGTACAGGCCGAGCTTGAGGACCCAGAGCAGGGCGGTCTGGCTGTCGTCCTCGGTGCGGGTGGGGCTTCCTCCCGGGGTCCAGGGCGGTGGGGAGCCGAGGCTGGAACGCACGGTGAGGCGGCCGTCCTCGGTGCTCAGGTACTTGGTGACGAACGCCCGCTTGATGTGGGAGAACAGCTCCTCGTAGGCGTGGGACTCGGCGCTGCGGCCGGTGGCGCGGGCCATGTCCGCCATGAGCCGGGCGCTGTAGGCGTAGTAGGCGTCGCTGACGAGCTGGGTGCTGGTGACCTGGAAGGCCAGCCAGTCGCCGAAGATCGCGCCCTGTCCGGCGTAGGTGTCCGCGGTACGGGCGTGGATCCAGTCCATGTAGGCCGTCATCGCGTCCCAGCTGCGGTCGACGATGGTGGGGTCACCGCTCATCTGCCACACGGTCCAGGGCACGACGACCCCGCAGTCCGCCCAACCGCTCGCTGGCTCCGGCTCGTTGTAGCGGGCGCCGGGCGCGATCCAGGTGAACTGGGCGCCGTCCGCGCCGTAGGTGCGCTGGGAGTCGATCAGGATGTCCTGGAAGTGGCTCAGGAAGGCGACCGCGTCGGTGTTGTAGAGGCCGGTCTGGGAGAAGAGCTGGGTGTCGCCGGTCCAGCCGCAGCGCTCGTCGCGTTGCGGGCAGTCGGTGGGTACCCAGAGGTAGTTGCCGCGCTGGCCCCAGCGGACGTTGTTGATCAGCTGGTTGATGTCGGGGGCGTCCGTCTCGACGGTGCCGATGTCGTGGAGGGCGGAGGTGGCGACCCTGCCGGTCAGTTCGGTGAGGGTGACGGTGGCGGTCGTGGTGACGGCGAGGTAGCGGAAACCGTAGAAGGTCAGGGAGTCCTGGTGGGTCTCGCCCTTCGGGTCGCCCTTGAGGATGTACGTGCTGGTGGCCTTGGCGGTGCGGAGGTTGGCCCGGTAGACGGAGCCCTCGGGGCCGTCTGCGCCCGCGCTGGTGTCGTTGAGCATCTCGCCCGGTTCGAAGGTGACTTCGGCTCCGGCGGGACCGCGGAGGGTGTAGCGGGGGACGCCGACCAGGTTTTGTCCGAGGTCGATCACGGCGGTGTCGCCCGGGTGCAGGGTGAGGTGGGTGGTTGCGGCCCGGGTGGGATCGGTGATCGTGCGGGCGGGGTCGGGAACGAAATCGCCGCCGGTGTGGACGGTGATCGACTGTGGCCCGTGGTCCCATGCGGGCATCAGCCGGGCCGACTCGCCCGGGTAGGCGACCAGCCGGGAGGCGGGGAACCGGGTCGTGAAGTCGTGTTCCTCGGTTCCGGACCAGGCGGAGGTGTCGAAGTCGTTGTCGGTCCAGCCGGGCAGTTCGCGGCGGGCGTCGTAGGTCTGGCCGTCGTAGATGTCGTCCGCGCGGTAGGGGCCGGTGTCCGTGGCCCTCCAGTCGCCGCCGGGTGTGGTCACGACGGACTGGGTCGAGCCGTCCTCGTAGCGGATCAGGAGCTTGGCCTTGAGGGCGAGGCGGTTGCCGGCCTCGGAGTAGTAGACGCTGTGGTCGGAGACACGGCCGTTGTACCAGCCGTTGCCCAGGACGGCGGCGAGGGTGACCTGCGGCTGCTCGGCCAGCAGGCCCGTCACGTCGTAGGTGAAGTAGCTGACGGTGGTGTCGTAGTTGGTCCAGCCCGGGGTGAGGAGTTCGTACGTGGTGCCGCCGTCCTGGGGCACGCCGACCCGGCGGCCGTTGACGTAGGCGTCGTACACGCCGAGCGCGGAGATGTGGAGCCGCGCCTCTCGCACACGGCCGCCCTTCAGCGCCATCTGCCTTCTCAGGAGCGGTGAGCCCGGGGTGTTCGGCGCCTTGCCCGCCATGCTGATCCACTTCGCGCCGTCCCAGCCGGTCACGCCGTCGGTGCTGAGCAGGCCGGTCTCGAACCGGGCCGCCGGGGCCTCAGGGAGCCTGCGG
The DNA here is from genome assembly GCF_040607335.1 of Streptomyces sp. NPDC005303. Lineage (NCBI taxonomy): Bacteria > Bacillati > Actinomycetota > Actinomycetes > Kitasatosporales > Streptomycetaceae > Streptomyces > Streptomyces sp. NPDC005303. The sequence goes on along the minus strand of NZ_JBEXGM010000005.1, from coordinate 45,399 downwards.
CCGTGCTCGTCCCACACCTGGACCGTCCAGTGGTAGCGGGTCGAGGCGCGCAGGTCGGGCCCCGCGTAGCGCACGGCCACCGAGTCCGGTGCGTCTCTCCGGCCGCTGTCCCAGACGTCCGCGCGGCCCTCGGCCAGGCGGTCGGGGCTGGACGCGACCAGGACGCGGTACGCCGTCTGCCGCCGACCGCGGACCGGGGACGCGGTGCGCCAGCCGAATCGCGGGCGGGGCGCGTCCACGCCGAGCGGATCGGTGCGGTGCTCCACCGTGAGGCCCTCGATGGTGCAGTGGACTCCGTCGGTCATGCCGTGGTCCCTTCGGCGACTCGGCGTTGTATCGATTCAGTCATGTTCGGCGGTTGAAGCTACTGGCGAATACGGCGAGTGTCCACTGTTCGCGTCGTGCGTTGAACCGTTCAAAAATCTGACGGCCCTTCTTCGCCGCGGTCAGGTCAGCTGTAGACAATCGGGCAGCCGCGTCGCAGACAGTGCTGGGCGGCGCGCAGGTACAGGGCCACGTAGAACACGGCGTCGAGGTCCTCGGCCCACGGTCCCGGTCGTGCGGCCGCGACGTCCTTCACCGGCCCCTCCAGGAACCACATGGTGAGGTCGAGGTTGTCGCAGGCCTCGGGTATCTCGTCCACCGGCAGGCCGACGGCCCCCGCGAGCCGTTCGGTGAGGGCGAGGACCCGCGGGGCGCCGGCGACCATCGTCGTCTCGGCGTAGGAGTTCTCGACCGGGAGCCAGATCTCGTCCTCGAGCGCGAACGGCACCAGGAGCGACCAGCCGCAGAGCACCTCGTACTCCTCCGGCGACAGATGCGCGCTGCACAGCGCCGCGAACCCGTCCATGGGAGGCACCAGCTTCTCCTCGAACGAGAGCCCCGCCCCGCGCACCACCCGCTCCGGCTCCTCCGGCACGGACTCGTACGGTGGCAGGCCCCGCCGGCGCAACTCCTCGCCGAGCGCCGCGGCGAGGGCACCCCTGCCGCCCTCGTCCTCGTCCTCGTCGAACCACTCCCGAGCGCCCACGCTCACCAGATAGATCCCCATGCGCCGAAAGTACAGCGCCCCACTGACAACGCCCCCGCCGTCAGGGACCGGTCAGCAGGAGCGTGGGCAGGGTGTCCTCCAGGATCCGCTCGCGGGGCAGGGTGAGGCCGAAGTGCTGCTGGAGCACCTCCAGGCAGGCCCGGTGCACGGCACGGTGTTCCAGGTCCTCGTCGGGCAGTCCGGCGGCCGTGAGCCCCTCCTGGACGGCGGCGACCACGTCGGGGGCGCCCTCGGGGCTGCCGTACCCCCAGCTCCCGTCCAGGTGCAGGTTGAACGCGCACATCAGGTTCTCGTCGTGGCGGTAGGCAAAGTTCGGGGGCACCGGTTTGCCGTTCTCCTCCATGTACTCCAGGTGGTAGACGTGCAGGCCCCCGCGGTCGACCGGCCGGCTGCCGGTGCCGAACTCGCCCTGCCAGCCGCCGTACTTGATGACGTACGACCACTCGTCGAGCTCGCCGTGGCGCAGGGCGATGCCGTCCAGGACCTCTCCGTACAGGCCTTCCAGCAGGTCCTGCACCTGGCGGCCGGTGAGTTCCCCGATGGAGCGGGGCCGGTAGGGCCGGTGAGCGGTCTCGGCGATGCGTCGCGCCAGCGATTCCGACTCGAGGTCGGGGGCGATCACCACGCTGTAGCCGCCCCAGGCGATGGACTGCGGTTCGGCGAGCCAGGCTATTCCGTCGGTCATGGCGGTCAACCCTGCCGTATCCGCCGGGGGGTGTCACTGAGTACACCCCGGAAGACGGGCTCTGCGCCCCATGTGCCCAGGCCGGTGTCTCCGTAGCTTCTTCAGGGAGGCACACGGCGTGCCGGACGAAGGGGGACGACGATGTTTCACACCAGTGCACGACGCACACGCGACGCGGGACCCGCCGCCGAGGCTCTGCGGTTGGTGAAGGTCAGCAGGACCTACGGCACGGAGGACAGTGCCGTGACCGCTCTGGACGGGGTCACACTGAGCCTCGCCCGGGGCACCTTCACCGCGGTGATGGGACCGTCGGGGTCCGGCAAGTCCACGCTGCTGCAGTGCGCCGCCGGTCTCGACCGGCCGGACAGCGGGATCGTGCGGGTCGACGGCATGGAGCTGACGGGTGGCGGCGAGGCGGAGCTGACCCGGTTCCGGCGCGGGCGGGTGGGGTTCGTGTTCCAGCAGTACAACCTGCTGGAGACCCTGACGGTCGCGCAGAACACCGTCCTGCCGCTGAAGCTCGCCGGGCGGAAGGTCGACCGGAGGCGGGTCACGGAGGTCCTGACGGCCGTCGGTCTCGGTGACCGGCTCGGCCACCGGCCCGACCAGCTCTCCGGTGGTCAGCGACAGCGCGTGGCGATCGCCCGCGCGCTGGTCGCGGACCCCCGGGTGATCTTCGCGGACGAGCCGACGGGCGCTCTGGACACCCGGAGCGCACGCGACGTGCTGCGGCTGCTCCAGGAGGCGGTGCGGGTGCACGGCAGGACCGTGGTGATGGTGACCCACGACCCGGTCGCCGCCTCCTACGCCGACTCCGTGCTGTTCCTCGCGGACGGCCGGCTCGCGGGCCGGCTGGACGCCCCGACGCCGGACGCGGTGGCCGAGCGCCTCGCGCACCTGGGCGACGACGTGACGGCGGGGGTGTGAGCGATGTTCATGCTGGCGATGCGGTCGATACGGCAACGGCCCGGACGGTTTCTCGCGACCCTGCTGGCCGCCTTCCTGGGCGCGGGGATCATCATGACGTTCAACTCGCTGTACGACACGGCGGGCCGGCCGGGTGTCGACCAGGTGAGCTCGGACACCCTGACCATGTCCGCGAGTGTCGTCGGCGGCTACGGCACCCTCCTGGTGTTCTTCGCCGTGGCCTCGACCCTGACGGTCAACATCCGCCAGCGGGCGGGTGAGCTGGAGCTGCTGCGCTGTTCGGGGGCGACGCCGGGGCAGATCAGGCGGATGGTCGTGGGCGAGTCCGTGGCGGTCGCGCTGATCGGTGCCGTGCTGGCCATCGGTCCGGCGATGCTCGGCGGGCGGGCGCTCCTGGACGTCTTCCAGGACAGCGGGCAGGTCGCGAAGGACGTCGAGCCCTCCTTCGGTCTCGTGGCGCTGATGTCGGGCGTCGACATCACGCTGGTCGCGGCGGCGGGCGCCGCCTTCCTCGCCGTACGACGGGCCACGCGCGGGAGTCGGCGGCGGGGCCGGGCGCGCACGGTCCTCGCGTACGCGGCGCTCGGCACCGGGGCCGTCTCGGTGACCTCCACCTTCGCCTTCTCGGCGACGGACGAGGCGCTCATGGCGACGCCGGCGTACGGGGCGATCCTGTTGTCCGTGGGGTGCGCGCTGCTCGCGCCGCGGCTGCTGGGGGGTGTGCTGGACCGGTTGCCGCTGACCGGGGCGAGCGGCTGGCTGGCCGTGCGGAACCTGCGTCGGCGGGTGGACCACCTCTCCGGGATCCTGATGTCGCTGATCCTGTTCACGGCGGTGTCCGTCGCCACGCTGTACATGCAGGGTGTGGAGAGCGACGCCGTGAAGGCCTCGGGCGCGGTGAAGACGGTCGACGCGAAGAACCTTCAGACGCTGAACCTCACGGTCGTCGGGATCATCGTGGTGTTCGTGTGCGTGATGCTGGTCAACTCGCTGTACGCGGCGACGACTTTCCGCGGCCGGGAGTTCGGGCAGCAGCGGCTGGCCGGGGCGAGCCCGGGGCAGGTGCTGGGCACGGTGGGCACGGAGGGGCTGATCCTCACGGCGGTCGGGCTGTTCTTCGGCACGGTGGCGGCGCTGGCCGGGATCATCCCGTTCACCGTCGTCCGCACCGACTCGGTGCTGCCGCACCAGGGCCTCGGCATCTGGCTGGCGGTGGTGGCGATCGCGGCGGCCGCGACGATCGGGACGAGCCTGGCCACGGCCCGCCGGGTGCTGCGTACTCCGGCGGTGGAGGCGGTGGGACTGGCAGCGTGAGCTCCGGCAGACTGCGGGCGTCACCTCGGTGGCGCCCGTCGCCGTGCCCGCTCCCACCACGTGACAGAACCGGTGAACAAGCGCTTAGATAGTTGGCGGAACGAGTTCGCGCCGCCCGGGAGGCCCCGTTGCTGTTCACATCCGTCGACGACGTCTCCGCACGCCTCGCCGAGACCGGCTACCTCGCCTCGCCCGCGGTCGCCACGACCGTCTTCCTCGCCGACCGGCTCGGCAAGCCGCTCCTGGTCGAGGGCCCCGCAGGCGTCGGCAAGACGGAGCTGGCCAAGGCGGTTGCCGAGGTCGCCGACGCTCGGCTGGTCCGGCTCCAGTGCTACGAGGGCGTGGACGAGTCCCGGGCGCTGTACGAGTGGAACCACGCCAAGCAGCTGCTGCGGATCAGCGCAGGGCGGGACGAGACCTGGGACGAGGCGCGCACGGACATCTTCAGCGAGGAGTTCCTGCTCTCCCGGCCCCTGCTCACGGCGATCCGCGGCGATGAGCCGAAGGTTCTGCTGATCGACGAGACCGACAAGGCGGACGTCGAGGTCGAGGGGCTGCTTCTGGAGGTGCTCAGCGACTTCCAGGTCACGGTCCCCGAGCTGGGCACGATCACCGCGTCCCGCCGCCCCTTCGTCGTCCTCACCTCCAACGCCAGCCGCGAGCTGTCGGAGGCCCTGCGCCGCCGCTGCCTGTTCCTGCACATCGGGTTCCCGGAGGAGGAGCTGGAGCGGCGGATCGTACGGCTGAAGGTGCCGGGGCTCGACGAGACGCTGGCGAAGTCCGTGGTCCGGGTCGTGGGGGCGCTCAGGGCCATGGACCTGCGCAAGGTGCCCTCGGTCGCGGAGACCATCGACTGGGCCCGCACGCTGCTCGCGCTCGGCGCGGACCACCTCGACGAGACGGTCGTACGGGACAGCCTGGGCGTGCTCCTCAAGCACCAGGACGACATCCTCAAGGCCGGGGCCAAGCTCGACCTGGACGCGGTGTGAGCACCGCCGAGCGGCTCACCTCCCTGGTCGGCGCCCTGCGCGCACACGGTGTGCGGATCGGGACGGGCGAGACCGTGGACGCGGCGCAGGCGGTCGAGGCGCTCGGGTTCGCCGACCGAGAGCGGCTGCGGGAAGGCCTGGCGGCGACCCTGCTGCACAGCACCGCTCAACGGCGGGTGTTCGACCCGGTCTTCGACCTGTACTTCCCGCGGGGCGTCGGCGGCCCCGACACCGGCCCCGCGGACCGGGAGGCGCTGCGCGACCGACTCGCCGGGGCTCTGGCCGCGAACGACGAGACGCTGATGGCCCGCCTCGCGGCAGAGGCCGTCGACGGGTTCGGCGGATACGGCAACTCCCCTTCCTCGGACGGCTGGTCGTCGTACCAGACGCTGGACCGGCTGCGCCCGCAGACGCTGCTCGCGCGCGTCCGGGACGACGTGCGGGGGCGGCAGGGCATGTCCGGGTTCACCGACCGGCTGCTGGAGGACGAGATCCGGCGGCGCATCGAGGCGTTCCGCGCGCTGGTGGCGGCGGAGGCCCGGCGGCGGGTCGCGGAGCATCGGGACCGGGACGAGATCGCCCGGCGGGCGGTGGCCCCGACGACCGACCGGGTCGACTTCCTGTTCGCCGGGAAGGACCGGCTGGCCGAACTGCGGCGCACGGTCCAGCCGTTGGCCCGCAAGCTCGCCACCCGGCTGGCGGCCCGCCGCCGGCGGGCCGCGCGGGGCAGTATCGATCTACGGCGGACGCTGCGCGGTTCGCTGTCGACGGGCGGGGTGCCGATGAAGCCGGTGCTGCGCAGGCGCCGGCCGGCCCGGCCCGAACTGGTGCTGCTGTGCGATGTGTCGGGATCGGTGTCGGGGTTCTCGGACTTCACGATGCTGCTGGTGCAGGCTCTGCACGACCAGTTCAGCAAGGTGCGGGTGTTCGCCTTCGTCAACCGCATCGACGAGGTCACCCGGCTCCTCGAACACGGGGCGGCCGACGCGGAGGGGCTCGGCGCCCGCATCCGCGCCGAGGCCACGCTCACGGGATGGCACGGCAGCAGCGACTACGGCGTGGCGCTGGGCGAGTTCGCGTCGCTGTACGGGGACGCGCTCAGCCCCCGGACGACGGTGTTCGTCCTCGGTGACGCCCGTACCAACATGAGCGACCCGAACCTGCCCGCCGTCCGGGAGATCACCGAACGGGCCCGCCGCGTCTACTGGTTGAACCCGGAGGCACACGCGCAGTGGGGCACGGGCGACTCGGCCGCCCACGAGTACGCCGAGTTGGTGGAGATGCACGAGTGCCGCAATGTCCGGCAGCTCAGCGCGCTGGTGGGACGGCTGCTGCCGATCTGACCGGGAAAGCCGAAATCCCTTTGCCACGCGGGGCGTTGCCCTTCGACACTGAGGACATGCTCGGATTCGTCCGTACCGACAACGAAGCCCTCGTCTCCTGCCTCGGCGACCCGCAGCGGGCCGTCGCGGCCTACCACGAACTTCTCAGGCGTGACTCGGCCGCGCTGGACGCCGTCCGGGCAGGTCTGCGCGACGAGAATCCGGCCGTCCGCGAGGGCTGCTGCCGCCTTCTCGACCACCTGGTCGACACCGAGTCCATGGACGAGCTCACCACCATGGCCGACGACCCCGACGCCCGCGTCAGGATCGCCGCGTTCCACGCCCTGGCCTGCGACCGGTGCAAGGGAGACACCTGTGCGCCGAGCGCCGAGCAGGTCCTCGGACCCGCGCTGCGGCACCTGGCCGACGATCCCGACCCTCAGGTGCGGATGCGGGCCGCCGAGCTCGTCGGCAAGTTCGTCCACACCGACGACCGCGCGGTCACCGCCCTGGAGACCTGCCGCGCCGGGGACCCCAGCCCGGCCGTCCGGAAGAAGGCGGCATGGTACGCACCCGGCGGAACCATCCACCGGCGGACCGCTCCGCGCACACACAGCTGACTCAGGCGGCCAACTGCGGGTACAGCGCGGCGAGATCGGCCGCGAGTCCGGCCTTCACCTGTCGGCTCAGGTCGTCGGCGAGCACTTCGAAGGCGCCGGACTCGATGCCGTCGAGGGCCTGCGCGGCCACGCTCTCGGGAGTGACCTTCGGGGCGTCGACGTTCGCGGTCATGTCCGTGTCGACGTACCCGACATGCAGGCCGGTGACCTCGATGCCGCGCGGCTTCAGGTCCAGGCGCAGGGAGTTGGTCTGCGACCACAGGGCGGCCTTGGAGGCGCTGTAGGAGCCGGCGACGCCGAGCCAGGAGAGCACCGAGTGGACGTTCAGGATGTGGCCGCCGCCGTTGCGCTCGATGACCGGCACGAAGGCACGGGTGACGAGGAGGGGGCCGTAGAAGTTGGTCTCGAACTCGCGGCGGACATCCTCCACGGGGGCGTCCAGGAAGCTCGCGTTCACGGCCGCGCCGGCGTTGTTGATGAGCAGGGTGACGTCCCGGGCCTGTTCTGCGGCGGCCGCGACGGAGGCGGGGTCGCTCACCTCCAGGGGCAGCGGCACGGCGTCCGGGTGGGTGACGGTCCGCGGGTCGCGGGCGGTGGCGTACACCTTCTTGGCGCCACGCTCGTACAGGGCGGTCACCAGCGCCCGGCCGATGCCGCGGCTGCCGCCGGTGACCAGGGCGACGGAACCTTCGATGGTGGTCATGAGAGACTCCAGAAATGCCGAGATAACGATCGGTTTACCTACGGCCATCACAGTAAACCGATCGGTTTCCGATGGCAAGTCGCGATCCCGTCCCTACGCTCCGAAGCGACGGAGGGGGCCCCATGAAGGCAGTCGTCCAGGACCGGTACGGCTCGGCGGACACACTGGAACTGAGGGAGGTCGAGCAGCCGGTGCCGGCCGCGGACGAGGTGCTCGTGCGCGTGCACGCGGCTTCGGTCAACGCCTACGACTGGCACTTCCTGCACGGCGACCCGAAGATCGCCCGGCTGTCGTTCGGGCTGCGCGCGCCGAAGGTGCGGATCCGGGGCCGGGACTTCGCCGGCCGCGTCGAGGCCGTCGGCGCCGAGGTCAAGAGCCTGCACCCCGGCGACGAGGTGTACGGCGAGGCGGACGGGACGTTCGCCGAGTTCGTGTGCGCCAAGGACGGCGAGACGGATCTCAAGCCCGCCGGCCTCTCCTTCGAGCAGGCGGCCGCGATGCCGCTGGCCGCGAACACCGCGCTCATCGGACTGCGGGACGTGGCCGGACTCCGGGCCGGACAGTCCGTCCTGGTCAACGGCGCGTCGGGAGGCGTGGGGACCTTCGCCGTGCAGATCGCGAAGGCGTACGGCGCCGAGGTGACCGGTGTGTGCGCCGCGCGCAACGTCGAACTCGTCGGGTCGCTCGGGGCGGACCAGGTCGTCGACTACACCCGGGAGGACTTCACCCGCGCCGGACACCGCTACGACGTCGTCCTGGACCTGGTCGGCAATCGCTCACTGGGCGATCTGCGGCGTGCGACAAGTGTCGGCGGAACAGTCGTCCTGTCCGGCGGCGGTGTCTACGAGGGCGGCAGCGTGCTCGGTCCGATGTGGCTCCTGATGGGCGGACGGCTGCTCTCCCCCTTCGTGCGCCAGCGTGTGCTGCACCTTCCGGCCCGGGCGAGCAAGAAGAACCTGGCGGCCCTGCGGGAACTCGCCGAGGCAGGGAAGATCGCCCCGGCCGTCGAGCGTATGTATCCGCTGGGCGAGGCGGCCGAGGCCATCCGTCATCTGGAGGTGGAGCACGCACGCGCGAAGATCGTCGTCACGGTGTGAGCGGTGATGTCACGGTGTGAGCGACGACGGTCCGCCACCGACGTGCCTCACTTGCCTTTCGCGTAGTCCGTCGCCATGCCGCCCGCGAAGTCGTAGACCACGCACTGCTCGTCGCCGACGACCCAGGCGTCGTGCCCGGGTGCCACCACGAAGATGTCCCCGGGGCCCAGTTCGCCCTCGCCGCCCTCGTCCATGGTGATGTGCATACGGCCCTGCACCACATAGCCGTTGTGGTGGACCTCGCAGCTCTTGGTGCCCGCGATGGGTGCCACGGACTCCGACCAGCGCCAGCCCGGTTCGAAGGTCCCCACCGCGAAGTCCAGTCCGCTCATGTGGACCGCCTCGAGGTGGCCACGCGGGAAATCGCGGCGCTCGTCCGGCTTGTCGAGCGTCTTCACCTCAAACATGACGGCTCTCCCTTCCGGCCGTGTTGCGGTACGGCCGGGGTCGGTCTCCGTCTCCCGCCCTGCCTGGGCGGCACCGGCGGGGGCCGAGCCCCATCACTCCATCGTCCGCCTGTCCAGTCGGGCCTGCCATTCGGGTGAAGGCGCCCGGTCAGTCCCCGTCCCCACCCGCGCAGAGCCGCGCGAAGCGGTCCGTGTCGACATTGCCACCGGAGACGATCACCCCGACCCGGTCCGGGAGGCCGCTCACCCGGCCGCTGAGCAGGGCGGCCAGCGGGGTCGCGCCGCTCGGCTCCACGACGATCTTCAGCCGTTCGAAGGCGAACCGCATGGCCGCGCGGATCTCGTCGTCCGAGATCAGCGCGATCTCGTCGACCAGTCGCCGGTTCACCGAAAAGGTCAGCTCGCCGGGCGTGTGCAGGGCCTGTCCGTCCGCGATGGTCTTCGGCACCGGGATGCTGACCCGCCGCCCCGCCTCCAGGGACCGCCTGGTGTCGTCGCCTGCCTCCGGTTCCACGCCGATCATGCGGATGCCCGGGTGCAGACCCTTGGCTGCGGTCGCACTGCCCGCCATCAGCCCGCCCCCTCCGACCGGCGCGAGCAGCGCACCCAACTCGCCTGTCTCCTCCAGTAGTTCGAGGGCCGCCGTGCCCTGTCCCGCCATCACGTGCGGGTGTTCGTACGGTGGGATGAGCACCAGGCCCCGCTCGACGGCCAGGGCCTCGGCGATGGCCTCGCGGTCGCCGGTGTAGCGGTCGTACGTGACGATCTCGGCGCCGTAGCCCTCGGTGGCCGCCCGCTTCGAGCCCGGGGCGTCCTCGGGCATGACGATCACCGCGGTGGTGCCGAGCTCACGCGCGGCCAGGGCCACGGCCTGAGCGTGGTTGCCGGAGGAGTAGGCGGCGATGCCCCGGGCGAGCTGCTCCGGGGTCAGCCGGGAGGCGGCGTTGTAGGCGCCGCGGAACTTGAAGGCGCCGACCCGCTGGAAGTTCTCGCACTTGAGGAAGACCTCCGCGCCGACCAGCGCGTCGAGGGTCCGCGAACGCAGCACCGGTGTGCGGTGGGCGACGCCCTTGAGCCGGGCGGCCGCGTCCCGGACGTCGTCCAGGGTGACCGGCGGGATGGTGGTCGTCACGGGTGCCCTCCAGTGTTCGTCTGCTTTCGGGACTGGGACAGATAGCTGTAGGCGGAGGCTCGGGAGATACCGAGGCGTCCGGCCACCTGCTCGATCGCCCGCCGGACCGCGAAAACTCCCCGCTCGTCCAGGCTGCGGAACAGGTCCAGGCGTCCGGCCCGGTCCAGCAGCGCCCACGACTGGTGCCGGTGCGCGTCGAGCATGACGTCGACGACGGAGTCGATGTCGTCGCCGAAGGTGGTGACGGGCACTTCCTCGGGGGCCGCGCCGATCCCGGCCAGGGCTCCCAACAGGGCGTGGACCTCGCTCGCCGCGGTGACGTCGACGTTGACGCACAACGCTCCGAAGACCGCGCCCGAGGGGTCCCGCAGCAGCATCGTCGACGACTTGACCAGCTTGCCGGTGTCGGTCCGGGTGACGTAGTTCAGCTCGTCGGCCGCCTCGTCGCCACGGGCGACCATCCGCATGCCGATCTGGCTCATCGCCCCGCCCACGGTGCGCCCGGTCACCGAGCCGGCGATGGCCACCACCGACTTCTCCGGCTTCCGGTAGTCGTGCAGCACGACCTCGCACATCGGTCCGAAGGTCGCCGCGATCCCGTCGACCACCGATGTGAGCGCGGCGATGATCGCGTCCCGCTCCGCCTCCATCACGTCCTCCCCTCGATCCACTTCCACTAGACTAGCAATCCAGACTCTGGACCACCAGTCCAATCTCCATACTCCACCCCTGGTTTCGACCTCGGATCTTGACGGCGTTCATGTTACCGGTAACATGACCATTCATGTCCTCGACGCTCGCGCCCGCGCGCACTCCGGTCTTCAGCCCGGCCGCAGTGGTCGCCTCCTGCGTCGGCTTCGTGCTCATCGGCGCGCTCCAGGCGCTGTACGGTCCGGCGATCCCCGCGTTCCGCGAGGAGTTCGGCCTGTCACCCTCCGGGGCCGGACTCGGGTTGAGCGCCCATTTCGTCGGTGGCGTGGCCGGTGTCCTGCTGTTCGCCCGGCTCTTCGGCCGGATCGGCAACCGACGGATCCTGGGCGCCTCGTACCTGCTCATGGCGCTCGGTGCGGTGGGTTTCGCGCTCGCGCCGAACTGGCCGACCGCCCTGACCGCCGCGCTGCTCGCCGGGCTCGGCTTCGGCGGCATCGACTACGGCCTGAACCAACTGTTCGCGGTCGGCTTCGGCCACCGATCCACCGCGATGCTGAACATCCTCAACGCGCACTTCGGCGTGGGCGCGATCCTCGGTCCGGCCCTGATCGGCGTGGTGGGTGCCGGGCACTATCCGGCGGTCTTCCTCGGTTTCGCACTCGCCGACCTGCCGCTGCTGCTGTGCCTGAAGGGGGTACAGGACCGGGCGCCGCAGCCTTCCGGCACGGCTCCCGACTCCCCCGGCGTGCTCGGCCGCAGCCTGGCCTCGGTGCTCTCCGTGTTCGTCGCGCTCTACGTCCTGCACGTGGGCATCGAAGCGGGCGTAGGCGGCTGGGAGCCCACCCATCTGGAGACCGTGGGATACGGCGCCGGGGTGGCCGCGACCGCCACCTCCGTCTACTGGCTGATGATGACGGTGGGCCGCTTCCTGGTCGCGCCGATCGCGCTGCGGTTCTCTGCTCAGGCCATCATCACCGTGTCCTGCGCCGGCATGACGACCTGTCTCATCCTGGCGTCCGTACGGGAGTTGGCGCCCTACGCGTACGCCGGTGTCGGTCTGTTCATCGCGCCGATCTTCCCCACCGGCCTGCCCTGGCTGCACCGGGCCGCCCCCGGCGCCCGACGGGCCGGAGCGCTGGTCATCGCCGCCTCGATGATCGGCGGTGTGGCCGCGGGACCGGCGCTGGGCATGGCCATCGAACGGTCCGGGATCCGGGCCGTCCCGCTTCTGCTGAGCGGGGTGTCGGCACTGTGCCTGGCCGCCACGCTCTGGCTCGTCCGCAGCACCAGAACCCACTGAAATTCCACCGAACTCCCGCTGACTCGAAGGGATGCCCCGCATGCCCGCTCTGACGACGTCCTCCGACGGTTTCCTCCTGTACGGCGAGCCGTTCCGGATCATCTCCGGGGCCATGCACTACTTCCGGATCCATCCCGACCAGTGGAGCGACCGGCTGCGCAAGGCCCGCCTCATGGGCCTCAACACCATCGAGACGTATCTGCCGTGGAACCTCCACGAGCCCGAGCCGGGCAGGCTCGTCCTGGACGGCTTCCTCGATCTGCCCCGCTGGCTGCGCCTCGCCCAGGACGAGGGCCTGCACGTCCTGTTGCGCCCGGGGCCGTTCATCTGCGCCGAGTGGGACGACGGCGGTCTGCCCGCCTGGCTGCTCGCGGACCCCAACATCCGGCTTCGCAGCAGCGACCCGCGGTTCACGGCGGCGTTCGACGGCTACCTCGACCAACTCCTGCCCGTGCTGCGTCCGCTCATGGCCGCTCACGGCGGGCCGGTGATCGCCGTCCAGGTGGAGAACGAGTACGGGGCGTACGGCCACGACACCGCCTATCTCAAGCATGTCCACCAGGCGCTGCGCGACCGGGGTGTCGAGGAGTTGCTGTACACCTGCGATCAGGCCAACGCCGAGCACCTTGCGGCCGGCACCCTCCCGGGCACGCTCGCCACGGTCACCTTCGGCAGCCGGGTCGAGGAGAACCTGGCCGCACTGCGCGCCCACCAGCCCCAAGGCCCGCTGATGTGCTCGGAGTTCTGGGTCGGCTGGTTCGACCACTGGGGCGGCCCGCACCACGTACGGCCCGCCGCCGACGCCGCCGCCGACCTGGACCGGCTGCTGTCGGCCGGCGCCTCGGTCAACATCTACATGTTCCACGGCGGCACCAACTTCGGCTTCACCAACGGCGCCAACCACAAGCACGCCTACGAGCCCACCGTCACGTCCTACGACTACGACGCCCCGCTCACCGAGAGCGGTGACCCCGGCCCCAAGTACCACACGTTCCGCGAGGTGATCGCCCGGCACACGGCCACGCCCGAGGAGCCGGCCCCCTCGCCCGCTCCCAAACTTCCGTTCACCGAAGTCGACCTGGATCACCGGGCGCCGCTGCTGCCGTACGTCCGCGGGCTGTCGTCGACACCCACCGAGACCCCGGTGACGATGAACGCCCTGGGCGTGCACACCGGTTACGTGCTCTACCGCACCACGCTTCCCGGCTCGGGCGACGGTCTGCTGCACTTCCCGGGCGGGGTCGGGGACCGCGCGCAGGTCTTCGTGGACGGCGCCTCGGTCGGCGTACTGGAGCGGGAACGGCACGACGAGACGCTGTCCGTGCGGGTGCCGCACGCCGGTGCCGTCCTCGAAGTCCTCGTGGAGAACATGGGCGGCGTCAACTACGGGCCGCGCATCGGGGCACCCAAGGGACTGCTCGGCCCGGTGTCCTTCCAAGGCACCGAACTGCGCGGCTGGGAGTGCCGGGCCGTGCCCCTGGACGACCTGGCCGCCGTGCCGTTCGGCCCGTCCGGGGCGACCACGGACGCGGTACCCGCCTTCCACCGGGGCACCTTCGACGTCGACAGCCCGGCGGACACCTTCCTGTCCCTGCCCGGCTGGACCAAGGGCCAGGCCTGGGTCAACGGCTTCCATCTCGGCCGTTACTGGAACCGGGGTCCCCAGCACACCCTGTACGTCCCCGCGCCCGTCCTCCGCCCCGGCACCAACGAACTGGTCCTGCTGGAGCTGCACGCCACCACCGGCACGCGCGCCCAGCTCACCGGCACGCCCGACCTCGGACCGGAGATCGACTGATGACGCACCCGCACCACCTGCGTGTCCCCTCCCCCGCCGGGCCCCCGCTGACCGGACACCTGCCCTTCGCGGACGCCCCCGGGGTGCCCGACCCGATCGAGGTGACCAGCCGCTGGCTCACCAGGGGCGGCCGCCCCTGGTTCCCGGTCTCCGGTGAGTTCCACTATTCCCGCTACCCGGCCGGGGAGTGGGAGGAGGAGCTGCTGAAGATGAAGGCGGGCGGAGTCACGGCCGTCGCCAGTTACATCATCTGGATCCACCACGAGGAGATCGAGGGCCGCGTCCGCTTCGACGGCAACCGTGACCTGCGCCGCTTCGCCGAGCTCTGCGCCCGCCACGGCCTGGACTTCATCCCCCGCGTCGGCCCCTGGTCGCACGCCGAGGTCCGCGGCGGCGGACTGCCCGACTGGGTCCTGGCCCGCGACTGCGTGCCCCGCACCGACGACCCGGTCTACCTGGCCGCCGTACGCCCCTGGTTCGCGGCCATCGCCGAGCAGTTGAGCGGCCTCGACCGGGCACACGGCGGCCCGATCGTGGCGATCCAGATCGAGAACGAGCTCTACGACCAGCCCGGCCATCTGCTCACGCTGAAGCGGATGGCCCAGGAAGCCGGCCTCAGCGCGCCGCTGTGGACGTCGACCGCCTGGGGCGGTGTCCGACTCCCGCCGGACGAGCTGCTTCCGCTGTACGGCGGCTACACCGAGGCCTTCTGGACCGAGGCCGACGGCGGCTGGCCCGACACCTGCCGCAAGCACTTCTTCTTCACCCACCAGCGCGACGACGAGGGCATCGGATCCGACCTGCGCCCGGTGCGTGTGCGCGGCAGCCGGCCCGACGCGTTCGCTGACCGATTCCCCTGGGCCACCTGCGAGTTGGGCGGCGGCATGGCGGTGTCGTACCACCGTCGGCCGTACGTCGGTCCCGACGACATCGGCGCCCTCGGCCTCACCAAGATCGGCTGCGGCTCGGTCTGGCAGGGCTACTACATGTTCCACGGCGGCACCAACCCGGCGGGTGAGCTCAGCACCCTCCAGGAGTCGCACGCCACCGGCTATCCGAACGACCTGCCGGTCCTGACGTACGACTTCCAGGCGCCGCTCGGCGAGTACGGTCAGTACCGGCGGACCTATCACGAACTCCGGCTCCAGCACCTGCTGTTGGCGGGCTTCGGGCACCTGATCGCCCCGATGGAGTCCGTGCTGCCCGAGCCTCGGCCGGACGGGCAGCTCGACCGGGACACCCTGCGCTGGGCGGTGCGCGGTGACGGCACCTCGGGCTTCCTGTTCGTCAACAACCACCAGCCGCACGAACCGCTCCCGGAGCACCCTGAGACGTCCTTCACGGTTGAATTCCCTTCCGTTGATGCCGAGTTGACGCTTCCCAGCACTCCCGTCACAGTCCCGAGCGGCGCCTACTTCTGTTGGCCGCTGCGTCTCGACGTGGCCGGTCTGCGGCTGGAGTGGGCCACCGCCCAGCCGGTGTGCACGGTCGACGTCGACGGCCGGACGGTCCTGGTGCTGGCCGCGACGGACGGGGTCGCGCCCGAACTCGCCCTGGACACGGCCACGGTGTCGGCTCTGCACGCGCCCACCGGCGACGTCACCCCGGTCGGCGAACGGCTGCTGGTGACCGGGCTGCGTCCCGGCACCGACGCCCTGGTGGAGGTGGACACGGCCGACGGCGGGCGGGTCGGCCTGCTGGTGCTGGACGCGGCGACGGCCCGTACCGCCTACCGGGGCGAGGCATGGGGTGCCGAGCGGCTGGTGCTGAGCGGGGACGGTGTGGTCTTCGACCGGGGGGAGGTACGGCTGCACGGTTCGGGGACGGCGACGTCGTTCGCCGTGCTGCCCGCGCCCGAGCGGGCACCCGTGGTGGACGGAGTGGCGGCGGAGGCGGTCGCGGACGGGGTGTTCACCCGTTACGCGGTCCCGGCGGCGCCGGTCGTCGGGGTCTCCGCGCCCCAGGTCACCCTCGTGCGGGCCGCCGGAGCCGCCCCCGAGACCGTCACCGGCGTCCTGGGCCGGGCGAGCGTCCCGGCCGACAAGTACTTCGACACCGTGGCCGCCGAGTACCACGTCGAGGTGCCGGACGGGCTACCGCCCGGGACGCTGCTGCGGCTGCGCTGGAGCGGTGACGTGGGGCGGGCGTACGTGGGGGACACGCTGGTCGCCGACCAGTTCTGCGCGGGGCGGGTCTGGGACATCGGCCTGGACCGGCTCCCCGCGGACGCCCTGCGGGCCGAGGGTCTGCGGCTGCGGGTGCTGCCACTGCACGCGCAGGCGCCGGTCCATCTGCCGGAGCAGGCAGGTGGTGAGCGGGAGACGGCCACCGTCACCCACGCCGAGTGGATCAGTCGACACACCTGGTCGGTCCGGACGGGCTGACCTGCCCCGGAGCCCCATGTCACCGCCGGACCCCCGGGACCGGCCCGCCTATGCTGTGCTCCTCGGGCGGGCCGGGACCGTCGTACCACCGCCACCACCACGTCTAGGAACCGCCACCATGACCCCAAGTGCCGCCGAGGGAGCCGTCCCGAAGGGGCGCAGCCGACGCAACTTCGCCGGCTCGCGCCCGGTGATGGACGACGTGGCCCGGCTGGCCGGTGTCTCCAAGCAGACCGTCTCCCGGGTGCTCAACGAGCATCCGTCGGTCCGCCCGGAGACCCGTGAGGCGGTCCTGACGGCCATGCGGACCCTCGGCTACCGGCCCAGCCGCAGCGCCCGGTCGCTGGCCAGTGGGCGGACCCGGATGGTCGGGGTCATCACCTTCGACGCGGCGCGCTACGGGCCGGCCGCGATCCTGACCGCGATCAACACCGCGGCCCAGGAGGCCGGTTACCTGCTGAGCTCCATCTCCCTGGACTCGGCCGAGCACGACACGGTCGTCGAGGCCGTCGACCGGCTCTCCGCAGAGGGCGCGGACGGGGTGATCGCCATCGCCCCGCAGTTGTGGGTGGGCCGCGCCCTGGCGGACACCCGCCTCGACACCCCGCTGGTGGTGCTGGAGAACGGCTTCGACGCGGAGACCGAGAGGGTCACCGGTGACTCGCGGGAGGGCGCACGCAAGGCCACCGAGCATCTGCTGGGGCTCGGCCACCCGACCGTCTGGCACATCGCAGGGCCGAGCGGCTGGACCTCCGCCGACCAGCGTCTGGCGAGCTGGCGCTCCACGCTGGAGGCGGCCGGGGCGCCGGTCCCCGAGCCGCTGGTCGGCGACTGGAGCGCCGACTCCGGCTACCACCTGGGACGCCGACTGGCCCGACGCAGGGAGGTCACCGCGGTGTTCGTGTCCAACGACCAGATGGCCCTCGGCGTCCTGCACGCCTTCCACGAGGCGGGCCGCTCGGTGCCGGGCGAGATCAGCGTGGTGGGCTACGACGACATCCCCGAGGCCGCGCATCTGCTGCCGCCGCTGACCACCGTGCGGACGGACTTCGCGGAGATCGGCACCCGCGCCCTGCGACTCCTGCTGAGCCGCATCGACGACTCGGCGCAGCCCCCGCACCCCGAAACGCTCGTCCCCGTCGACCTCGTGCTCCGCGCGAGCAGCGGGGCGGCGCCCAGGCGGTGAGAGCGGTACCGCCTTGGTCCTGACGCGTCCCGCCTAGGTGGATGCCCGAACGATCATTTCGATGGGCAGGGTGCGGGCGGTACCGGGCGGCGCTTCGCCGGCGAGTGTCTCGCAGAGCAACCGTAGGCATTCCCGGCCCATATGACGGGGTCTCAGGTCGATCGCCGTGATCGGCGGTTCCGCGGTCCGCATGGCCATGCTGTCGACGCAGGACGCCAGCAGCAGGTCCTCGCCCACGACCCGGCCCGCCGACCGGATCTCGGGCAGGACGGCAGCCGCGGCCCCGTCGGCCGCGCACACGATCGCGTCGGTGTCCGGCGCCTCGGCGAGCAACTCCCCCACGACGCCCCGGAGCACGTCTGGCGCCGAGCCGAACGGTGCTTTACGCAGCAGCGGTTGCACGTCGTGCTCGGCGCACCAGCGCGCGTAGCTGCGCTGGAGGGTGAGGGCCCAGTCGGCGGAGGTGTCGGAGGCGATGAAGGCGGGCCGCCGGGCGCCCCTCGCGCGCAGGTGGTCGAGGAGTTCCGTCAGGGCGCTCTCGTGGTCGGACCAGACCACGCCGGCGGGCTCTCTGCCGCCGCCGTAACGCTCGGCGGTGACGACCGGGAGCCCCGCGTCCATCAACTGCTCCACGACCGGGTTGTCCGGCATCGGGTCGCACAGGATCAGCCCGTCGGCCTGCGGGAGGCGGCCTGAGGACACCAGCGTCACGTTCAGCCCGGCGCGCGCGGCCTGCTCGGCGACACCGAACACGAACGACATGTAGTACTCGGCGCTGGTGAGGAACTCCGGGATGTGCAGCGCGATCGTGTCGGTCACCGAGGTGCGCAGGCTGCGGGCGCTGCGGTTGGGCGCGTACGCGAGGCGTCGGGCGGTGTCCAGGACGGCCTGGCGGGTCGCGTCGGACACCCGGCCGTGACCCCGTAGGGCGTCCGACGCGGTGGTCTTGGAGACCCCCGCTTCCCGGGCGACGTCGGCGATGGTGGCGGGCGCGCCCGGCCCGGTCGGGATGCGGGGGCTCCTGGTCGGCACCCTGCCTCACCAACCGTGGGTCAGCACGTCGTCCAGCGCGGCGGTGAACACGTCGGCGCTGCGCCGGGTCAGGCACAGCGGTGGCTTGATCTTCAGTACGCACTGCCGGTCCGAGGTCGGCTGGACGATCACGCCGAGCTCGCGCAACCGGTCGCAGATCGCGGCGGTCTCCTCGGTCGCCGGCTCCAGGGTCTCGCGGTCCCGGACGAACTCGACGCCCAGGTACAGCCCGGAGCCGTGCACCGCGCCGATCAGCGGGTGCCGGGTGGCGAGTTCCTCCAGCCGCCGCTTCAAGTACCCACCCGTTTCCAGGGCGTTGTGCTGGAGCCGTTCGTCCCTCAGCGCGTCCAGCACGGTCAGCCCGACCACGCTGCTGACCGGGCTGCCCCCGGCCGAGGAGAAGAAGTAGCCCTGGGTGCGGTAGGCATCGGCGATCTCCCGCCGCGTGATCACCGCGCCCAGCGGATGACCATTGCCCATCGCCTTGGCGACGGTGACGATGTCCGGTACGACGTCCTGCTGCTCGAACCCCCAGAAGTGGGTGCCGAGTCGGCCGTAGCCGACCTGCACCTCGTCCGCGACGCACAGACCGCCGACGGCTCGGGTGGCGTCGTAGACCTGCCTGAGATAGCCGTCCGGGAGGGGGAGGCCGCCCGCGTTGCCGTAGAACGGCTCGCAGATGAACGCGGCGGGCGGGCGGCCCTGTTCGGCGAGTTCGGTGATCCGGGTGGCGGCCTCAGGACCGTACCGCCGCGCCTCGGCGCCCCTGTGGCGGCCGCGGTAGGAGTTGGGGGCGGCCACGGTGTGGAGCCAACTCGGGCGTGAGGACAGGGCGTTCGGGTTGTCGGCGATCGAGGTGGAGACCGCGTCGCTCGCGTACGTCCATCCGTGGTACGCCTCCTCGACCGCGACCGTGTCCTGCCGTCCGGTCGCCGCCCAGGCCAGGCGCAGGGCGAGATCCACGGCCTCGGAGCCGCTGTTGACGAGGAAGACGGTGTCCAGGCCGGAGGGCAGGAGTGCGGTGATTCGCTCGGAGAGTTCGACCACGGAGCCGTAGTGGAAACGGGAGTTGGTGTTGAGGCGTCGCCACTGCCGGTGTACGGCGTCGGTCAGGGCGGGGTGGCCGTGGCCGAGGATGGTCACGTTGTTGAGCATGTCGAGATAGCCGCGGCCCTGGGTGTCGACGAGGTGGTGGCGCCAGCCGCGTTCGATGCGGGGCGGCTCGTCGTAGTAGTGCTCCTGGACGGTGGCGAAGGCGCGGTCGCGGCGGTCGAGGAGATCCTGGTCGGCGGGCGGCTCCTCCAGGTGCCGCCCGGCGATCAGTGGCGTCGGATCCGGGCTCACCGCCAGCCGCCCGGCTGCCAGGTCCGGGGTGGCGAAACGGGGTGGGCGCCGGTCGGCCAGGGTCGACAGCTGGAGGCCGAGGGTGTACCTGCCGTCCCGCTCGGCGACGGTGCCGAGACGCTGTCCGGCCGCGATCGGGCCGGATGCGACAGGGACGGATGCCGCCGGTTCGGATGCGGCCGGATCAGATGCGGCGGGTTCGGATGCGGCCGGTTCGGCGACGCCGTACAGCCACAGGACCGGTCCCTCGCCGCGCAGGTCGAGGGTGCCGTCGGCGTGGCGGGTGAGGGTGCCCGCCCAGGGCGCGTGCACCTCCAGTGGGTGCGCGAGATGCAGGTCGACTCCAAGGGCGCAGGTCGCGGGGGCGTCCATGGTGTCGATCGTGGTCCGGGTCAGGCGGAACTCGCCGTGCCGGGTACGGACCGCGGACCGGCCGGAGGCCAGGGCTGCTTCCGCGTCCGCCTCCAGCCATCGGCCGGTGTGCAGGTCGTCGCTCTGCGTTGAGAGGTCGAGCGCCGGGATCTCGTGGGGCAGGTCCGGCAGCATGCGGTGGGCGGGCACGACGGCGACCCGCGGCAGGGGTCGGCCGAGCGCCTCCCTCAGCTGGGCAGTCATCACCTCCGCCGGGACGGAGACGGCCGACTCGAACATGGTCCACTCCCGGTCCAGGGCGGCGGACGCGTAGCCGTTGCCCGGGTCCTGGAGGACGTCGTACTGCCCACTGACCACCATGACGGCCGCCCGCAGCACGATGAGCGGCCACAGCACGGCCGACTCCCCGTCGGACAGCGGGCGTACGGCGTCGAAGGCGCGGACCGCGGGCAGGACGGAGGCGGGGCCGGTGCCGTGATGGTGCAGGACCGAGGTGCAGGTGACCGCCAGTTCCGCCACCGTCCAGCCGGTGCCGAGATCCCCGAAGTCGATCACGCCGACGGGCATGCGGCGGCCGTCCTCGCCTGTCTCGCAGACGACGTTGTTGTCGGTGATGTCACCGTGGACGAACTGGACCGGCAGGTCCTTCGCGTGGGGCTCCACCAGTGCGTACGCGGTGCGGGCGGCGCTCAGCACCTGCTCGGCGCGGGTCCGGTCGGGCCACTGCGGGGCGAGGGCCTCGATCACTGCGACGGCGTTGCGCAGGTCCCACGCTCGGAATCGGGCGGGGTCGGGGGCGGTGAAGTCGGCGAGGGACGCGGTGATCTGCCCGGCGATCTCACCGAGGCGGGCGACGACGGCGGGAGCGAGGTAGCGGCTGTCCATGATCGGCTCACCCGGGACGAAGTCCAGCAGCCGACAGGCCAGTTCGGCGCCGCCCACGCGGAAGGCCTGCACCACGTCACCGTCGATGCCGGGGACCGCCCGGGGCAGTCGGAGGCTGGGCAGCGCACGCGTCAGGTGTTCCACCGCGTCACACTGGGCCCTCAACTCGGCTGTCTGCGCGGCGGGGTTGGCGACCTTGAGGACGTACTCCCCCGTCTCGCCACGTACCCGGTAATTGCGGTCCTGCTGGCTCCCCAGCTCCCGCACGCCGCCCCGCACGCCGAACCGGGTGGCCAGCACGGTCGACGCGGTGGCCTCGTCGATCGGCGCGACGGGTCGCACCAACCAGTCCGTGGACGGCAGGCCCATGGGTCGCTCCGCTTCCGCGGCCAGGCGCCGCTCCATTGCCGGAACGTTCCGGCACATCATGCGACGACGGTAGGGCGAACCGGGTTCCCCGGTCAACGCCCCGGTCGCCGTGCAGGCGGTGAGTCAGTGCGGCGACTCGGTGGGGCAAGTCCGTTCAGCGCGTCCGTTCAGTGCGTCCGCGCAATGAGCCTGTGGGTGGTGGGGCAGGACCGGTGACGGGGGCGGGCCGGCCTCACAAGTCACGGATCACCAGGATTACCCCATGGGATACGGGTTACCCGCACGACGGGTCCCTGGGGAGCCGCGGCGGCGGTTCACGGTGGCTTGTCCCGTGTGTGCCCGCGGTGTGGGGCTGCCGGCACACAGCGGCGTCGGCCCGCTCAGCAGGTTCGAGCGGGCCGACGCGCACCCCCTGGGTTGCAGGAGTCCGGACAGTCAGCCCCAGTGGCGCAGGAATCCGGACGGCTGGAGCCGGCTTCGCAGGAACAGAGCCGGAACGCGGCGCGTGAGCCAGGCGCCGGCCAGACCTACAGCGGCACCGGCGGCGACATCGCTGGGATAGTGGGCTCCCGACTGCACCCGTTCGACGGCCACCATGGCGGCCGGCACCGCGCACAGCACACCCGCGGCCGGCCAGGTGGGGGCGACGGCGGCGGTGAAGGCGACCGCGGCCGCTGTGTGTCCGGAGGGGAACGAGGACGAGTCCGGGCGGTCGGCGACCTCGTCGTGCGGGATCCACTCCGCAGGCGGCCTGGGGCGGTCGGCCAGTTGCTTGCCCAGGCCGTTCGACACCAGCTGGGCCACCACCAGAGCCCCCACTCCCGCGGCCGCCGCCCTGCGGCCCCGCCACCCGCCCTTCCACGCCATCACTGCGGCCACACCGCACCAGAGCTTGGTGCTCTCGGCGGACTCCTCCACCACCGACAACACCTTGGCCACACCCGGCGGGATCCGGGAGGCCGCCCGCCGTGTCAGGGCCCCGTCGACCTCGTGCAAATCCGTCAGCAACCTCATGACCTGCGCATGTCCCAAGCTCCCCGAGATAAGCAGCCCGAATCCGGATCAGTCCGTCACTCGTTGCGCGCCGGTCCTGAGTCCTCGAGCCGACGGATGTCCTGCTCGTCCCACTTCCTGGTGTCGCGCGGTTCCGTGTAGGGCTCCTTGTCGGGCGGCAGGCCTCCGGCGATCGCCCGCTGACGTACGGTCTCCGCGTCGAACTCCAGGCCCAGCAGGATCGCCAGGTTGCTGATCCACAGCCAGATCAGGAAGACGATGACGCCGGCCATCGTGCCGTAGGTCTTGTTGTACGACGCGAAGTTGGCGACGTAGAACGCGAATCCGGCGGACGCGATCAGCCAGACGACAAGGGCGAGGAAACTGCCGGGCGTGATCCACCTGAACCCCTTCACCCGGGCGTTCGGGGCGGCCCAGTACAGGAGTGCGATCATGATCGTGACCAGGACCACCAGGACGGGCCACTTGGCGATCGACCACACCGTCAGGGCGGTGTCGCCGACCCCGAGCGCCGTACCCGCCTTGCGGGCGAGGGTACCGGTGAACACGACGATCAGGGCGCTGACGACGGCGAGCACCATCAGGACGACCGTCAGGCCGACCCGCACCGGGAGGATCTTCCAGATCGGGCGGCCCTCCGGCATGTCGTAGACCCGGTTGGCCGAGCGCATGAACGCGGCCACGTACCCGGACGCCGACCACACCGCCAGGACGATGCCCACGATCGCCATGACCGACCCGACGCCGGCGTTGTTCTGCAACTGCTCGACGGCTCCGGTGATGATGTTCCGGGCCGAGCCCGGAGTGAACTGCTTGAGATTCTTCAGCACCGTGTCCGTGGCTGACTTACCGGTCAGGCCGAGCATCGACACCAGGACCAGCAGGGCCGGGAAGAGCGACAACAGGCCGTAGTACGTCAGCGCCGCGGCGCGGTCGGTCAGTTCGTCGTCCTTGAACTCCCGCAGGCTGCCCCGAAGCACCGCTCCCCATGCCGTCTTCGGCAGTTGAGACGGCGTGTCCGGCGCGCGCTCCTCCACGGCGGGCCCGGGGCCCACCTCCTCAGACGGCGGGACCTCGCGCTCAGGCGCCTCGTCGCCGCCGTGATGTTCTTTTCGTCCATGAATATGCAGCTTCATACCCGGCGGGTACCCCCGGACACCCACCCAATCAGGGAGCGGGGAGAGAGTCGTGCGAGCACCCTCGATGGTTTCGTCGGAGCCGCCGATGATGCTGTCCCGGTCGGCGGCCGGATGGGCGGCGTCCTGGCGACACAGATCCGGCGGAAGGCGCCTCAGGGGCTCCCCGCGAGGGCGTCGGCGAGCCCGACGGGCCGATGTCCAGCCCCCCGGCGCCGAGGCGCGGCACCGCGGATCGCGAACCGCCACGCGGCAGGGTCACGCCACATCGAGGCGTCGCGCGAACCGTTCCGGCAGGACGGCACCCGGGGCGGGACGCGCACCCAGCGCGAGACATGGCGGCACGCTCGGGGCGGGACGCGACGGCACGTCCACCGCGGGACGCGACGCCACGCCCAGCACGGGACCCGACGGCACGTCCACCGCGCGAGACATGGCGGCACGCTCGACGCAGCAGAGTCACGCCGCATCCAGGTGCCGCGCAGACCGTTCGACAGGGCCGCACCCGGTACCAGACGGGGCGGCACGCCCAGCGCCGGACGGAGCGGCATGCCCAGTGCGGGACGGGGCGGCACGCCCAGCGCCGGACGGAGCGGCATGCCCAGTGCGGGACGGGGCGGCACGCCCAGCGCCGGACGGGGCGGCACGCCCAGTGCCGGACGGAGCGGCACGCCCAGTGCCGGACGGAGCGGCAGGCTCAGTACTGGACCGGGCCGTGCCGCGGACCAGCCGTAGATGTCGGCCCCTGGCGTGCCGGGGCGCCGACGACCTGGCCGACAGCCGGTCCTCGATGCGGTCCATGGCGTACAGCAGCGCCCCCAAGGCGGGCAGCAGAGACACGGCGACGGCGATCACAGCACAGGTTCCCTCCCGGCGGACAACAGCCGACCGGGTTCCCCGCAGTGGCCGCCCAAGCCTCCCGAACCGAGAACCGCCCGCCCTCTCGCCCCAACCGCCTTCCCTCAAACCTTACTTCATCTCTTGACGCAAGTGGTCCATACCTTTAGGTTCACGGGTCAGCCAGACACCTCGCGACACCCTCACCCCCCACGAAGGGCTCTGCGCATGCACACCCTCGCGCGCCTCCGCAGATCCGGCACCGCCGCGCTGGTCACAGTGGCCGCCGCGTCTGTCCTGACCTCGCTCCCCACAACCGCCGCAGCCGCCACCGCGCTTCCCACCGGCTTTTCTACTGTCATGAACACGGCAAGCGGACGGTGTCTGGACGCCAGGTCGGCCGGCACCGCCAACGGCACCGTCGTCCAGCAGTACGCGTGCAACACCACCACGGCCCAGCAGTGGAGCTTCACCGCCACCAGCGACGGTTACGTCCGCATCGACAACCGCAACAACACCGCCCAGGTCGTGGACGTGGCCGACGTCTCCACCGCCGACAATGCGCCCGTCCACCTGTGGACCTACGGCGGCGGCGCCAACCAGCAGTGGCTGCCGGTCCACGAGGGCGGCGGCGCCTACCACTTCGTCAACCGCAACAGCGGCAAGTGCCTGGACGACCCGGGCGCCTCGACCGCCGACAGCGTGCAGTTCGTGCAGTACACGTGCAACGGCAGCGCGGCCCAGCGCTTCCAGGTGGTCCCGGTGACCCAGTCCGCCACCAACCCCGACCTCGGCCCCAACGTGGTCGTCTTCGACCCATCGATGTCGTCCTCGACGATCCAGTCGCGACTGAACTCGATCTTCCAGCAGCAGGAGACCAACCAGTTCGGCACCCAGCGCTACGCCGTCCTGTTCAAGCCCGGCTCCTACACTGCGGACGCCAACGTCGGCTTCTACACCCAGGTCGCGGGGCTGGGTCTGACCCCGGACGCGGTCACGATCAACGGGGCGGTGCACGCCGAGGCCGACTGGTTCCAGGGCAACGCGACCCAGAACTTCTGGCGCGGCGCCGAGAACCTGTCCGTCAACCCCGTGAACGGCAACGACCGTTGGGCGGTGTCGCAGGCGGCGGCGTACCGGCGGATGCATCTGCGCGGCAACCTCGCCCTGGACGACAACGGCTGGTCCAGCGGCGGTCTGCTCGCCGACACGAAGATCGACGGACAGGTCAACTCCGGCAGCCAGCAGCAGTGGTTGACCCGCAACTCCCAGCTCGGCAGCTGGACCGGCGCCAACTGGAACATGGTCTTCGTCGGCAGCCAGGGCGTCCCCGGCACCACCTTCCCCAACCCGCCCCACACCACCGTCGCGCAGTCCCCGGTGAGCCGGGAGAAGCCCTTCCTGTACGTCGACGCCGACGGCGCCTACAAGGTGTTCGTGCCGTCGGTGCGGTCCAACTCGACGGGCACCAGCTGGGCGAACGGCACCCCGATCGGCAGCTCGCTCTCCCTGGACACCTTCTACGTCGTCAAGCCGGGCGCGAGTGCCGCGGACATCAACGCTGCCCTGGCGGCTGGCAAGAACCTCCTGGTCACCCCGGGCGTGTACCACCTCAACCAGACGCTTCAGGTGAACCGCCCCGGCACCGTTGTCCTCGGCCTGGGTCTCGCCACCTTCGTGCCGGACAACGGCGTCACCGCGATGAAGGTGGCCGACGTCGACGGCGTGAAGGTCGCGGGCGTCCTCTTCGACGCGGGCACCACCAACTCGCCGACCCTGATGGAGGTCGGGCCGACCGGATCCTCCGCCTCCCACGCCGCGAACCCGACCTCCCTGCACGACGTGTACTTCCGCGTCGGCGGCGCGGGCGTCGGCAAGGCGACCACCAGCCTCGTCATCAACAGCGACAACGTCATCGGCGACCACATGTGGATCTGGCGCGCCGACCACGGCAGCGGCGTCGGCTGGACCACCAACACCGCGGACACGGGCCTGATCGTCAACGGCGACAACGTGACGGCGTACGGCCTGTTCGTCGAGCACTACCAGAAGTACCAGACCGTCTGGAACGGCAACGGCGGCCGCACGTACTTCTACCAGAACGAGATGCCCTACGATCCGCCCAACCAGGCGGCCTGGACGAACGGTTCGACGCAGGGGTACGCCGCCTACAAGGTCGCCGACTCCGTCACCAGCCACCAGGCCTTCGGCCTCGGCAGCTACTGCTACTTCAACGTGAACCCGGGCGTGGCCGCGGAACGGGCCATCGAGGCACCGAACACCTCCGGGGTGCGCTTCCAGAGCATGGTGACCGTCTCCCTCGGCGGCACCGGCACCATCCGGCATGTCGTCAATGGCACCGGCGGCCCGTCCAACTCCTCCACCAACGTGGCGAACCTGACCAGCTACCCGTAGAGCTCCGCCTTCCGGCCGCCCCTCCTCGCCGGGGGGCGGCCTCCCCCACCCCCCTCAAGGAGCGCACTCACCCATGTCCCTTTCCCTTTCCCTGCGCAGAGGCCGCCTCGCGGTCTTCGCCGTCCTCGCCGCCGTACTCACCGCGCTGCTCACGGTCACACCCGCGCACGCCGCCTCCGGCACGATCACCGGCCTCGCCGGAAAGTGCGTCGACGTGGCGGGCGCGTCCACCGCCAACGGCACGGCCGTCCAGCTCTACGACTGCAACGGCACCGGCGCCCAGATCTGGTCGAACTCCGGTGACGGGACCCTCCGGGCGCTCGGCAAGTGTCTGGACGTCGCCGACCGCAGCACCGCCGACGGGGCGGCCGTACAACTGTGGGACTGCTCGGGCGGCGCCAACCAGCAGTGGGTGGTCTCCGCCGCGCGCGACATCGTCAACCCGGCCGCGAACAAGTGCCTGGACGTCCGGGACAACAACAGCGCCAACGGCACCCGGCTCCAGATCTGGACCTGTGCGGGTACGGCCAACCAGAAGTGGAACGCGCCCGCAAGCGGTGGCGGCGGCACACCGTCCGGATTCGTCGTCACCGAGGCGCAGTTCAACCAGATGTTCCCGAGCCGGAACTCCTTCTACACCTACAGCGGCCTGGTCGCGGCGCTGAGCGCGTACCCCGGCTTCACCACCACCGGCAGCGACACGGTGAGGAAGCAGGAGGCGGCGGCGTTCCTCGCCAACGTGAACCACGAGACGGGCGGGTTGGTGTACATCGTCGAGCAGAACACCGCCAACTACCCGACCTACTGCGACTGGAACCAGCCGTACGGTTGCCCGGCCGGTCAGGCGGCCTACTACGGTCGCGGCCCGATCCAGCTGTCCTGGAACTTCAACTACAAGGCCGCGGGCGACGCGTTGGGGATCGACCTGCTCAACAACCCCTGGCTGGTGCAGAACGACTCCGCGGTGGCCTGGAAGACCGGCCTCTGGTACTGGAACACCCAGTCCGGCCCCGGCACCATGACCCCGCACAACGCCATGGTCAACCAGGCCGGCTTCGGCCAGACGATCCGCTCCATCAACGGCTCCCTGGAGTGCGACGGCCGCAACCCGGCCCAGGTGCAGAGCCGCGTCGACGCCTACAACCGCTTCACGTCGATCCTCGGGGTCTCCCCCGGCGGCAACCTCTACTGCTGAACAGGGGCACGACATGCGCAAGTTGAGATCCCTGACCACGGCTCTGGGCGCCGCCCTGGCGCTCGTCGTGGCGATTCCCGCGACCGCCCACGCGAACGTCCTGACCTTGCTCCCGCAGAACGCCGACGGCCTGGAGCAGACCTTCTCCCCCGCCTACGACTACGACCGCGACGGCTGTTACGCCACCGCCGCGATCGGCGCCGACGGCACGATCAACCCCGGGCTGAAACTCGGCGGCGACGTCAACGGCAAGTGCCACGACTACGCCCAACTCGCCAACTCCAACACCTACTCGCGGGCGAAGTGCGACAACGGCTGGTGTGCCGTGATGTACGCCAGCTACTTCGAGAAGGACCAGGCGACACTCGGTCCGGCGGCCATCGGACACACCCACGACTGGGAGCACGTCGTGGTGTGGGTCTACGGCGACCAGGTCCAGTACGTGTCGGTGTCCCAGCACTCCGGCTACCAGGTGGCCGCCCGTTCGGCGGTGCGTTTCGACGGCACCCACCCGAAGATCGTCTACCACAAGGACGGTGTCTCCACGCACTGCTTCCGGTTCGCGAGCGGCAACGACGAGCCTCCTGAGAACGCCACGGGCGGCTGGTTCTTCCCGCGCCTCGTCGGCTGGAACGGCTACCCCGCCGGCTACCGCGACAAGCTCATCGCAGCGGACTTCGGCTCGGCCACCCTCAAGATCGACGACGGCGACTTCCCGTACGCCCTAGCCCACTCCAAGCCGTCCAGCATCCCCTTCGACCCCTACGCCTGAGCCGGACGAGGCTCGGCCCTAGGTGGATGGTTGCGCAAACATATTTGATTGTGGGGAATCTACTGGTGCCTCCGAGGCAGTGCTGGGAAACAGCCGGGAAGGGCTGCCTCAGGCTCCCTGGCGGTGATGAGGGCATCAAGATCCCAGGCAGGGACGCCGCCCGGTCGGGGCCCTACGGCCTCGTCCGGGGCCGCTTCGTCGGGGGCGCGGTGCTCGCTCGTACGACGAGTCGGGGCTCGACGGAGTCGACCAGTCCCGCGATCGACTCGCCACCCTCGATCTGCCGCAGCAGTAGGGCGACGCAGGCGCGGCCCATTTCCTCGAAGTCCTGGTGGACGGTGGTGAGCGGTGGCTCGAGGTAGCGGGCCTCGGCGATGTCGTCGAAGCCGACCACGCTCACATCGTCCGGAACCGAGCGGCCGGCTTCGGTCAGCGCCCGGATCAGGCCGATCGCCATGTGGTCGTTGCCCGCGAAGACCGCGGTGATGTCGTCGCGGACGGCGAGTTCACGGCCGATGGCGTAGCCGGACTCAGCGCTCCAGTCGCCGTAGCTGACGGGCGGTACGGGGGCTCCGGCCTCCTTCAGTGCCTTGTGCCAGGCCGTGACCCGGTGGCGGGCCGAGTAGGAGTCCTGCGGGCCCGCGAGGTGCCAGACCGTGGCGTGCCCCAGGGAGAGCAGGTGCTCGGTGGCGGCGCGGGCGCCCAGGAGCTGGTTGTTGTCGACGGCGGGGAAGCGCTGGCCGGGGTTCCCGTCGGCCATGACGATCGGCACTCCGGGAGGCAGCTGCAGCTCGGGGCGGTCCAGGATCTGGGCCTCGATCAGCACGATGCCGTCGACGGCCTGACTGGTGAGCTGGGTGAACGCCTGTCGTACGGCTCCTTCGGTGGCGGTCTGTACCACGGCGACGTTGACCGAGTACCCGGCGTCCTGGGCCACCGCCGCGATGGACTGCAGCGTCCGGGCGTTGCCGTGGGCGCTCAGGTCGAAGCTGATGACGCCGAGCATCCGGAACTGGCCGGTCGCCAGCGCACGGGCAGCGGTGTTGGTCCGGTACCCCAGCATCCGCATGGCGGCCAGGACGCGCTGCCGGGTCTCCTCGTCGACATTGGACTTGTTGTTGGCGACCCGGGAGACGGTCTGGCTGGAGACACCGGCCAGCGCGGCGACGTCCGCCTGCGAGGGCGGCCGGGTGCGCGCGGGAGGGACGCCCTCTGCTGCGACTCCGGCCGAGGTGCTCCCTGCCCTGCCCATACCTTGATCTCCTCGCCCGTCCAGGCTGCTCACTCTCACTGCGGATGTTGACGCAAACACCGGTGGGAGTCAATTCAGGCGCGGTCGCGGCACCCCGGAGGCCCTCAGACCGGGAGGTCAGGGCTTCGAAGTGCCCGGAATGCACCGTATCCGAACCTTCGACCGCACCGGACACCCGTCGGATTCCGTTTGGTAACACCCTCTTGACACACGGGAGCGAGCGCGGGCAATCTCCCATCCAGTCAAGCGTGTTTGCGCAAACACGGGCCATCGGTATCGCCTGAACAGGACCAGAGCCTTGAGCGAGCTGTCATCGTCCGCACATCCGCCCCGCCGGGGGGTGACTTCCCCGCACGGTCGGTTCGGCTATGTGCTCTTCGCACCTTTCCTGATGGTTTTCGCCATCGCCATCGCCGCACCTCTGCTGTACGCGGTCTACTTGAGCCTCTTCCAGGAGCGGCTGATCGGCGGGACCGTCTTCGTCGGCTTCGAGAACTACACCCGGGCCTTCGGCGACACCCTCTTCCGCGTGGGCCTGGCGCGGGTGGCGCTCTTCCTCGCCGTACAGGTGCCGATCATGCTCGGCCTGGCGCTGCTCGCCGCGCTGATCATCGACAGCGGCCGGCTGCGCTGGGCCGGCCTGTTCCGGATCGGCATCTTCATCCCCTACGCCGTCCCCGCCGTGGTGGCGGCCCTGATGTGGGGATATCTGTACGGCCCGAGCTTCGGCCTGGTCCACCAGGTCGGGGACGCGCTCGACGTCACCATGCCGAACCTGCTGTCCAAGTCCTGGATGCTGGCCAGCATCGGCAACATCAACACCTGGGAGTACGTCGGCTACAACATGCTCATCCTGTACGCGGCGCTGCGTTCGGTACCGGAGGAGCTGTACGAGGCCGCGGAGATGGACGGCGCCGGAGCGGTCCGCCAGGCATGGAGCATCAAGATCCCGGCGCTGCGTCAGGCGCTGCTGCTGACCGTCATCTTCTCGATCATCGGCAGCTTCCAGCTCTTCAACGAGCCCAACATCATCCAGTCGCTGGCGCCCGACGTCATCACCACCAGCTACACGCCCAACATGTACGCCTTCAACCTGGCGTTCAACGGCCAGCAGTTCAACTACTCCGCCGCCATCGCCGTCCTGCTCGGCGTGGTCACGGCCGTCGTCGCCTACGCGGTCCAGCTCTCGACCGCCCGGAAGGAGCGCGTCCTGTGACCGCCACAGCCACTGCCCCCGCCCGCCGACGCGTCCGCCCCGGCAGTCCCCGCCGCCCCGTCGGCTCCGGCGGGCGTGCCCCGCGGCGGCGCGGCAGCGCCCCGCTGACGGTGGCCATGTTCCTGATGCTCGCCTACACCCTGCTCCCCCTGTTCTGGCTGCTGATGAGCAGCACCAAGGACAGCAAGTCGCTGTTCTCCAGCTTCGGCCTGTGGTTCGGCGACGGCTTCCACTTCTTCCAGAACGTCCACGACGTCCTGACCTACGACAACGGCATCTACCTGCGCTGGTTCGGCAACACGCTGCTCTACTCCGTGGTGGGAGCGGGCGGAGCGGCGGTCATCGCGACAGCGGGCGGTTACGCGCTGGCGAAATACGAGTTCCGTGGGAAAAGGGCGTTGTTCGCCCTCGTACTGGGCGCCGTCACCATCCCCACCACCGCGCTGGCTGTTCCCACGTACCTGATGTTCAGCAAGCTGGGTATCGTCAACACACCCTGGGCAGTGCTGATCCCGGCGCTCGCCAGCCCGTTCGGCCTGTACCTGATGCGGGTCTACGCGCTGGACGCGGTACCCGATTCCATGCTCGAAGCCGCCCGCATCGACGGTTCCAGCGAACTGCGGACCTTCTTCACCATTTCGCTGCGGCTGCTGGCTCCCGGGTTCGTCACGGTGCTCCTGTTCGCGCTCGTCGCGACCTGGAACAACTACTTCCTGCCGCTGATCGTGCTGAGCGATCCCCACTGGTTCCCCCTGACGGTGGGCCTGAACCAGTGGAACACCCAGGCCAGCGGACAGAGCACGGTCGGCACCGCACAGCTCTACCCGCTGATCGTCACCGGAAGTCTGCTGGCGATCGTGCCCCTGATCATCGCCTTCCTCTTCCTGCAGCGCTTCTGGCAGTCCGGCCTCGCCAGCGGAAGCGTCAAGCAGTAGCGCTCCCCACCTCGCGTCCCCCCACCCCAAGCCCCCACCTTCCACCTCGCACCATGACGTAGAGGAGCACCACCACCATGTCCCCGATCCGCCCGTCCCACAGACGAGTTGTCCTCGTCGCCGCGCCCCTGACCGCGCTGGCTCTCACACTGACCGCCTGCGGCGGCTCCGGAGCCGGTCACCCGAAAACGGCCTCGACCGCGGGCGCGCTCGACAAGCCGACCACGCTGACCTTCTGGACCTGGGCGCCCAACCTCAAGCCGATCGTCGCCAAGTTCGAGGCGCTCCACCCCAAGATCAAGGTCAACGTGGTCAACGCGGGCCAGGGACCCGCCGAGTACACGAAGCTCCAGACCGCCATCAAGGCCGGCACCGGCGGCCCCGACATCGCTCAGGTCGAGTACTTCGCGCTGCCGGAAATGGCACTGTCGAAGCAGCTGGTGAACCTCAACGACTACAACGTCCAGTCCCTCAAGGACAAGTTCACCGCTTCCGCCTGGTCGCAGGTCACCACCAACGGCGGGGTCTACGGCGTCCCCCAGGACACCGGCCCGCTGACCATGTTCTACCGCACCGACATCTTCAAGAAGCTCAAGCTGCAGCCCCCCAAGACGTGGAAGGAGTTCGCCGACGACGCGGCCAAGATCCACGCGGCGGATCCCACCCACTACATCACCTCCATCGACCCGGGTGACGCCGGCGGTGTCGACAGCCTCATCTGGCAGGCGGGCGGCAAGCCCTTCCAGACCTCGGGATCCACCAAGGTCTCGCTCAACCTCAAGGACCCCGGCGCGGCCAAGGTCAGCACCCTGTGGACCTCCCTGCTGTCGAAGCATCTCGTCGACCCCACGGCCGGCTGGACCAACGAGTGGTGGCAGGGCATGTCCAGCGGCAAGTACGCCATGTGGATCGCCGGCGCCTGGGGTGCCGGGCCCATCGCCGCCACCATCCCGCAGACCGCCGGTAAGTGGGCCGCCGCGCCCGTCCCGCAGTGGGAGGCCGGTGGCACGGCGTCGTCCGAGAACGGTGGCTCCTCCAATGCCGTCCCGGTGACCAGCAAGAACAAGGCCGCAGCGGTGGCCTTCGCCGAATGGCTCAACTCCGACCCGGCCGCCACCAAGGCGCTGTCCGACGTCGGACTCTTCCCGGCGACCACGGCGCTGCTCAAGGACCCCGCCTTCCTCGACAAGAAGATCGCCATCCTCGGTGGCCAGCAGGCGAACCAGATCTACGCCGGCTCGTCCGCCCAGGTGAACCCCGGCTGGCAGTACCTGCCCTTCCAGGTCTACGCGAACTCGGTGTTCAAG
Organism: Streptomyces sp. NPDC005303; assembly: GCF_040607335.1. Taxonomy (NCBI): domain Bacteria; kingdom Bacillati; phylum Actinomycetota; class Actinomycetes; order Kitasatosporales; family Streptomycetaceae; genus Streptomyces; species Streptomyces sp. NPDC005303. The sequence goes on along the minus strand of NZ_JBEXGM010000005.1, from coordinate 11,752 downwards.
GACACCGCCGGGCAGGCCATCAGCGGCCGCACCGACCTGTCCGCCGGCCTCACCGCCTGGCAGAAGCGGATCACCGACTACGGGAACCGGCAGGGCTTCACCGTCACCGGTGGCTGACCCTTCACCAGACCTCCCCGGACCGGACCGGGGCGGGGCGGGACACCATCGCACCGCGGGCGCCCCGCCCCGCCCTCCGCGCCTCAGGGAGCGGTCCCGTCCTACCTCGCTTGAAATGGTCGACCAGGGATTCCTTCTCGACGGGCAGCCGCTCCAGATCGTCTCCGGCGGTGCCGCGTTTCATCGAACCGGCCGTCGCCGAGGAAGCGGCGGTCGGCCGTCCTGGTTGCCGACCGGGCCCGGGATCCGACCGCGCAGCACCGAACCCCCGCTACCTCGCCGCGGTGGATTGCCACCTATCGGCCCTCCTCCCGTTGCTGCTGCCCTACTTGGGCACCTTCGACGGCCAGTGATCGCAGTACAGGTCGAGAACCGGGACCGGGTCGACTACGGCCACACGACACCCCGTCACTTCTTCGCCCGCGCTCCGAAAGGACCTCCCGCCATGGCCCACCAGGCCGCCGCCGACCGCTACACCTCGATGACCTACCGGCGCGCCGGACACAGCGGTGTGCTCCTGCCGGCCGTCTCCCTGGGCCTGTGGCACAACTTCGGCGACACCGCGCCGCTGGAGAACCAGCGGGCGGTACTGCGCCGGGCCTTCGACCGCGGGGTGACGCACATCGACCTCGCCAACAACTACGGCCCGCCCTACGGCTCCGCCGAGGTGAACTTCGGCACGCTCTTCGCACAGGACTTCCGCCCGTACCGGGACGAGCTGTTCATCGCCGGCAAGGCCGGCTACGACATGTGGCCGGGCCCTTACGGCGACGGCGGCTCACGCAAGTACCTCCTGTCCAGCCTGGACCAGTCGCTGCGCCGTACCGGTCTGGACCACGTGGACGTGTTCTACTCGCACCGCTTCGACCCGGACACGCCCCTGGAGGAGACCATGGGCGCCCTCGACACCGCCGTCCGACAGGGCAAGGCCCTGTACGCGGGCATCTCCAACTACTCACCCGAACAGCACCGCCGCGCCGTGGAGATCCTCAACGGCCTGGGCACGCCACTGCTCCTGCACCAGGCCCGCTACTCCATGCTCGACCGCACCGTCGAGCATGGAGTGCTGGAAGCCGTCGGTGACACCGCGAGCAGCCTCATCGCGTTCTCCCCGCTGGCCCAGGGTCTGCTGACGAACCGCTACCTCAAGGGGATCCCCGCCGGCTCGCGAATGGCGGTGGGACACTTCCTCAAGAGCGCCGCCCTCACCGAGGAGACCCTCCTGCTCATCCACGCCCTGGCGAAGGTGGCGGAACAGCGCGGGCAGACGCTCGCGCAGCTCGCCCTCGCCTGGATCCTGCGGGACCCGCGCGTCGTCTCGGTCATCATCGGCGCCAGCAGCGTCGCCCAACTCGACCAGAATCTCGCGGCGTTGGACTCCGCGCCCCTGAACGCCGACGAACTCACCGAGATCGACCGACTCCTCGCGATCACCGGCGCCCGCTGACACAGTCCGCCTGGACGGCCGTACTCCCTCAACTGCCCCGTGGAGGAGCACCTGATGAGCCAAGACGGCGAAATCCGTCCCGCTGCTGACCTGGAGCCGACCACCCCTATGCCGCCCGACACCTCACCCCAGGACGACGGCCTGTTCGAGCACTGCCCCTGGCTCTTCGCCGAGGGCGCCTCGGACGCTCAGCGGGCCGAACAGAGGCGACAGCAGAAGCAGTTGCTCGCCACCGGGACCGTGACGTTCGGCGAGCGGTGCTACGTCGCACAGTCCGCCGCCGTGTACCCGGACCGCCTGCACCTGGGCGACGACTCCTACATCGGTGCCCACGCGTACGTCACCGGTGACGTCACGGTCGGTGCCGACTGCTCGATCAACCCGTTCACGACCGTGCGCGGCACCGTGGCACTCGGCGACGGGGTCCGTATCGGCGCCCATACCTCCCTGCTGGGCTTCAACCACTCCTTCGAGCCCGACCGCCCGGTCCACCAGCAGCCCGTCACCAGCCGCGGGATCAGCGTCGGCGACGACGTGTGGATCGGCTCCCATGTCGTCGTTCTCGACGGGGTGACCATCGGCGACCACTGTGTCATCGGCGCCGGCGCGGTGGTCACCAAGTCCGTCCCCGCCTGGACGGTCGCGGCCGGCAACCCCGCGAAACCGGTCCGCGACCGCCGGACGCGCTCCCGTCCGGCCGCTGCCGGTGCCCCTCAGGAGCGGCTCGCGGAGCAGCTCGCCGAGTTCGGCCGCACGGCCACCGACCAGGCAGCCGACCTCATCGCCCGTTGCTGGGACCCAGCCGCTCCGGGCGGCGGGCGGTACCGCGACCGCCCAGGAGCGGCACCCACCATGCGGGCGCACTGCGACGCGGTGGAGATCGCGGACCTGCTGCTCGGGGACGTTCCTGAGCAGGGCACGGCCGGCTCCCATATCGAGCGGTTGCGCGCCGCCCAGGACCCGCTCACCGGCCTGGTGCCCGAGACCGACCCGGCCACCGGACTGTCGCGCCGACTCCCACCCCCGGCTCCGGACGGGTTCGTCGACGACGAAGCGGCGCGGTACCACGTACTGTCCGTCGGCTACGCCCTGGACCTGCTGGGCAGTTCCTTCGCCCATCCGATCGGCATGGCCCGCACCCTGACGGCAGACCGACTCGTCCACCGCCTCGACGCTCTGCCCTGGCACGACCGGGCCTGGTACGCGGGCAGTTGGATCGACTCCTGGGCCACCGCCGCCCACTGGAACCTCCGCCGCAACGACGAACCGCCCGCTTCCGGCGCACTGGAGGCACTCTTCGGCTGGCTGCTCACCCGCGTCGACCCCTGGACCGGCCTGTGGGGCGCCGCTTCACCGGCCACCGGAAGACTCCAGCAGGTGAACGGCTACTACCGGCTCACCCGCGGAACGTTCGCCCAGTTCGGCCTGCCCGTCGCACATCCCGAACGGGTCATCGACACCGTCCTGGACCACAGCCGCGACCCTCGCCATTTCACCCCGGGACACGAGAACGCCTGCAACGTCCTCGACGTCGCCCACCCTCTGTGGCTCTGCACCCGGCAGACGAGCCACCGCGACGCGGAGATCCGGCACTGGGCGGCTGGACAGCTCACCACCGTCCTGCCCCGCTGGCACCCGGGGCAGGGCTTCGGATTCGGGCCCTCAGCCGACGGCGGCGGCCCCGGGCGTGAGCCGGGCCTGCAGGGCACCGAGATGTGGCTGGCCATCGTGTGGACCCTCGCCGATCTCATCGGCCTGTCCGATCTGCTGGGCTACCGGCCCCGCGGCGTCCACCGCCCCGAACCCGCGGCGGCCCTGGCCGCTGGCGGCCCCGGGACCTGAACCCGCCACCCACACGCGGCGTCGTCGTCCCGTTCTTTCGTGACGTCGCCGCTGCCGGGACGCCTCTACGCCGACTCGCGCAGCCGCAGCTCCGCCCCCACCGTCAGTTCGTCCGTGCGCAGGGGGCCGCTTCCGGTCAGGAGTCTGGCCGCCTCTTCGACGGCCAGCGCGCCGAGAGCGCGCGTGTCCAGGGCCACCGTGGTGAGCGGGGGTTCGACCAGCGTGCCCAGGCGGAGGCCGTCGAAGCCGATCACCGCCAGGTCCCGGGGGACCTGGCGGCCGAGCCGGCGTGCCGCGCGCAGGCCCCCGATGGCGATGATGTCGTTGAACATGAACACGGCGGTCAGGTCGGGGTGCCGGGCGAGAAGTTCCTTAAGCGCGCGTTCTCCGCCCTCCACACTCTGGTCGGCGCGGGCCACCGCACCGGCGTCCAGTGCGCACGCGGTCATCGCGGCGTCGAACCAGTCGTGCCGGACGCTCGGCTCGGAACGTTCCGCGTGGTCCAGCATGCCGATGCGCCGGTGGCCCGCTCGGGCGAGGTGCCGGATCGCCGCGTGGACGCCCGCCTCCCCGTCGATCAGGATTGAACTGAACCGCTCGCTGTGGTGCTTCCGGTCGATGAGCACCACTGGCAGTCCCCGGGTCAGCCTGCCGATCTCGTCCTCCGGCAGGGTCAGGTAGCCCACGACCGCGTCCACCTGTGAGGCGATCACCTCCAGGGTGCCCCTTTCCTCCTCGACGCGGTCGCCGGTGTCGTACACGACCACGTGCCAGCCGAGCGCCCGCGCCGCGTCCAGCGCGGCGGCGGCGACCTCGGTGAAGAACGGGTTGAGCAGATCGGGGATCACCAGGCCGACGCTGAACGTGTCCTGACGGACCAGCCCCCGGGCGAACCGGCTCGGGCGGTATCCCAGCGCTTGGGCGGCGTCGAGGACGCGCTGCTTGGTGGAGACGCCGATCTCACCCTTGTCGTTGAGCGCGCGTGACACGGTCTGCCGGGACACTCCGGCGGCCTCGGCCACATCGTCGATCGTCACCCTGCGGGGTCCGGTCTCCGACGACACCATCGCTTACCTCCGCACAATTGCCCACGCGCCCGCGTCGCAGGGGCACCGAGTATGCCCGTGCCCCGGTGCCGTCAGCCCTGCCCCGGGTTCGTCCAGGCACGGTCCTGGGGTCCACCTTGCCCACATGGGCCCGCCCGGACGTCCTGAACCTTGACACTCCGCCGGGCTGCGGCCCACACTCCCATCGCTTCACGTTACCGCTCCCGTGAGCGCTCACGGTACATTGTTCAAGAAGGTTGTGAGCCCGTTGCCCTCCCAGCTCTCCTCGTATGTGTCGGACACCGCACCGTGGCGGGGCGCCCTGCGTCCGGCCCGCTCCTGGCTGCACTCCGACGCCCCCTCCCAGTCGCTGAACGGCCCCTGGCAGTTCCGTCTGTCGCCCACGGCGGCCGTCGCCGAGGACTTCGCCTCCGAGGACTTCGACGACCAGGGCTGGGACAGCATCCCGGTGCCCGCGCACTGGGTGCTGGAGGGCGACGGCGCCTATGGCCGGCCGATCTACACGAACGTCCAGTACCCGTTCCCGATCGACCCTCCGTACGTCCCCGACGAGAACCCCACCGGCGACTACCGCCGCCGCTTCGACCTCCCCGAGGACTGGTCGGACGCCGAGCGGGTCCTGCTGCGGTTCGACGGGGTGGAGTCGCTGTTCAGGGTCTGGGTGAACGGCGTCGAGATCGGCAGTGCCAGTGGCAGCAGGCTGGCCCACGAGTTCGACGTGACGTCCGCGGTGCGACCGGGCGGCAACGTCGTCGCCGTACGGGTGCACCAGTGGTCGGCCGCCAGCTATCTGGAGGACCAGGACCAGTGGTGGCTGCCGGGCATCTTCCGGGACGTCACCCTGCTCGCCCGCCCGGCGGGCGGCGTCGAGGACGTCTGGCTGCGCACCGGCTACGACCACGGAAACGGCCGTATCGACCCGGAGGTCACCGCCGACGCGGCCGCGTTCCCTGTCACCCTGCGCATCCCCGAACTCGGCGTCGAACGGGTCTGGGCCACCCCGGCCGACGTGGCGCCTGTCGACATCGCGGGCGTGGAGCCGTGGTCGGCGGAGCGGCCCCGGCTGTACGACGCCACGGTGTCCTCGGCCGCGGAGAGCATCGCCCTGCGGGTGGGCTTCCGCACGGTCGAGATCCGCGGCGACCGGTTCCTGGTCAACGGCCGCCGCATCGTCTTCCACGGGATGAACCGGCACGAGGCCCACCCCGAGCGCGGCCGGGTCTTCGACGAGGAGCACGCCCGCGCGGACCTGGCCCGCATGAAGCGGTTCAACGTGAACGCCATCCGCACCAGCCACTACCCCCCGCACCCCCGGCTGCTCGACCTCGCCGACGAACTCGGCTTCTGGGTCGTCCTCGAGTGCGATCTGGAGACCCACGGCTTCGAGAACGTCGACTGGGCCGGCAACCCGAGCGACGACCCGGCCTGGCGCGCGGCCTACCTGGACCGCGTCCAACGCACCGTCGAGCGGGACAAGAACCATCCCGGCATCGTGATCTGGTCACTCGGCAACGAGGCCGGAACCGGCGCCAACCTCGCCGCCATGTCGGCCTGGGTCCACGCCCGCGACCCCGAGCGTCCCGTGCACTACGAAGGTGACTACACCGGCGAGTACACCGACGTCTATTCGCGCATGTACCCGACCGTCCCGGAGATCGAGCAGATCGGCACGGACGGTTCCCCCGCGCCACTGCTCGGCTGCACCCCCGCCCAGGGTGCCCGGCAGCGCACCAAGCCGTTCCTGCTCTGCGAGTACGTCCACGCGATGGGCAACGGGCCGGGCGCGATCGACCAGTACGAGGAACTGGTCCACCGGTTCCCGCGGCTGCACGGCGGCTTCGTCTGGGAGTGGCGCGACCACGGCATCCTGGCCACGGCCCCGGACGGGACGCCGTACCACGCCTACGGCGGTGACTTCGGGGAGGTCGTGCACGACGGCAACTTCGTGATGGACGGGATGGTGCTCAGCGACGACGTGCCGACGCCGGGCCTGTACGAGTACAAGGCGGTCGTGCAGCCGATCCGCTTCGTCTTCGACGGCGACAAGCTCGAGATCACCAACCTGCGGCACTCGGCCGACACGTCCGACCTGCGCTTTCGCTGGCGCGTCGAGCACGACGGAAACCTCGTGGACTCGGGGGTGTGGGATGCCCCGGTCCTCGCGGCGGGCGAGTCGGGGCGGTTGCCGTTGCCGCCGGTGGCGGTGGGCCCGGACGGCGAGACCTGGCTGACGGTCGAGGCGGTACTGGCGGCGGCAACGGCCTGGGCACCGGAGGGACATGAGATCGCCACCGCCCAACTCGACCGCTCGGTACGGCGGCCGGTGCCAGCCGCCCGGCCCCGGCGCGACTGGCGGGTCGGCGAGGGAACGCTCACTCTCGGCATCGCCGAGTTCACCGGCGGCTCCCTCACCCAGCTCGCCGGGCGCCCCGTGACCGGACCACGCCTGGAGCTGTTCCGCGCACCCACCGACAACGACGAGAGCCGGGCCGACCGGCTGGAGGGCAGCGACAACAGCGTCCTCGGGGTGTCCAGCGCCGACATGTGGCGCCGCGACGGCCTGGACCGGCTGACCACGCGACGCCTCGGCGTCGAGGAGGCCGCGGGCGCCCTGCGCACCGTCGACCGGGTCTCCGCCGCGGACTCCGCCCTCTCGGTGACCGTGGAGTCCGTCTGGTCGATCGAGGACGGCGAACTCGAACTGCGCGTGGAGATCGAGCCCTCGCGCGGCTGGCGTTCGGTGTGGCCGCGGATCGGGGTGCGCTTCGAACTGCCCGACGACACGGCACCCGTCGACGGCGCGGACTGGTTCGGCCTGGGCCCGCTGGAGTCCTACCCCGACAGTCTCCGCGCCGCCCGCACCGGCCGCTTCTCCTCTTCGGTCCAGGACCTCGCGGTCGCCTACGCGCGCCCCCAGGAGACCGGCCACCGCTCCCAGATGCGCCGCCTCACGCTGACCAGCGGCGGCACCGAGGTACTGCGGCTCGTGGCCCTCCCCGACACCCGCGGGCGGCGTCCCGGCTTCACCCTCGGCCGCCACACCCCCCAGCAGCTCGCCCGGGCCGCACACCCCTTCGAGCTCCCGGAGTCGAACACGAGTCACCTGATCATCGACGCGGGCCAGCACGGACTCGGCTCCCGGTCCTGCGGGCCGGACGTATGGCCGGAGTTCGTGCTGCGCCCCGAAGCCCGCACCATCAGGCTGCGCATCACACCGGGCGCCTGAGCGAACAGAGCACGCCGGCGACGGTGCGGCCCGCCGAGGCCGGCGGGCCGACCGGGCGCGGCACGGCCTGCCGACGGCGCGGGTGGCGCGCGGTTGCTCCGGACCAGGGTGCCGAGTAGTGGAGACCGGTGCCTGCTGCATCTCCCTCTTCGCGATCGGCTGGGCCGAGGCCGACGAGGGGCCCTGTACCGAGGTCCGCGAGCCCGGGGTCGCTGTCAAGAGGCGGTGGCAGCCCGGCCCGGCGACCCGGCGAAGGCCAACGTCGAGTCCATCGAAACGACCAGCAACAAACGCGATCAAACAAACACGATCGCTGGACATCAGGAAGGGTGGACGCTCCGCGAGAAGCCGCTCATGCGGAGAGCCGGACCAGACGGACAGGGCCGACATGACTGCCCCTCAAACCGCCCCAGGGTGAAGCAATCACCCCTTGAACTGCAGGAATACACGGCTGGCACCCCTTCCTCGGTACCTACAGCACCAGACTCCATCCGGTCACGCGCCTCCACGACGACCGGCACCGGAGACAAGTGGCGTTGCCTGAACTCTTGACGAGCGTTCGACGGATGCGTAGACATTGACCGCGCGGTCTGACCGCGCGGTCATGACACGCACTTAATCGTGTAGGAACTGGTGGGGAGGCTTCATGGCAGCAGGGCTGGAGCGCGGTATGGGCTCCTCCGCGCCGCGCAGCGCAGACGTGGCCACGCTGGCCGGCGTTTCGCGCAAGACGGTCTCCCGGGTCCTCAACAACGAGCCGTACGTCTCCGACGAGTCCCGCCGACGTGTCCTCACGGCCGCCGAGGAGCTCGGCTACCGGCTGAACCACGCGGCCAGGGCGCTGGCCTCGGGACGTACCCGTTCCGTCGGCGTGGTCGCTCTGGGCACCGCCGGGTACGGGACCGCCTCCCTGCTCGTGGGCATCGAACAAGCGGTACGCGACGCCGGTTACGCGCTTCGCGTGGTCAACACACCGGACGGCGGCCCGGAAAGCATCGCCAGCGCCGTGCATTCACTCCTCGAACAGGGCGTGGACGGCGTCGTCGTCTCCGAACCCGTCGTCGAAGGAGAGGTCCCGCTCGGTGTCGACGTGCCGGTCCTCTTCCTGGGCGCGCCACCCGCGTTCGCCGCCGCCCGGACTCTGACCGTCGGCGTGGGCGCCCATCAGCTGGCGCGCGCGGCCACCGAACACCTGCTGGACCTGGGGCACTCGACCGTCCATCACCTCGCCGGACCGCGACGGTGGTACGCCACCAAGGACCGCATCGAGGGATGGCAGGCGGCGCTGGCGGCACGAGGTGCGCACGAACCACCCGTGCTCAACGGTGACTGGTCAGCGGCCTCCGGGTACGCCGCGGGTCGCGGGCTGGCCGCGGAGAGCTCGGTGACCGCCGTGTTCGCGGCGGGCGACGAGATGGCCATCGGCCTGATCCACGCCCTGCAGGAAGCCGGGCGCAGGGTCCCGGAGGACGTCAGCGTCGTCGGTTTGGACGGCAACCCGGTCTTCGCCTACGTCTCTCCTCCCCTCACCACGGTCCGTCAGCCCTTCGAGGCCGCGTCACGGGAAGGAATCCGGCTTCTCCTCCACGCCATCGAGAAGCCCGACGTCGAACCGCCGCCGGCGAGTGACCCACCGGTCCAACTCATCGTCCGAGGCTCGACCGCGCCCCCGCCCGCCCTCTGATCCACACCCGCACACCACTGCTCAGGCATGGGCCCGTCCGCCCGGATGCCCTCACCACCTCCGCCATGCCGCGCATGTCCCACCGCGAGCCCCACACTCGCGAGCCGCACCCGGCAGTGTCGCCCGATCGTTCCCGGGCGACGCGCCCGACGAACTCCGCCGCGTCGCTCCGGATCCGTAGCAGGGCGGCGGACACCGAAACACCCCTCCTATCCCTGTCTGGGAGCCGCACATGTCCCCCGCACAACCAGGCGCCGCTCCGCGCCCCCGTCCCACCACCCTCCTGTTCCTGCTGCTCGCCCTGGCCCTGGCCGCGGCGACGCTGCTCCTGCCCGCCGCCGGCAGAGCGGACGCCATCTCCCGCCCCGCGCAGACGATGTACACGCCGCCGTCGGACGCGCCGGCCCCCGGCTCGCTCTACCCGCGAGCCCTGCGCCTGCAGCACAACGGCTCGGCCAACGGCACCATCCTCGCCACCTTCGAGCAGTGGACCAACGGCACACCGGTCTTCCCGATCTACCGCAGCACCGACAACGGCAACTCCTGGACGAAGATCTCCGACGTCGCCGACACCCAGAACGGCTGGGGCATGCGCTGGGAGCCCGACCTGTACGAACTGCCCACAGCCATGGGCGGGTTCCCGGCGGGGACGATCCTGGTCGCCGGTGACTCCGTGCCCAGCGACCGCTCGGGGACCAAGATCGACCTGTACGCCAGCACGGACCGCGGACTGACCTGGAGCTTCGTCAGCAACATCGCCACCGGCGGCGAGGCGATCTCCAGCAACGGCCACACCCCGGTGTGGGAGCCGGAGTTCCTGTTCGCGGGCGGCAAGCTGATCGTCTACTACTCCGACCAGCGCGACACCACCTACGGTCAGAAGATCGACCACCAGGTCACCACGGACCTGCGCACCTGGGGCCCGGTCGTGGACGACGTGACGAAGCCGACCTACTCCAAGCGGCCGGGCATGCCGGTGGTGACCCGGCTGCCCAACGGCAACTACGTGATGACCCACGAGTACTGCGGTGCACCCGAGGGTGGCTGCTCCGTGTACTACAAGGTCTCCGCCGACCCCGAGGCGTTCAACTCCGCCACCGACCAGGTGCTGCGGGCGACCGACGGCACCATCCCCAGCGGGGCGCCCTACGTCACCTGGCTGCCCACCGGCGGCCCCAACGGCACCCTCGTCGTCAGCGGCGACACCGTGCAGGACGTGTTCACCAACACCCAGGGCGGCGCCTCGGACGCCTGGATCCACATCCAGTCCAACGTCCCCCGCGGCTACAGCCGCGGCATGTTCCCCCTGTCCGACGGACACAGCCTGGAGATCTTCAGCGGGGGCCGTAACGGAAGCACCCTCAACCCCATCCAGTACAGCACGATCGATCTGGGCGGCGGGATCTCCGACGGCGCCACCTACACCGCCTCCAACGCGGGCAGCAACCTGATGCTCACCATCGCGGGCGGCTCCACCACCAACGGCACCGCCGCCACCCAGCAGAACGCCGACAACGCCACCGACCAGCAGTGGAAGTTCGTCCAGCAGACCTCCGGCTACTTCAAGATCTTCAACGTCGCCAGCGGCAAGGTCCTCGGCGTCCAGGGCCAGTCCACCGCCGACGGCGCCGCCATTCTGCAGTGGGACGACAACGGCACCCTCGACCACGAGTGGGCGGTCGCCCCCAGCCCCGCCGGCGGCTACACCATCACCAACCGCGTCACCGGCAAACTCCTCGAGATCCCCGGCGCCTCCACCACCGCCGGCACCGCCGCCGACCAGTGGACCACCAGCAACTGCGCCTGCCAGCGCTGGAACCTCACCCAGACCGCCCTGCCACCACTGGGCACCGGACAGTACGTCCTCGTCAACAAGAACAGCGGCAAGTACATCGACATCCCCGCCGCCTCCACCACCGCCGGCACAGCCGCGCAGCAGTACCACAACTCCGCCTGCCCCTGCCAGCTGTTCACCTTCCAGTCCGCCGGCAACGGAACCTGGAACATCAAGAACGCCAACAGCAACCTCAACCTGGACATCGCCAACTCCTCCACCAACGCAGGAGCCGCGATAGTCCAGAACACCCCCTCCACCGCCGACTCCCAGAAGTGGACCCTCACCGACTCGGGCAACGGCTACTACAAACTCCGCAACCTCAACAGCACCCTCTACGCCGGCGTCGCCCAGTCCTCCACCGCCGACAGCGCAGCCGTCATCCAATGGAACAACCTCACCGTCGACGACCAACTCTGGAAGATCGTCCGCATCAACTGACCCGACGAAAGGCAGGATGACCGGCATCCCGCCGGCCGGGCCCGCGACGGGCGGCTCGTGGAGCTGGGACTCAGGGCCGACGCGCTCTCACGGG